>NZ_LR698973.1:1795583-2038215 GCF_902381825.1 Pseudocoprococcus catus
GAGATTATGAATGATGAAAGAACAGATTATTGAGATTTTAGAGGATATCCAGCCGGAGGCAGATTATGAGACATGTCAGACATTAATTGATGACCATATTCTGACATCTTTGGATGTTTTATCATTGGTGGCTGAACTGGAAGATGAATTTGATGTAACAATTCCTACAGTTGAGATTATTCCATCCAATTTTAATTCAGTGGATGCAATTGCGGCAATGGTTGAAAGACTTCAGGAAGAGGGCTAGAAATGAAGTCCTACGTTGCACCGTTATATCTGTTGGTATTTCTTCCGGCAGTTGTATTTTTATATAATATTGTCCCTAAGAAACTGCGTCCGGTGGTATTGCTTCTGGCAAGTTACCTGTTCTTCTGGAGTATCAGCGGCAAATTGATTTTGTTTTTGCTTATTTCTACATTTTCAATCCATCATTTTGGGTTGTGGCTGTCAAGCCTTCAGGAAGAACGTAATCGGATTCTTGCCGAAACAGAGCGCCCTAAAAGAAAGGCTGTGAAAGCTGAATATATACGTCGTCAGAGATGGGTTATTTTCCTGGCTGTCTGCATACATATAGGAACGCTGCTTGTGCTGAAGTACACGGCCTTTTTCGGTCAGAATTTGAATTCGTTGCTGGCATTGGCAGGGGTTGACTGGACATGGAAGATCCCTAAAATGGTGATGCCGATCGGTATTTCTTTTTACACCATGCAGGCGATGTCCTATATTCTGGATGTTTACAGGGAAACGCTGAAGCCGGATAAGAATATCGGACGGCTGGCGCTTTATATGGCTTTCTTTCCGTCCATGATGGAGGGCCCGATCTGCAGATATAATGATGATGCGGTAAGCTTATGGGAAGGCAGAAGAAGCAGTGTTCAGAATCTTGTCTTTGGTGCTGAACGTATTTTGTATGGTGTCATGAAGAAAATGGTCATTGCAGACCGATTGAACATTATGATCAAGACACTGTATTCCGGTTATGCGGATTATGATGGCGGCATGATGGTTGTGGCTGCTATTGCTTATACCTGTCAGCTTTATATGGAATTTTCGGGAACCATGGATGTGGTTATCGGAAGTGCGGAACTCTTTGGTATCGTTCTTCCGGAGAATTTTAAACGTCCGTTTTTTTCAAAGAGTATTTCGGAATTCTGGACACGCTGGCACATTACATTGGGTACATGGTTCAGAGATTATATTTTCTACCCGATTTCTATGTCAAAGCCTATGAAACGTCTTACATCAAAGGCAAGGAAGAAAATCGGTAATCATTTCGGACCATTGATTGCCGGTTCTATTGCACTTTTTGTTGTTTGGCTGTTCAATGGATTATGGCATGGTGCTGGATGGCATTACATTTGTTTCGGCATGTATCACTTTGTACTGATCGCTTCTGCCAATGCGGTTGAACCTTATACTAAGAAGCTCCTTGAGAAGCTGCATATTCGCCGCGAAGAAGGTGGCTATAAGTGTTTCAGAATCGTAAGAACCGCATTGCTTGTATGTATTGGTGAGCTGATATTCAGAGCCGGCAGTCTCAGGATTGCCATGCGTATGCTGAAAAAGATGTTCACAGATTTCAACTTCAGATCCTTTACAGACGGTACGCTGCTGAATCTTGGTATGGACAAGTATGATTTCCTGATTGTGGCGGTTTCGGTATTGATTGTGTTGGTGATCAGCATTGCCAACGAAAGAGAAATCTGCATTCGTCAGAAACTGGCAGAGAAAAAGGTTGTTGTTCGATGGGCTGTTGTCTACGGACTTATTTTATTCTGTATTATATTTGGTGCGTATGGTATGAATTATACACCGGTCGATCCGATTTATGCAGGATTTTAGGAGGGACAGCAGATGAAGAGATATTTAAAGACAGCTTTGCG
The DNA here is from genome assembly GCF_902381825.1 of Pseudocoprococcus catus. Lineage (GTDB taxonomy): Bacteria > Bacillota > Clostridia > Lachnospirales > Lachnospiraceae > Coprococcus_A > Coprococcus_A intestinihominis. The sequence continues at coordinate 1,797,467 of NZ_LR698973.1, forward strand.
TTTTATTCTGTTCTGTGTGATCTTTATGGTCATTCTGATGCTTTTGTCCAAGGTGTTTGTGCCGAAGGATAATCAGAAATCGACAGGAATGGAAGCGGTACAGAGTAATGGTATTCTTGGGGAACCGGACAACACGATGGATTATCTGGTAGTGGGAGACAGCGAGACCTACAGTTCGATCACACCGATGGAGATCTGGCGTCAATACGGCTATGCAGGTTATGTCTGCGGAACCGGCGGCCAGCATCTTTATGATACAGAGCGTTTTCTGGCCCAGGCTCTGAAAAAGCAGTCCCCGAAGTATGTCATTCTTGAAACGAATGCCCTGTATCGGAAGATTGCCTATGAAAAGGTTCTTAAGTCCCAGCTGGAAAAGTATTTTCAGATTTTCAGGTATCATGATCGCTGGAAGAGTCTGACGCTCAATGATTTTACTGGATCCGTCAACTATACATGGACCAATGACTACAAGGGTTACCGGTATGAGAACAAAGTGGCAACTGCGGCTTTGAAAGACTATATGAAGCAGACAGATCAGAAAGCAAAGATCTCGGCCATCAACCAATATTATGTTGAGCAGATGATCAAATTGTGCAGGAAAAATAATGTTGAGCTGATATTGGTCAGCACACCGAGCATTAAGAACTGGAATTATGCCAAACACAATGGCATACAGGCCTTGGCTGATCAATATGGACTGGAATATTATGATCTGAATCTGATGCCGGATCAGGTGAAGATAGACTGGAAGAAGGATACTCGTGATAAAGGCGACCATTTGAATCATACAGGTGCCGTGCAGGTCAGTGACTGGTTGGGCGCTTTCTTCCACAGTAAAAATACACTGACGGATCACCGTCAGGAGACGGCATACAGTCAATGGAATGATGCATTGGGAAGATATGATCAGCAAATTGCTGATGGAACAGCATATGAGATATCCCATTGCAAGAAATAACAGTTGGGGGGCAGGCTGTTTGCCGGATAGGACTGTGAAAGGAACTACACATTATGGGGTATAATATATTACTTGTGGCGGATGACAGAGAAACAAAGGAATTGCTTATGCTGCATTTGAACAGCAATGGGTTTACGGTTGATATTGCAGAAAATGAGGAGATGTTTAATGTCTGTTTCGGGCATCAGAAGGCGAATTTGATTCTGATTGATATGATGATGAAAAGTCTCAACATATATGAATTGATCAGAGTGATCCGCTTGAAGAGTAATCTGCCGATCATATTGATCGCAGATAAAGAGAATGATGCCAATCGTATTCTGGGATTGAATCTTGGGGCAGATGCCTGTGTGATAAATCCGTACAATCCTCTGGAGGTTATAGCAGAGGTGCAGGCTATGTTAAGGCGCTACTATGAACTTGGATGTGGCGGCAGAATACCCGGAGAAACGATGGTATTGCGCGTGGGGGAACTGGTGTTGGATACGGAGGCTTTTGTGTTGAGAAAAAACGGCAATGTGCTTTCTCTGACATCAGCGGAATTGAAAATCCTTGCGAAACTCATGCGTTCTCCGAAACGGGTTTTTACAAAAACACAGTTGTGTGAATGCATCAATGGCAGATATTATGAAAATGATGACCGGACAATGATGGTTCATATTTCCAATATCCGTGCTAAGATCGAGGATGACCCGGCCAACCCGAAGTATATCAAAACCGTCCGCGGATTGGGATACAAAATCGACAGTGATGATTAATCATAGAAGAATTGCATTAATTTTCAAAAAAAACTGTTGACAAATAGAGGGTATCTGCGATACAATACCACCTGTAAAGTAAAAATACTTTACAGGTGGTGCTGTTTTATGGAGAAATTTATTGAAGAAGCGTTGCTTTATGATTTTTATGGAGAGCTGTTGACAGAACATCAGAAGCTGATCTATGAGGATTTTGTTTTGAATGATCTGTCCCTGAGTGAAATCGCGGAAGATCGTGAGATCAGCAGGCAGGGCGTGTATGACATTGTCAGACGCTGCAGGAAACAGCTTCAGGGATATGAAGCGAAGCTTCATCTTGTTGCGAAATTTATTCATACGAAGGAACGCGTCGCAGAGATCAATCATTATGCGAACGAGATTCTTGAGCATCAGGAGGATCATCAGAGGATGATAGAGTGTATTAACAGGATTGAGATGCTGTCCAATACAATCGTAGAAGAATTGTAGAACCGGAGGCGAAGCTATGGCATTTGAAAGTTTATCGGACAAATTGCAGAATGTATTTAAAAACTTAAGAAGCAAAGGCCGTTTAACAGAAGCAGATGTGAAAGCGTCACTGAAGGAAGTTAAAATGGCGCTTCTTGAAGCGGATGTTAACTTTAAGGTTGTGAAGCAATTTATTAACTCCGTGACAGAGCGGGCAGTTGGTCAGGATGTGATGAACAGTCTGACACCTGGACAGATGGTCATTAAGATTGTCAATGAAGAGATGGTTGCTCTCATGGGCAGTGAGACTACAGAGATCAAGCTGAACAACAGCAACGAACTGACAGTCATTATGATGGCTGGTCTACAGGGTGCAGGTAAGACGACCACTTCTGCGAAGATTGCAGGCAAGCTGAAAGCAAAGGGACGCAAGCCTCTGCTGGTAGCCTGTGATGTATACAGACCGGCAGCCATCAAACAGCTGCAGGTGAACGGTGAGAAGCAGGGTGTGCCTGTTTTCTCCATGGGAGATCATCAGAATCCCGTTGATATTGCGAAGGCAGCCATTGAGCATGCGAAGAACAATGATCTGAATGTGGTGATTCTCGATACAGCTGGTCGACTTCATGTGGATGAGACCATGATGGAAGAGTTGGCGAATATTCAGAAGGCTATCAAGGTAGACCAGACAATATTTGTTGTGGATGCCATGACAGGTCAGGACGCAGTCAATGTTGCGAAGTCTTTTAATGAACAGATTGAGCTGGATGGTGTGATTCTGACGAAGATGGACGGCGATACCCGAGGCGGTGCGGCATTATCTATCCGAGCAGTGACAGGCAAGCCGATTCTGTATGTTGGTATGGGTGAGAAACTCTCTGATCTTGAGCAGTTCTATCCGGATCGTATGGCATCAAGAATCCTTGGTATGGGTGATATCCTGACATTGATCGACAAGGCTCAGAGCCAGATTGATGAGGATAAGGCCAGAGAGCTGAATCAGAAGATCAAGAAGGCGACATTTGGTTATGATGATCTGTTGGAATCACTGAATCAGGTGAAGAATATGGGCGGCATTGCAGATATGCTTTCCATGCTTCCGGGTGTAGGCAGTCAGCTGAAGAATGTTGAGGTTGATGACAGTCAGTTCAGCCGGATTGAAGCAATTATTCTTTCCATGACACCGCAGGAACGTGCGAATCCGGATTTGATCAATCCGAGCCGCAAGAAGCGGATTGCACAGGGTGCAGGCGTGGATATCAGTGAAGTGAACAAGTTGGCCAAGATGCTTGAACAGATGAAGAAGATGATGAAGCAGTTTGGTGGAAGCTTACCTAAGGCAGGCAAAAGAGGAAAATTCAAATTTCCTTTTAGTATATAATTAATTTTTTCAGGAGGTGAAAGAACATGGCAGTTAAAATCAGATTAAGAAGAATGGGTCAGAAGAAGGCTCCTTTTTATAGAATCATCGTAGCAGATTCCAGATCCCCAAGAGATGGTAAATTCATCGAAGAGATCGGTTACTACAATCCAAACGTTGAACCAAGTGATGTAAAGGTTAACGAAGAGCTCGCTCAGAAATGGTTATCTACAGGCGCTCAGCCAACAGAAATCGTTAGCAGACTTTTCAAGAACGCTGGCATCATTAAATAATTGATTTACAGTGGGGGAATCTGTAATGAAAGAATTAGTAGAAGTTATTGCTACTTCACTCGTAGATCACCCGGAAGAAGTTGTCGTTACAGAAACTGTAACTGACAAGTCTATCGTCTTAGAGCTCAAAGTGGCTCCTGATGATATGGGAAAGGTTATTGGCAAGCAGGGACGTATCGCGAAAGCAATCCGTACCGTTGTCAAATCTGCAGCGTCTAAGGATGATAAGAAAGTCATTGTAGAAATATTGCAGTAGAAACTGGGAGCTGTCGCGGTTGTTCTGGAAAGGTTTTGGCCTTTCGGAATATGCGGCGGCTTTTTGTGTCATAGATGATTTAATTGAGATATCACATGGAATGATTTGTGGGAATTTCCCGGTTTTATATATAAAGGAAGGAAAACGATGGAAAAATATTTGCGCGTAGGTGTTATTTCGTCTTCTCACGGTGTGAGAGGAGAAGCCAAGGTATTTCCTACAACAGATGATGTACAGCGTTTTAAGAAGCTGAAGACCTGTATCCTCGATACAGGCAGAGAATATAAGGAGCTTCATATAGAAAGTGTCAAGTTCTTCAAACAGATGGTCATTTTAAAGTTCAAAGAGATAGCATCCATTGATGAAGTGATGCAGTATAAGGGCAAGGATCTTCTTGTTACCAGAGATCAGGCAGTAAAGTTGGAAGAGAATGAATATTTCATCTGTGATCTGATCGGACTGAAGGTTGTGACAGATGAAGGTGAAGATTTTGGCGTTCTGACAGATGTGATTCAGACAGGGGCCAATGATGTGTATGCGGTGAAATGCCCAAATGGCAAAGAAGTACTGCTGCCGGTCATTGATGAATGCATCCTGGATGTGGATCTTGAGAGGCAGCAGGTAACAGCTCATATCATGCCTGGACTTGTTGACTGATAGGAGAGAAGTATGGATTTTCATGTAATGACATTATTTCCGGATATGATTATGCAGGGACTTTCTGACAGTGTGATCGGCCGTGCCGTCAGAAAAGGGACCATCGGCCTGCATACAGTGAATATCCGTGATTATTCTCTGGATAAGCATAAACATGTGGATGATTATCCTTATGGCGGAGGCGCAGGTATGGTGATGCAGCCGGAGCCGATTTATGCCTGCTATCAGGATATCGTCGGCAAGATGGATAAAAAGCCCCGTGTGATCTATATGACGCCTCAGGGCAGAGTTTTCAGCCAGGAAATTGCTGAAGAATTGTCAAAGGAGGAATCTCTGATTTTTCTTTGCGGTCATTATGAGGGCATTGATGAGCGTGTGCTGGATGAGATTGTCACAGACCATCTTTCTATTGGCGATTATGTTCTGACCGGTGGCGAACTGCCGGCCATGGTGATGATCGATACCATTGCCCGACTGGTACCGGGGGTACTCAACAACAGTGAATCTGCGGAGTATGACTCTTTCCAGGATGGTCTTCTGGAATATCCCCAGTATACAAGGCCGGAGATCTGGCATGACAAGCAGGTACCGGAAGTCCTTTTGTCCGGGCATCATGGCAATATTGAGAAGTGGCGCAGACAGCAGTCTTTGAAGCGAACCTTTGAGAGAAGGCCGGAACTGCTGGAACAGGAGGAAGTACAGGAGGCTTTGACGAAGAAGGACAGAGAATATCTGTCAGAGCTGGAAAATTCTGATGATACATTGTGAAAATTTTGAAGGAATCAAAGAAAATCGTCAAAATGACTTGCATTTCAGTGAATCCTATGATAAAATGTAATGCGCTGGTGCGTAAGCGTATCACTGCAGTTGCTCTTTAGCTGATGTACGAGTGATATTTGGCACCGGCGGTAATTGTAAGAAATGGATGGTCCTCTGCTGCAGGAGAATGCATTAAGAACATCTGGATATTATAAGGAGGTTCATTATGAACGATATTATTAAAAGCATTGAAGAAGCTCAGTTAAAATCTGATATTACACCATTTTCTGTTGGCGATACAGTTAAAGTATATGCTAAAGTAAAAGAAGGCAACAGAGAAAGAACACAGGTTTTCGAAGGAACTGTTATTAAGAGACAGAACGGCAGCAACCGTGAGACATTTACAGTTAGAAAGAGCTCTAACGGTATCGGCGTTGAGAAGACATGGCCGCTTCATTCCCCAATCGTTGAGAAGATTGAAGTTACAAGACGTGGTAAAGTAAGACGTGCGAAACTGTTCTACTTAAGAGACAGAGTTGGTAAGAAAGCTAAAGTTAAAGAATTGGTTAAATAATCAGTAAACACAGAAGTAAGATAATTGGGACAAATACATATGTACTTGTCCCATTTTCTTTAGTGAGGGCGGTAAATGAGAAAAGTTCCATTATCAAAGAAGCAAAAGCGTGCAGAGAAGATTAAGAAGACATTGATCCATGTCGGTATCTGGCTTCTTGGGCTGCTGATAGTTATTGCACTTGGTGTTTTTGCGGTGCGTGGTTTTGGTATTAAGACAGTGATCATTGATCAGTCGATGAACCCGACACTGCAGAATGAAGATGTTGTATTGCTGAATAAGCTCTCTTATAAGATAGGTTCACCGAAGCGGATGGATGTTGTTGCTGTCAGAATCGGTGCATCCGAGAACAGTCCGACCTATGTGCGGAGAATTATCGGTCTTCCGGGGGAGACTGTACAGATCAAAGACGGCAAGGTGTATATTGATGACACTGAACTGGAACTGACATTTAATGATGCGGCCATAGAGAATGCCGGTGTCGCCGAGAAGGGTGAGCCCCTTGGGGACAATGAGTATTTTGTTTTATGTGATGATTATAATAATAACCGGGATGACAGCCGATTAGACAGTATAGGAACTATTGATTCGGATCAGATTCTCGGAAAGGTATGGCTGATTCGTTCACCACTGTCACGCCTTGGTCTGGTACATTAAACACAGGACATTATTGAAATTGAACAGTTAAGAACAGGAGAATTTATGAATATACAGTGGTATCCGGGACATATGACGAAAGCACGTCGTATGATGCAGGAAGATATTAAGCTTATTGATATTGTGATTGAACTGGTGGATGCAAGACTGCCTCTGGCCAGCAAGAATCCTGATATTGATGATCTGGCGAAGGGGAAGGCAAGGCTGATCCTTCTGAATAAATCAGATATGGCCGATCCGAAGTACACAAAGCTTTGGGAGAGCTATTTCAAGGCAAAAGGATTTTTTGTACTTCAGATCAACGCACGTACCGGTGCCGGTATGAAAGCTGTTACCGGTGTTGTTAATGAGGCGTGCAAAGAGAAGATTGAACGTGACCGCAGACGAGGCATTAAGAATCGCCCGATCAGAGCGATGATCGTGGGTATTCCGAATGTAGGAAAGTCCACGTTTATCAACAGCTATGCGGGCAAAGCCTGCACAAAGACCGGCAACAAACCGGGTGTAACAAAGGGCAAACAGTGGATCAAGCTGAACAAGAATGTTGAACTTTTGGATACGCCGGGAATTTTGTGGCCGAAGTTCGAAGATCAGGCAGTAGGACAGAAGCTTGCTATTTCCGGATCGATCAAGGATGATATCCTTAATATTACAGAACTTGCCATGAAGCTGGCAGATTATATGAGTAAGAATTATCCGGGAACGATGGCTTCTCGTTATGGTATTGAAGAGAGTGACGACAGTGTGAAGGTACTGGCGGATATTGCCATTGCCAAATGTTGTTTGATGAAAGGCGGAGAGCCGAATATCGACAAGGCAGCTTCCATGTTGATTGATGATTTCAGAAGTCTCAGACTTGGAAAGGTGACACTGGAACAGCCGCCTCAGTCAGAAGAGGAATGATAGAAATTGATTCAGGAAAAGATTGAGATAATCAGAGATAAGTTCAAGAATGCATCAATAGAAACACTGCCGGAATTGATGACAACTTATCGAGAAGATGGTCGAATTGGTGTCGGCAAGATTCTGGAAAGGGCACAGAAGAAGCTGGATGCGTACAACAAAGAACTTGATCGTGTGCAGAAGATGCTTTCTTATGAAAGACAGTATGGAGAATGCGGTGTTATCTGCGGCATTGATGAAGCCGGACGGGGGCCTTTAGCCGGTCCTGTTGTTGCAGCGGCTGTTATTTTGGATATAAACTGTCCGATTCTTTATGTCAATGATTCTAAGAAGCTTTCAGAGAAGAATCGGGAAGAATTGTACGATGAGATTATGGAGAAGGCTGTCAGTGTGGGTGTAGGCATTGCGTCACCGGAGACGATTGATGAGATTAATATTCTTCAGGCAGATTATGTGGCCATGCGGGAGGCTGTGAGTCAGTTGACACCGAAGCCGGAAGTATTCCTAAATGATGCGGTGACCATTCCGGGCATTGAGGGCAGACAGGTGCCGATTATCAAGGGTGATGCCAAGAGCCTTTCTATTGCAGCGGCCAGTATCATTGCAAAGGTGACAAGGGACCGTATGATGCGTGAGTATGACAAACTGTTTCCTGAGTATGATTTTGCAAAGAATAAAGGATATGGAACAGCGGAGCATGTGGCGGCACTAAAGACATTTGGACCAACGCCGATTCACAGAAGAAGTTTTATATCCAATTTCATTTAGTGGGGGACGGTGTATGAACCATGTCGAGAAAGGCCATTATTATGAGCAGGAGGCTGCAGATTACCTAATATCCTGTGGCTATCGGATTTTGGAAACGAATTACCGATGCCGTCATGCAGAGATTGACCTGATCGCCATGGATGGCGACTATCTTGTTTTTGTGGAAGTCAAATACAGACAGTCTGACAGGGTTCAGTCACCCTCTGAAGCAGTTGATGGGAAGAAGCAGCGACAGATCAGTCTGGCTGCAGATCAATATTTGCTGAAGCATAAGGTGAGTGAGGAACAGCTTTGCCGGTTTGATGTAGTTGCTTTTTTGAAGGAACGGCCGATTTTATATAAGAATGCATTTGAGTATCAGGGAGCGAAAGGATGGTAGCAGTGACAGGAAGCGGAACAACAGAATTAAAAGAGAAAAATCACGTGCCGTATATACAGTTTAAGAATTTGTCTGCCACAGGCATTGTGAAGCATGGTTTTTCAACGAGAAAAGGCGGTGTGAGTACCGGTATTTTTTCGTCGATGAATCTGAATTTCAAGCGCGGAGATGATCCGGATGCCGTGTTGGAGAATTATCGCAGAATGGCTGCTGCTCTGAATATGCGTGTGGAGGATATGGTTTTATCTGATCAGACGCATACAACCAATGTCCGTGTCATCACAGAGGAGGACAGGGGCAAAGGCATTTTGAGACCGCAGGATTACAGTGATGTGGATGGCATGATCACCAATGTTCCGGGAATTGTTCTTGTGACATCATATGCGGATTGTGTGCCCCTTTATTTTGTTGATCCGGTTAGAAAAGCCATCGGTCTGTCTCATTCAGGCTGGAAGGGAACGGTTGGTCATATCGGACAGAAGACCGTTGAGAAGATGCATGAGGTCTATGGCTCTGAGCCGAAGGATATCGTTGCAGCCATTGGCCCTTCTATCTGCCAGAGCTGTTATGAGGTCAGCGATGATGTGGCGGAGGCTTTCAGAGCCAATTTTACAGCCGATGAGGCAGCAGATATTTTGCTTGATAAAGGCAATGGCAAGTATCAGCTGGATTTGTGGAAAGCCAATTGGTATGTACTGACAGATGCAGGCATTCTTCCTGAACATTTGTCTGTGACAGATCTCTGCACAGCTTGTCATCCGAACCTTTTGTGGTCCCATCGAAAGACAAATGGGCAAAGAGGCGGTTTATCTGCGTTTCTGTCCCTGATCGATACGTCTGTTTAGAAAACGGAGTAGAAGAATTATGAAGAAACATTTACATGTGATCCAGTCAATTGTTCCCGGTAGTATTGCAGAGGAAATGGAGCTGCAGCCCGGTGATACAGTCCTTGCTATCAATGGCCAGGATATCGAGGATGTGTTTGACTATCATTATCTGGTCAATGATGAATATATTGAAATGCTGATCCGCACGGCTGATGGAACGGAAGAAGTGCTGGAGATTGAGAAGGATTACGAGGAAGATATCGGTATCGTATTCGAGTCCAGTCTGATGGACGATTATCGCTCCTGCAGCAATAATTGTATTTTCTGCTTTATCGATCAGCTTCCGAAGGGCATGCGTGAGACGATGTATTTCAAGGATGATGATTCCAGACTATCCTTCCTTCAGGGCAATTATATTACTATGACGAACATGAAGGACGAGGCGTTGGAGCGTATCATTCGATACAAGCTGGAACCCATCAATGTTTCAGTGCATACAACCAATCCGGAACTGCGGTGTATGATGCTGCACAACCGTTTTGCGGGCAAGATCATGGAGCAGCTTCAGAAACTTTATGAGGGCGGTATTATCATGAATGGTCAGATCGTTCTCTGCAAGAACGTCAACGATGGTGAAGAACTGGAGAGAAGTATTCGTGACCTGTCCGGCTTTATCCCGAACATTGAGAGCGTTTCTGTGGTACCGGTAGGCCTTTCTGACCACAGAGAGGGTCTTTATCCGTTGGAACCTTTTAACAGGGAGGACGCCAGAGAAGTTATTGCCTGCATTGAGAAATGGCAGAAGAAGCTGTATGAGGAGTATGGTACACACTTTATCCATGCTTCGGATGAATGGTATCTTCTGGCGGGATATGAGATGCCGGAGGAAGAACGCTATGACGGTTATCTTCAGCTGGAAAATGGCGTTGGTATGATCCGGCTTCTGACGGAGGAGTTTCATGAGGGCCTGAAAGAAGCTGTTACAGACAGCAAAAAGCGCCATGTGACGATTGCAACAGGACATTCTGCTGTGGGAACCATTCGAAAACTGGCAGAAGAGCTTTGTGGGAAGTTCCCTAATGTGACCGTAGATGTCTATGAAATTGTGAATCATTTTTTTGGAGAACAGATAACGGTTTCAGGGCTGATGACAGGAACAGATCTGAAGGAACAGCTTCAGGGCAAAGATCTCGGTGAGACGCTGCTGCTTCCGGTCAATATTCTTCGAAGTGGTGAGGATGTGCAGATACTTTTGGATGATATAACGATTCCTGAACTTGAAAATACTTTACAAATTCCGATTTCGATTGTACAATCAAACGGACAGGACCTGGTAGATAAAATTCTGGGAAGAGGTGAGATAGATGAGTAAACCAATTGTGGCTATTATAGGTAGGCCGAATGTAGGTAAATCAACTTTATTCAATGCCCTGGCAGGACAGCAGATTTCTATTGTCAAGGATACGCCGGGAGTAACAAGAGACCGAATTTATGCAGATGTAAACTGGCTGAATACACAGTTTACAATGATTGATACAGGTGGTATTGAACCATCTACCAATGATCTGATCTTGAAGAGCATGCGTGAGCAGGCTGAGATCGCCATTGAGACAGCGGATGTGATCATCTTTCTGACGGATGTGCGTCAGGGGGTTGTAGATGCGGATTTTCAGGTTGCCAATATGATCCGTCGTTCAGGCAAGCCGGTTGTTCTCGTTGTCAACAAGGTGGATAATTTCAAGACCATGATGGCGGATGTCTATGAATTCTATAATTTAGGACTGGGAGATCCGATGCCGATCAGCGGCAATTCCAAGCTTGGACTGGGCGATATGCTGGACGAAGTCATCAAGCATTTTAAACCGGGTACAGCAGAAGAAGAGGCAGATGAACGTCCGCATGTTGCCATTGTGGGTAAGCCGAACGTAGGCAAGTCATCCCTGATCAACAAACTGACAGGTGAGAATCGTGTTATTGTCAGCAATATTGCCGGTACAACACGTGATGCCATCGATACGGTGATCAAGCACAACGGCAAGGAATATGTTTTCATCGATACAGCAGGTTTGCGTCGTAAGAGCAAGATCAAGGAGGATATTGAACGTTATAGTATTATCCGTACGGTTTCGGCGGTGGAGCGTGCCAATGTGGTGGTTCTGATGATTGATGCCAAGGAAGGTGTGACAGAACAGGATGCCAAGATCGCAGGTATTGCCCATGAGCGCGGCAAGGGTATGATCATTGCAGTGAACAAGTGGGATGCCATCGAGAAAGATGACAAGACCATGAACAAGTTTACCAAGGATGTCAGAGAGAAGCTGGCATTTATGCCATATGCAGAGATGCTGTTTATCTCGGCAGAGACAGGTCAGAGACTGCCGAAGCTTTTTGATACCATCGATGCGGTTATTGAGAATCATGCAATGCGTGTCGGTACAGGTGTCCTCAATGAGATACTCAGTGAGGCTGTTGCCATGAAACAGCCGCCATCAGATAAGGGCAGACGTCTGCGTCTTTACTATATTACACAGGTATCTGTCAAGCCGCCGACATTTGTCATCTTTATCAACGATAAAGAACTGACACATTTCTCTTATACCCGTTATATCGAGAATCAGATTCGTGAAACCTTCGGATTCCGCGGTACGCCGCTTCACTTTATCTATCGTGAAAGAAAGGATAAGGGTTAAAAATGGCAATTAAAGTCATTATCTGTCTGGTACTGGGTTATATTTTCGGATGTTTTCAGACAGGCTATTTCTATGGCAAATTATTCAAGGGAATTGATGTCCGCAATTACGGCAGCGGCAATGCCGGAACAACCAATACCCTTCGAACCCTGGGCAAGCCGGCCGGCTATATTGTCTTTCTTGGGGATGCCCTGAAGGCAGTATTTGCCGTTTGGATTGTGAGATATCTGCTGTTCCCGGGACTTGGTGATGTGACGAAGATTCTGGAGACTGTCACGGCTCTTGGCGTTGTTCTCGGGCACAATTATCCCTTTTATATGCATTTTAAGGGCGGCAAAGGCATTGCGGCAACCGGTGGTTTCATGTTCGCACTGGATGTGCGCATCGCCCTGATCGCTGCGATTGTATTTGCGGTTGTATTCTTTACAACACGATATGTCTCCGTGGGTTCTTTGACCATTACGGCACTGTTTCCGATTCTGATGCTGATCTTTTATCCTGGACAGTGGGTGGTGTTTGGACTCAGTCTGATATTCACGGCACTGGCCTGGTGGCGGCATCGGGCGAATATTAAGCGGCTGATGAATGGAACAGAGAATAAATTTGAGAAAAAGAAAAAATAAAAAGAGGCGTGCAGTCCTAAATTATCAATAATAGGATGACAAATGAGAAATTCAACACAGGCACACTTGCGTTTTCTAACACTGGCAGCAGTATATAAGGTCCTAAAGGACAGGACCGAAGTACTGGTGCTGAAGGTCCGGTGGACTTTCGTTAGCACCGACCGGAGTGGAACGGAGAAGGTGTTAGAAGCACCTGTGTATGAATATTCTCATTTGTCATCCTATTTATTTGAAGTAGATGGCTGCACGCCATTGATAATTCTGAGAAATATCAGAACTATACGATAAGGAAAAGTGTTGAACACGGATTCGTTTTGTAGGTTGAGGGTTTTGCAATTTTTTACTTAAGGAATCAGATGGAATAGAAGGGTATATGATATTGTCAAATTATGGCGTTTTATGTCGGCTTTTAGAGAAAGTAATTAATTGCGAATCCACGAAATTCAGCATATAATATAAGTATTAGTAGATTGGAAATGATTTTTGAGTAATATTATGGGGGAAGGTTATGGCGACGAATACATTTGATAGAAGAATTTTAATTAGTGATTCAGAGTCATTGGAGCGGTTGGCAAGAGTTATGGCGGACAATACTCCGAAGAAGCCGATTTCAGAACATCCTTTTTCTAGTGATGAGAGAAAGCGAGGAGAAGAGTTATTAAAACGGTGTCCATTGCGCTCTCATCATTGATTGAAGCAACAAAGGAAGATGAAGGGCTGTTGAGGCAGATTTTATCTTCCTTTTCCTGTAATAAAGATGAGGATATAGAAAATTTTTTACATAGTAGAGCAGTTGAGTTTGAGAGTTTGTCAAAAGCAAGAACCTATTTAATTTGTGACGAGAATCAATTAATGGAAACAAATTTTTGCTTAGATCAAATAGTCATATATGGTTACATATCAATTGCGTTGAAAATATTATCTGTTCCATATGATGTGTCTAATCGAAAGCGGAAAGAGATTGATGGATTAAGTGCTAAGATACATGGAGAGCAGATTAAGGATTTTTCCTGCTATCTTATTGGGCAATTATCAAAGAATTCAAGTGTACAAAATAATGACATTTCAGGTGCAGAATTGCTGCAGGCTGCGTATGATGTTATTATGGCTGCTGTTGATGCTGTAGGTGGAAGATATGTAATGATTGAATGTCATGAAAAAGAAAAGTTGATGCAATTTTATGCAGTGAATGGTTTTGAAGAAATATCGCATATAGCAGATGGAAAATGTCCAATGGTACAAATGATTAGAAAAATTGCAAATGCATGACAGAAAATTATGACGTTTCTCATAAATTTTCTGATAATGATTGCTGACTGAGAGATGCCATGTTATACTTAATATATATTAATGCAGTCATGATTGGTGTTTGAAAGGAGGCAGTTTATGAGAGATTTTCTGGTTTCGGGAACGATGCCGTTTATTTTGGTGATGTCAGTGTATTTTCTGGTAAGGTTTGTGATGTATCTTCTGCCTTCGAAGTCAAAGGGAACATTTCTTTTCAAGGCTCAGTGGCATTTTAAGAAGCCATGGCTGATTGTGCCGACTGTTGTTTTGGTTGTCGTTTATACAGGTTTTGGCCTTTGGTTTAGCGCGGATAAGATAGCGGACAGTGGATTAGAACGAATCTTGCAGTGGTGTCTGTTGTGCCTGCCGATTCTTTGGGTGGTACTGATGTTTTTGCCGGAGAAAATCTATACAAACGGTGTTTCGGATATCACACATTTCGATATGTGGCGTGAAATTGCAAGGGTTGAGCCGATCGGGGAGAATGCTTATAAGATTGTTCAGCGAAGTGGTGTAAAATATAAACTGTATCTGCATGAAGGCGATAGACTGCCTGTCAATTTGGCAACACCAGATGATATAGGGACGGAAGCTTTTAAACATTAGAATTTATAGAAGAATATGTTCCTTAAATTGTCTGCTGCTCAGGAGAGAAAGTATTCTCTGATAGAGATAATTCATACGTCTAAGAGTTATACCTCTTTCATATAGTATATGGAATGATTGTAATATACTTATGGAAGGGGTATTTTTATGGATGAATTGCGTGTATATAGAGATATTCAGATGCGAACGGGCGGCGAGATCTATATTGGCGTTGTAGGGCCTGTACGTACAGGAAAATCCACTTTTATCAAACGTTTTATGGATCTGATGGTGCTTCCGGGAATTGATAATGTTCATGAACGGGAACAGGCCAGGGATGAACTGCCTCAGAGTGCGGCAGGGCGGACGATTATGACGACGGAACCGAAGTTTATTCCGAAAGAAGCGGTTTCGGTTCATATTTCCGATGATATCCAGGTGAAGATACGACTGATCGACTGTGTTGGCTTTATGGTGGATGGGGCGTCGGGGCATATGGAGGATGATAAGGACCGGATGGTTAAGACGCCGTGGTATGAGGATCCGATTCCTTTTACAAAGGCGGCGCATATCGGCACTCAGAAAGTAATCCGGGATCATTCTACTATCGGGCTTGTGATTACAACGGACGGCAGTTTCGGTGAGATTGCCGGGGAAAGTTTTGCGGCGGCAGAGGAGATGGCTGTAGGTGAACTAAAACAAATTGGCAAGCCATTTATTGTTGTGGTGAATACAATCCGGCCTTATGCTATGGAAACTCAGGAATTGTGCCGCAGGAAGGAAGAAAAATACGATATCAAATGTTTGCCGTTTAACTGCGATCAGCTGAAGCAGGAAGATATCCAGAAGATTATGGCAACGATGCTTTTGGAGTTTCCGGTATCTCAAATAGATTTTTATACACCGAAATGGTTTGATCTTTTGCCGGAGGAGGGGGAAGTCAAGACGGCAGTGGCAGATACAGCCAGAGAATATCTGATGAATGTTCGCCATCTGAAGGATGTGCGTCCGATGCAGGAGAAGCTGACCTGCCCATACATAAAGAAATGTTTTATTGAAACGGTGAGTATGAGCGACGGGAAAGTCATCTTTCATCTTGAGATCGATCAGAAATATTATTATGAGCTGCTGTCAGAGTGGATGGGAATGCCGGTGAAGGGAGACTATGCTTTTTACAGGATTCTTCGCCAATTGTCGGAAAATCAGACAGCATATTCAGCGGTATCTCAGGCGGTGGAATCTGCCAGAGCCAAAGGATATGGCGTGGTGGCACCGGAGAAAGCTGAGGTGCTTCTGGAGCCTCCGGTGCTCATTAAACATGGCAATCGTTATGGTTTTAAGATTAAGGCAAAGGCACCTTCGATTCACATGATCAAAGCCGGAATTGAGACGGAGATCGCGCCGATTGTGGGTGATCAGGCCCAGGCAGAAGAATTGATCACCTCCATGAACAATAGTCAGGAACAGGATCCGAAAGCCATCTGGGATACATTGATTTTCGGCAAAACTGTGGGACAGCTGGTGGAGGAAGGCATTCAGACGAAGGTTACCCGGATGTCGGAGAATAGTCAGGTTAAGATGCAGGAGGCCATTCAGAAGATTGTCAACGACGGCAATGGCAGTGTGATTTTTATTATTATATAGCAGATTGCCGAGCTGTTTGGTCTGCGGATGGCTGTAAGGCTGTGCAGATAATTAAGATCAAAGTCAAAAATGTCGAAAATCGCAGAAAGGCAGGTGGTTTTCGACATTTTTTTGCGTATTGCTGAATGAGAGATAGATGGTATAATAGAGAGAAGCGACAAATTCATAGAAAAAGTTGCTGAAATATATTCAAAGAGAGAATTTGTGCAGCAGGCTGTTGCACAAAATGGAAATAAATATAGATACTAAAAAAGGAAACTAAAACAATGCATACGAATCAAAATCACAAAACAACCTACAGAATCATCACAGTTCTCCTTCTCATCCTCTGGGTTGTCTTCATTTTCAGCAATTCCATGGACAATGCGGATGCTTCCACGTTAAAGAGCGGTGCGGTGCTGGCATTGCTTAGACGTATTCTTGGCAGTGAAGGGGCGGCCCTTACGGAGTTTATCGTCCGCAAGACAGCCCATTTCACGGAGTTTGCCATTGAAGGCGTGCTGCTGTTTTTGGTGGTGAAGGGTTATACCACGCGGCCGCTGCGGTTTCTCGGGTGGCCCCTGCTGGCCGGTTTGATGACAGCTCTTACAGATGAGACAATCCAGCTTTTTTCACTGGGACGATCTTCTCAGGTGACAGATGTATGGATTGATTTTGTCGGAGTGGTGACGGGAACTTTACTGGCCTTTCTGGTGCAGGCTATTGTCCGCCGATGCAAAAAATCGTGAGATTTGCACGGCGGGCTTTTTTTGCCGCCGTTTTTATGTTAAAATGAGCGGTAGTAAATCTGTCGGGATAAGACTGACAGGAAAATGGATGCAAGCGAAGGGATTGCTAAAAGAAACGCTTAATAGAAGGTGTTATCGATGTACTAGATACAGGCAATCAAAAGGACTTAAAACTTAATAATAAAGGAGAACATAAAATATGAACGTGACGATTTATACAGATGGTGCAGCCAGAGGCAACCCGGGACCCGGTGGATACGGGGCTGTTCTTGAATATATTGATCCAAAGAATCAGCTGCATGTGAAGGAGTTATCGGCGGGATACCGCAGAACGACCAATAACCGGATGGAGCTTCTTGGCGTGATCATAGCCCTGGAGGCATTGAACCGCCCGTGCAATGTGACCCTTTACTCGGATTCCAAGTATGTGGTGGATGCTTTTAACCAGCACTGGGTAGATGGCTGGGTGAGAAAGGGATGGAAGCGGGGCAAAAACGAGCCGGTAAAGAACGTGGATCTCTGGAAGCGGCTTCTTCAGGCAAAGGCACCCCATGCAGTAAAATTTGTCTGGGTGAAAGGCCATGCAGGTCATCCGCAGAATGAGCGCTGTGATGAACTGGCGACTTATGCAGCAGACAACGGTCCGCTTTTGGAGGATACAGGTGCCGAGTTGTAGGCGGCCGGATTAGGATATTTTCGGAAAATTTTTTTGATAAAAGAAAATGATAAAAGCAAAGTGGCTAATAGGAGTCAAAAAAATTAGAGATTACAATAGCAGATGAGTAAAATGATAAGATAGAAAGTGAACTGGAGGAATACAATGATACAATTTCCGGAGAAGTTTCAGGAAAGAATGCAGCAGATGCTTGGTGATGAAGAATATGCGGAATTTTTGAAGAGCTATGATCTGCCTTTCCATAACGGATTAAGAATTAATACATGGAAAACAAAACCCCAGGAGCTGCTTCAGCGGATGGGCGTGGATTTGAAGCAGGTACCTTGGAATGAGACAGGATTTTATCTTGAGAATAAGAAGCAATTTTCAAAACATCCTTATTATCAGGGAGGTCTTTACTATATTCAGGAGGCCAGCGCCATGCTGCCGGCAAAGCTTGTGAATGCACAGCCTGGGGAGAAGATTCTGGATATGTGTGCGGCACCGGGAGGCAAAAGTACGGCCATCGGTGCAGCCTTAAAGGGAGAGGGCCTGCTGATATCCAACGATATCAGCAAATCCAGAGCCAAGGCACTTCTGCGCAATCTGGAGGGCTTTGGCATTATCAACAGTATTGTTGTCAGTGAGTATCCGGAGAAATTATCCAGATATTTCCCGGAATTCTTTGATAAAGTATTGATTGATGCACCGTGTTCCGGTGAAGGCATGTTCCACAAGGAACCTTCTATGACTGAGAGCTGGCTGAGAATGGGACCGGAGGAATACCATAAGCTTCAGATGGAGATTCTGACCTATGGTGCCAAAATGGTCCGTCCGGGCGGCAAATTAATATATTCAACATGTACTTTTTCACCGGAAGAGGATGAGGGCAGCATTGCGTGGTTTTTGCAGGAACATCCGGATTTCCATCTGGTGGAAGTAGACGATGATAAGGATTTATGCGGCTGTCATTGTATTGATCATGGTCATCCGGAATGGGCAGACGGCAATCCTGAACTGACAAAGACAAGGCGTCTCTGGCCGCATCATCTGGAGGGTGAGGGCCATTTTGCAGCTGTGCTTTGCCGTGATAAGGACAGTGTACCGTCAGGCGGCAGGGTAACTTTGGCAGCTGTTCCAAAACTGCCTGCAGAGATGGAAAGCTTTTTCCAGTTCCTGGACACAGAGGGTATCCATTATCCTTTTGACAAGAAACGTCTGCTTGTACAGAACGGCTATGTGCAGTATATTCCGGAGGGAATGCCGGAGCTGAAGGGACTGCATATTATGCGAAGCGGATGTTTTTTAGGAGAACTCAAGAAGAAGCGTTTTGAACCAAGCGGTGCCTTTGCCAGGGGCCTGACACCGGATGTCTGCGACAAAGTGATCGCTTATCCGGGAGACAGCGAAGAAGTGGTGCGCTATTTGAAATGCGAGACACTGCAGGTGGATCCGAATCTGAAGAACGGCTGGTATCTGATCTGCGTGGATGAATTTGCCCTGGGCTGGGGTAAAGTTTCAAATGGTACGTTGAAAAACAAATACCCATCTGGCTGGCGTCTTGTTTAAGATGTACTTATGCGGAAAGTTTTGAATTAGATAAGCAGCCCGGAAGTTTTTATGAAGCTGGGTTCCGCATCGGAAGAGCAGCTTAGGAGGTATATATGAAGACAAGTTTCAGATTGGACAAGTACCTGGCGGATATGTCTGTGGGGACCCGAAGTGAAGTGAAGAATCTGATCAAAAAAGGACTGGTGACGGTGAATGGCGAAGTCATCAGAAAGCCTGAATATAAAGTAGACATTGAAAAGGATGATCTGGTATGCCGGGGAGAGCCTGTTGCTTATCAGACGCTGGTTTATTATATGCTTAACAAGCCGGCGGGGGTTATTTCAGCCACCAATGATCCAAAGCAGAAGACAGTGCTAGATCTGATCACGGATAAGTCCAGAAAGGATTTGTTCCCGGTGGGGCGTCTGGATAAGGATACCGAAGGTCTCTTATTGATCACCAATGACGGAGATCTGGCCCATCAGCTTTTGTCACCTAAAAAGCATGTGGATAAGGTTTACCGTGCGAGGATTGAAGGGCAGGTAACAGCGGAAGATGCAGCGTTATTTGCCAAAGGGCTGGGAATTGATGATGAAGACGGTGCCTGGAGGGCGATGCCTGCCAAATTGAATATTTTATCTTCCGGGCCTGAATCGGAGATTGAGATTACCATTCGTGAAGGCAAATTTCATCAGATTAAGAGGATGTTTGAGGCTGTAGACAAGAAAGTGGTCTATTTGAAGCGACTGTCCATGGGAAGTCTGAGACTGGATGAGACATTGGCTCTGGGTGAATATCGAGAGTTGACAGAAGATGAAGTGCAGGCATTAAAAGAATCGAAAGGACATACGAATGATGAAGAATGATATAGAGAGACTCCTGGGGGGAAAAGAAGCCATTATTTTTGATGTGGATGGTACATTGATTGATTCCATGGGAGTCTGGGAAGAAGTGGATAGAATTTATCTGACAAGACACGGCAAACCGATGTCAGAGGATTTGCAGCGCAAACTGGCGGGGCTCAGTATTTTGCAGGCTGCTGATTATTTCAGAAATGTGATTGGTATTGATGACCCGCCGGAAAAAATGCTGGCGGAATGGAATGAACTGGCTTTTGAGCAGTACAGACATGAAATCCAGATGAAGCCGGGAGCTGCAAAGTGGCTGGCACTCATTGAAGAGAAAGGATTGCCCATGGCAGTTGCAACCAGCAATACAAGGAAGCTTGCCATGACAGCCCTGCATGCTCATGATATTGAACATTATTTTAAGGTGATCATGACAGGGGAAGATGTGGTAAAAGGCAAGCCGGATCCTTTTGTTTATCAGGAAGCAGCAAGACGACTGGGTGTGAATCCTGCAAACTGTCTTGTATTTGAGGATATTCCGGAGGGCATCCAGGCGGGACTTTCTGCAGGCATGACCGTATGCGCCGTACAGGATGATTTTTCCGATTACCAGATAGACGAGAAGAAAAAACTGTCTCATTATTACATCAATTCCTTTGAGAATATTTTTGATAATAAAGTAGAGGTTCTGGCATGATAAGAGAATTTCTTCCAATCAGCCGGGATGACATGAAAAAGCGCGGCTGGGATGAGCTGGATTTTGTCTATGTGATCGGCGATGCCTATGTGGATCATCCTTCTTTCGGGCCAGCTATTATCAGCCGTGTGCTGGAGGCCCATGGCTATAAAGTGGGCATTATTTCACAGCCGGACTGGAAAAATGACCAGTCGGTGATGACACTTGGTGTGCCGAGACTGGGATTTCTTGTCAGTGCCGGCAATATGGATTCCATGGTGAATCATTATACGGTTTCAAAGAAAAGGCGTCATCAGGACGCCTTTACACCGGGGGGCGTTTACGGCAAAAGACCGGACTATGCAGCGGTTGTTTATGGTAATATGATCCGCCGGGCCTGCCCGGATAAACCGATCATTGTGGGCGGTATTGAAGCCAGCCTTCGAAGGCTGGGGCACTATGACTACTGGTCCAATAAAATCCGAAGATCCCTGCTTATTGAGTCATCGGCAGATCTGCTGTTGTACGGCATGGGTGAACGCTCTATTGTGGAGGTAGCCGATGCACTGGATGGCGGCATTGAAGCCTCGGATATCACATGGATTGCCGGATCTGTTTTTAAGAGTAAAAAGGCCGAAGATTTTGGTGAAGAAGCTATTATGCTTCCGACATTTGATGAGATTGCATCAGATAAACGCAAATATGCCGAAAGCTTTTATATCCAGTATCAGAATACGGATCCATTTTCCGGCAAGCGAATGATTGAAAAATACGGGGCCCGTATGTATGTGATCCAGAATCCGCCAGCCAAACCTTTAAGTGAGCAGGAAATGGACGATGTCTATGACCTGCCTTATATGAGAGATTATCATCCGTCTTATAAAGCGCTTGGCGGCGTACCGGCCATTGAAGAGATCAAATTCAGTCTGGTGAGCAACCGGGGCTGCTTCGGCGGCTGCAGTTTCTGTGCCCTGACTTTCCATCAGGGAAGAATCATACAGACCAGAAGTCATGAATCCATTGTAAAAGAAGCAGCAGCTTTGACGAAACGCAAAGATTTTAAGGGCTATATCCATGATGTGGGCGGACCAACGGCTAATTTCAGACATCCGGCCTGCAGACATCAGTTAAAACGCGGTGCCTGCCCGAATAAGCAGTGCCTGTTCCCGAAACCGTGTTCCCAGATGCAGG
Source organism: Pseudocoprococcus catus (assembly GCF_902381825.1). GTDB lineage: Bacteria > Bacillota > Clostridia > Lachnospirales > Lachnospiraceae > Coprococcus_A > Coprococcus_A intestinihominis. Next base: position 1,819,541 of record NZ_LR698973.1, read on the forward strand.
CAGATCACAAAGATTATGTGGCACTTCTTCGCAAGCTCCGGGCACTTCCGGGAATTAAGAAGGTTTTTATCCGCTCTGGTATTCGTTTTGATTATCTGTTGGCGGATAAGGATAAAACATTCCTAAAAGAATTGTGTCAGTATCATATCAGCGGTCAGCTGAAAGTGGCGCCGGAACATGTCAGCGATGCTGTTTTGGATAAGATGGGAAAGCCCCATCACGAAGTGTATGTTGATTTTACAAAGCAGTACAAGAAGATGAATGAGCGTCTTGGTATGGATCAGTATCTGGTGCCGTATCTTATGTCCTCCCATCCGGGTTCAGAATTAAAGGATGCCATTACACTGGCAGAATATATCCGGGATCTGGGGTATATGCCGGAACAGGTGCAGGACTTCTATCCGACACCGTCCACTTTATCGACCTGTATGTACTATACAGGGCTTGATCCACGGACCATGACACCGGTTTACGTGCCGAAGGATCCTCATGAGAAAGATATGCAGCGAGCTCTGATCCAGTATCGGGATCCGAAGAATTATCAGTTAGTAAAAGAGGCGCTGATCAAGGCGGGAAGAGAAGATTTAATCGGTTTTGACAGTCGTTGTCTGATACCGCCTAGACCGATGCAGCACGGATACGGCAAAGCACCGGCACAGAACCGCAATGTAAGAACAAACAATGCAAAGAACAATAGCTCACGAAATGGCAAGTTCAGCAGCAGGAACAATAGCAGGAAGCGCACAACTGAAAATATATCAAGAAACACATCTACTAATAGAAAGAAGGGGTCACAGAGTGAAAAGGCTCATCGTCGGCACGAATGAAAGCGGCCAGCGACTGGATAAATATCTGGGGAAAACCCTCAGTGAAGCACCGAAAAGTTTTATTTACAAGATGCTTCGAAAGAAAAACATTACATTAAATGACAAAAAGGCAGACGGCAGCGAAAAGTTGAATGTTGGGGATACAGTCACATTCTGGCTGTCTGACGAAACTTTTGATAAATTTAAAGGTGTCGTAGAGAATATGTCGGCAAAACGATTGCCGAAACCAGAGATTATTTATGAAGATAATCAGATTATTATTATGAACAAGGCACCGGGGGTGCTGTCCCAGAAAGCGGCACCGGAGGATGTGTCCATCAATGAAATGATGATCGGGTGGCTCTTGGAGAGCGGACAGCTCACGAAAGAGATGCTTCAGACCTTTCATCCGTCGGTCTGCAATCGACTGGACCGCAACACAAGCGGACTGATCACCGGAGGCAAGACACTGGCAGCTTTGCAGTTCCTGTCAGAGGGCTTTCGTGATCGTACCATTCACAAATACTATTTCTGTATTGTCGCAGGGAAAGTTACTGAGAAGGTCAGACTTCATGGATATCTGCACAAAGATGAGGCTTCCAATCAGGTAACCATCACAAAAGAAGCCAGACATCAGGCGGATTATATTGAAACGGAATATGAACCCCTGGCAGAGGGAAAAAACTGTACACTGCTGAAGGTTTTTCTGATTACAGGCCGGACTCATCAGATCCGTGCCCATCTGGCAAGCGTTGGACATCCGATCATTGGTGATTATAAATATGGCAGCCCGGAGATGAATATGGCTTTTAAAAAGGAATACGGTATCAAACGTCAGCTGCTGCATGCGGCTATCCTTAAAATGCCGAAATGTCAGCCACCTTTTGATAATTTGTCCGGGAAAATATTTACCGCACCGCTTCCTAAGGATTTTGTACGGGTGATGATGGGAGAGGGAATCTGCTTTAAGAAGGAGTGGATGTCCTGATGGCAACCTGGAATTCCAGAGGACTTCGAGGTTCTCTCCTTGAAGAGCTGATCAACCGAACCAATGAAAAATACAGAGAACAGCATCTGGCATTGATCCAGAAGATTCCGACGCCAATCACGCCGGTGAGAATGGATCAGGAAACAAGAAGGATTACCCTGGCTTATTTTGAACATCGTAGTACGGTGGATTATATCGGTGCAGTACAAGGTATTCCGGTCTGCTTTGATGCCAAGGAATGCCGGACGTCCAATTTTCCGATACAGAATATCCATGAGCATCAGGTGGTGTTTATGCGGGATTTTGAGGCTCAGGGCGGTGTGGCTTTTCTGATTTTATATTTTACGTCAGCAGACAGATATTTTTATCTGCCATATGAACAACTGGCTGTCTTCTGGAACCGATCAAAAACCGGTCATGCCAAGCATTTTAAAATAGAAGAACTGGATACGCAATATGAACTGACTTGTAATGGATGTTATATTCATTATCTGGAGGCCATTCAGAAAGATCTTGATACACGTGAGTTCTAAATTTGGGGGAGAGAAAATGACCCTGAATTGGGACAGGCCAAATGACATCACTTGACAATTGTGGAAAGGTATATTATAATTAGTTTCACGTATTATCAAATTAGCAGACTAAAGCGTTTGCGGTAAAGGAGCCTATTATGGATAGTTTATTACATACTCCGGAAGGTGTCAGAGACATTTATAATGAAGAATGCAGCAAGAAGAATGCATTGTCAGCCAAACTTGACAGAATTCTGAAGCTGTATGGCTATAAGGATATACAGACACCGACATTTGAGTTTTTTGATATTTTCAACAGAGAAAGAGGATCTGTGCCGTCACGCAATATGTACAAGTTCATAGACAGAGACGGTTCTACACTGGTTCTGAGACCGGATATCACACCGTCTATTGCGAGAGCTGTGGCCAAGTATTTTAAGGAAGAGACGATTCCTCTTCGTTTTTCTTACTGTGGCAATACATTCATCAACAATTCAAGCTTGCAGGGCAAGATGAAGGAGACGACCCAGTTGGGTGCCGAGCTGATCGGAGACCGTGACATTGAAGGGGATGCAGAAGTGGTAGCCCTGGCTATTCATCTGCTGCTTGAATCAGGTCTGACGGATTTTCAGCTGGATATCGGCCATGTAGGACTCTTTAAGGCGTTGGTGGCAGAAGCCGGGATGGATGAAGAGACAGTCAGTCAGCTGAGGGTACTGATCGAGAGCAAGAACTATTTTGGTGTGGAAGCCTTAGTTGAGAAATTGACGTTGTCTGATGAGACTGCAAAGCTTCTTTTGAAACTGCCGGAACTTTTCGGTTCAGGAGATATTATCGCTGAAGCCCGAAGCATGACGTGCAATGCTGAGGCACTCAAAGCGTTGGATGAGATTGAAAAACTGTGTCAGCTGATTGCGGAATATGGTTTTGAAAAATATATTACTATTGATTTAGGTATGCTGACAGAGTATGATTATTATACAGGGATGATTTTCAGGGGATATACATATGGAACCGGTGATGCGGTTGTCAAGGGTGGACGTTATGACCATCTGATCGGTCAGTTCGGCAAGGATGCAGCCAGTGTGGGTTTTGCCGTCGTGCTGGATGAGTTGATGCTGGCACTTTCCAGACAGAAGATTGATATTCCGACAAATGAAGAAGCAACGATGGTGCTTTATGAACCGGAGTATCGCAGTACAGCCATCCGCACTGCCAATGCACTGAGAAATATTAATCAGGCAGTCAGTATGATGAAGAAAGAGACAGATAGGTCTCTGGATGACTATAAGGCCTACAGCAGACGCTATCATATTGATCATATTTTATATGTTGACCAAGATAAGGAACTGACGAAAATAGACATATCTGATGATTCGGTCCGGAAGATGACGGTTCCTGAATTTTAGAGACAGAGGAAATGGAGGAAGATATAAGATGAAGTATTTGACATTTGCTCTGGCTAAAGGCCGTCTGGCAAAGAAATCGCTGGCATTATTTGAGCAGATCGGGATTTCAATGGATGAGATGAAGGATCCCGATACAAGAAAACTGATTTTTGTGAATGAAGATTTGAAGATCAAGATGTTCCTTGCCAAGGCATCGGATGTACCGACTTATGTGGAATATGGTGCAGCAGATATTGGTGTGGTGGGCAAAGATACATTGTTGGAAGAAGGACGCCGTTTGTACGAGGTGCTGGATCTGGGATTCGGTAAGTGCAGAATGTGTGTCTGTGGTCCGAAGTCAGCGGCCGAGTATCTTCAGCATCAGGAGCTGATCCGTGTGGCATCCAAGTATCCGGGTATTGCGAAGGATTACTTTTACAACAAGAAACATCAGACCGTAGAGATCATCAAACTCCACGGCTCTGTGGAACTGGCACCGATTGTTGGGCTGTCTGAAGTGATTGTGGATATTGTGGAGACGGGAACAACCCTGAAGGAGAACGGACTGGAAGTGCTTGAGGAAATCTGCCCGCTTTCAGCAAGAGTTGTTGTGAATCAGGTCAGTATGAAGATGGAGAATGAGCGGATTATGAAGCTCATCAGAGATATTAAAACGGTCATCTAGAACGGATTGAGAGCCGAATAGAGGAAGGTTGTATGGAGCAAACATCAGTGGGAGGCATAGAACAATGAAGATTACAAAAGTGACAGAAGATGCAGTGGCAACATTGCTGGATGATTTATTAAAGCGAAGCCCGAATAACTATACAGGTTATGCAGATAAGGTACAGGCAATTATTGATGATGTGAGAGAACGCGGAGACGAAGCACTTTTTGAGATGACGAAGCGGTTTGATGGTGCCGATTTAAATGTCGACAATATCCGTGTGACACAGGCAGAGATTGACGAGGCATATACCCTTGTGGATGCATCATTGATTGAAGTTATCCGCAAAGCCATGACCAATATCCGTGTTTACCATGAGAAGCAGCGTCAGTACGGATGGTTTGATACGACACCGGATGGAACGATTCTCGGACAGAAGGTGACACCACTTCAGAGTACAGGTGTTTATGTTCCGGGAGGCAAGGCTGCTTATCCGTCTTCTGTTCTGATGAATGTGATTCCTGCCAAGGTAGCAGGTGTTGAGAAGATTGTCATGGTGACGCCTCCGGGCAAAGACGGCAAAGTGAATCCGGGTACTTTGGTGGCAGCCAATGAAGCCGGCGCTGATGAGATTTACAAAGTGGGCGGTGCACAGGCGATTGCAGCACTGGCTTTTGGTACAGCTTCTGTTCCTAAGGTAGACAAGATCGTGGGACCGGGCAATATTTACGTGGCGCTGGCCAAGAAAGCTGTTTACGGCTATGTCAGCATTGATTCTATTGCGGGACCAAGCGAGATTCTCGTGATCGCTGATGAGACAGCTAATCCGAGATATGTGGCTGCAGATCTTTTGTCACAGGCTGAGCATGATGAACTGGCTTCCGCTATTCTTGTGACAACCAGTGAGAAGCTGGCAGGGGAAGTGCAGAAAGAGATTGAAGGCTTTACACAGGTGCTTTCCAGAAAAGCCATTATTGAGAAGTCTCTGGAGAATTACGGACATATCCTGATTGCCTCATCCATTGATGAAGCAGTGGAAATCGCCAATGCGATTGCCTCAGAGCATCTGGAAATCGTCACAGCCAATCCTTTCGAAGTCATGACTAAGATCCGCAATGCCGGAGCGATTTTTATTGGTGAGAACAGTTCCGAACCTTTGGGTGATTATTTTGCAGGACCGAACCACATCCTGCCGACAAACGGCACAGCCAAGTTCTTCTCACCTCTGAGTGTGGATGATTTTGTGAAGAAATCCAGCATCATTTACTATTCCAGAGAAGCATTGGCCGCAAAGAAAAATGATATTATTCAGTTTGCCAAGGCTGAATCACTGACAGCACATGCCAATTCCATAGCTGTACGTTTTGAGGATAAATAGATGGATAGAACAGCATCAATTTCAAGAACAACATCTGAAACAGATATAGCAGTGACATTGAATCTGGATGGCTCCGGTCGTTCGGATATTGATACAGGCATTGGTTTTTTTGACCATATGCTTCGAAGTTTTGCCAAACACGGGTTTTTTGATCTGACAGTCCATGTGAAGGGCGATCTGGAAGTGGATTGCCATCACACCATTGAGGACACAGGGATTGTGCTTGGCGAGGCTATCAAGAAAGCACTGGATGATAAAAAAGGAATCCGCAGATATGGTTCTTTTGCGCTGCCGATGGATGAGACACTTGTTTTAGCAGCTCTGGATCTGTCAGGGCGTCCTTACCTGTGTTTTGATGCTGGCTTTACTGTTGATAAGGTCGGAGAATTTGACACAGAGATGGTCAGAGAGTTTTTCTATGCAATTTCATACAGCAGCGGCATGAATCTTCATATTCGTCAGCTGGCAGGGCAGAATAACCATCATATCATCGAAGCTATTTTCAAATCTTTTGCAAAAGCACTGGATGAGGCAGTAGGATATGATTCCAGAATTACAGATGTTTTGTCTACAAAAGGAACATTATAGCAGATGAGGCGGCCTCACCTGCTGTGTACTGCACAGATGTGTGCAGCAGGTCAGAATAAGAGAGGAGTGTGGCAGTGCGTATATATCCGGCAATTCATATTTCAGGTGGCAGATGCATCAATGAGCTGCCTGACGGGATAACAAGGGGCCGTATACTGACGTCTCAACCGTTGGAAATGGCCAGAAGGTGGCAGGATCAGGGAGCGGAATGTCTCCATGTTGTCGATCTGGACGGTGCGGATTCCGGTACTTCCGTGAATGGAACAGTGATCCGTGAAATCCTGGAGAATGTCCATATTCCTGTGCAGGTCGGTGGCGGTATCCGTTCTATCAAGGATATTGACCAGTATATGAATATAGGTGTACATCGTGTTGTCATCGGAACTCAGGCAATTGAGAATCCGGTTTTAATAAAGGAAGCTGTCCATCTGTTCGGCAGTGATAAGATTCTGGTATCTATTGATGCGAAAGATGGGCTGATTGCCACTGAAGGACGAAAGAAATTCAGTCATTATAACGCAACGACAGTGGCTTCCAACATGAAGGCAATGGGAATAGAATCCGTTATTTATACGGATATTCTCAGAAGAGGACTTTATAATGGTGCCGGTATCATGCAGGCACGGGAGATTGCACAGAAACTGCATATGAAGGTGATCTACAGCGGCGGAATTGTTACCCTTAAAGACATCGAGGCATTCACAGATATGCCGATGGAGGGAATCATTATCGGAAGAGCGCTGTATGAATCCCGATTAAAGCTGTCCGAAGCAATCGAAGTGTGCAGATGGCATGAACGTTCAATTTGAGTCGAGGAGAATAGATTATGGAAGTTAAGAGTATATATCCGATTATCAATTTCAGTGATGAGGATGAGATTGCTGTTCAGTATGAACGTCTCGGTGCAGACGGTGTGATTATCATCAGTCCGGATTTTTCTGATGAGGCAATGCTGATCAAGAAAATCAGGAATATCTGTGAAAAGTCGGACTGCCGGTTATATATCTGGCAGCCATACAGAAGACTTGAGGATATTAAGAAAGTGCTTTATGCAGGGGCAGCAGGTGCCTGGATCGAGGCAACAGAGCAGACACTGATCAGAGAAGCAGCAGATCGTTTTGGCGCTGACAGAGTGGGAATGGTGATCAGTGAACCGAAGCTGGCAGCGGATGAATTCAAGTTGGCGAAAGAACTGAATCTGACCAATATTTTTGTGACGGGTACCATTGAGAAGCTGCCGGAGACAGTAGGCGATCAGAAAGTGATCGCAACCTGCCGTTATGAGAACAAGGAAGGCCAGAAACAATTGCTGGCAGATGCCAATGTCAGTGCGATTGCCCTGATTTATGAGAATGAAACAGCGGCGTTGCCGAATATTCATACCATGAAGGCAGCCCTTGAGACAGACAGTGTGAAGTTTAATCTTTTCAGAAGCAGTCTGCCGTTTTCCTCATTCAAGTTAAACGAAAATGGCCTGATCCCTGTGATTGTACAGGATTTCAGAACAGCTGAGATTCTCATGATGGCCTATATGAATGAGGAAGCCTATGAGCAGACATTGCGTGAAGGTATGATGACCTACTGGAGCCGCAGCCGCCAGGAGTTATGGCGTAAGGGGGATACAAGCGGTCATTATCAGTATGTGAAATCATTGAACATTGACTGTGATCGGGACACGATTCTTGCCAAAGTCGAACAGATCGGTGCGGCCTGTCATACAGGTCATCGCAGCTGTTTCTACACTAATCTTGCCAGCAAGGCCTATGACGGACGCAACCCGATGACTGTTTTTGATGATGTTATGGCAACGATTCTTGAGCGCAAGGAAAATCCAAAGGAAGGTTCCTATACGAATTATCTTTTTGATCAGGGTATTGACAAGATTCTCAAGAAGGTCGGAGAAGAGGCAGCTGAGATTATCATTGCAGCCAAGAATCCGGATTCCGATGAAGTGAAATATGAAATCTGTGATTTTCTGTATCATATGATGGTTTTAATGGCTGAAAGAGAAGTTTCATGGAAAGATATCACAAAAGAACTGGCGGAGCGCCATTAAATGTGTTATAATATTTTTATGTATTGAATTTAGAACACAGGAGGCGGATCGTTATGCTTACAGCATTTGCAACATATCTTGGCAAATTCGTATTCTTTATTGCAGTCGCAGCAGCTGGCTTTACAGCAGGCAAGAAGTTTAAAGCGTCAAAAAAGGCGAAAAATAGCGCGACAGCAGAATAATCAAATTGACAAAGGCGGTATTTGATTTTATAATAAGAAACTGGTAGGTTTTGCTTACCAGTTTTCTTGTGTTATAGGTATTTAAGCATGGCTTGAATTTGAATCTGCAACGCAGAAAGCAGAATTTATACTGCAGTGGCGTTTTAGCCATTACAATGAAAAGAAAGAGCGGTTTCTTTAGGGTGCCGCTATAAACAGGAGGAATAAAGATATGGAAAGACCGTATAGTCTTAACGAATTGAGGAAGATGTTTCTGGAGTTCTTTGAGAGCAAGGGCCATCTGGCAATGAAGAGCTTCTCGCTGATTCCTCATAATGATAACAGTTTACTGCTGATCAACTCAGGTATGGCACCATTGAAGCCATATTTCACAGGCGCAGAGATTCCTCCGCGTCGTCGTGTAACTACATGCCAGAAGTGTATCCGTACAGGTGACCTGGAGAATGTTGGTAAGACAGCAAGACATGGTACATTCTTTGAAATGTTGGGCAACTTCTCATTTGGTGATTATTTCAAGCATGAAGCTATTGCATGGTCATGGGAATTTCTGACACAGGTTGTCGGACTTGATCCTGACCGTCTGTATCCGTCTATTTATCAGGATGACGATGAGGCATTTGATATCTGGAACAAGGAAATCGGTATTGCTCCGGAGCGTATCTTCCGTTTTGGCAAGGAAGATAACTTCTGGGAACATGGTGCAGGTCCTTGCGGTCCATGTTCAGAAATCTACTATGACCGTGGTGAGAAGTATGGCTGCGGTAAACCGGGCTGTACGGTTGGCTGTGATTGTGACCGTTATATGGAAGTATGGAACAACGTATTTTCACAGTTTAACAATGACGGACATAATCATTATACAGATCTTATCCAGAAGAATATTGATACAGGTATGGGTCTTGAACGTCTGGCTGTTGTTGTCCAGGATGTGGATTCTATTTTTGATGTGGATACAATTCAGGCACTGCGCAACAAAGTCTGCGATCTGGCAGGTGTGAAGTATCTTGAGAAGCATGAAACAGATGTTTCTATCCGTATCATTACAGACCATATCCGTTCAGCAACATTTATGATCTCTGATGGTATTATGCCATCCAATGAAGGCCGTGGCTACGTGCTCCGTCGTTTGATCAGACGTGCGGCAAGACATGGAAGACTTCTTGGTATTGAAGGCAAGTTCCTTGCAAAACTCAGTGCAACAGTCATTGAGACATCCAAGGACGGTTATCCGGAACTGGAAGAGAAGAAGGAATTTATCTTTAATGTACTGACACAGGAAGAAGATAAATTCAACAAGACTATCGATCAGGGTCTCAGTATTCTGAATGAGATGGAAGAGAAACTGTCAGCTGAAGACAAGAAGGTACTTGACGGTGCAGATGCATTCAAGCTTTATGATACTTATGGTTTTCCAATGGATCTGACAAAGGAGATCCTTGAGGAAAAGGGTTATGATATTGATGAAGAAGGCTTTACTGTATGTATGCAGGAGCAGCGTCAGAAAGCAAGAGATGCCCGTAAGGTATCCAACTACATGGGTAAGGATGCCACTGTTTATGATGAAATCGATCCTTCAGTGACAAGCGTGTTTGTAGGTTATGAGAAGACAGAGTGTGAATCCCCAATTACTGTTTTGACAACAGAGACAGAATTGACAGATGCCCTGACAGACGGTCAGACAGGTACGATCTTTACACAAGAGACACCTTTCTATGCGACAAGCGGTGGTCAGATGGCAGATACAGGTGTGATCACAGGTCCTGAAGGTACATTTGAGGTTAAGGATGTCGTTAAACTTCTGGGCGGCAAGATTGGCCATATCGGTGTTGTAACAAGCGGTATGTTCAAGAAGGGCGATGTTGTGAAGCTTGCCATCAACAAAGAGAAGCGAAGCGACACAGCCAAGAACCACAGTGCAACTCATTTGCTGCAGAAGGCACTGAGAATTGTCCTCGGTTCCCATGTAGAGCAGGCAGGTTCCTTTAACAATCAGGACAAACTGCGTTTTGACTTTACACATTTCTCAGCACTGACACAGGAAGAACTGGACAGAGTTGAAGATATCGTGAACGAAGAAATCGCCAAGGGTCTTCCTGTTCTGACAAAGGTTATGAACATTGAAGATGCCAAGAAGACAGGTGCTATGGCACTTTTTGGTGAGAAATACAGTGATGATGTCCGTGTTGTATCCATGGGTGACTTCTCCAAAGAGCTTTGCGGCGGTACACACACAGATAATACAGCTTCTATTGCTGCCTTCAAGATCATTTCCGAGACAGGTGTCGCAGCAGGTGTACGTCGTATTGAAGCCCTGACAGGCAACGGCGTATTTAAGTATTATAAGGAAGTTGAAAAGAAACTTCATGAAGCTGCCAAGACTGCAAAATGTGATCCTGCTCAGCTTGTAAAACGTATTGAGGGTCTGCATGAAGAAATCAAGACATTAACAGCGGAGAATAATCAGCTGAAGAATAAGATGGCGAAGGATGCCATGGGCGATGTCATGAATCAGGTGAAGGATGTGAATGGTGTTTCCTTCCTGCCTGTACATGTCAAAGATATTGATATGCAGGAACTGATGAATCTGGGCGATCAGCTGAAGGCTAAACTTGGTGACGGTGTTATTCTTCTGGCATCTGAAAACGGCGGCAAAGTAAGCCTTCTTGCTATGGCAACAGACGGTGCCATGAAGAAGGGCGCACATGCCGGCAATCTGATCAAAGCAGTGGCTAAGCTTGTCGGCGGCGGCGGCGGTGGCCGTCCGAATATGGCTCAGGCAGGCGGCAAGAATCCTGCCGGTATTAATCAGGCACTGGAGGCTGGTGCAGAAGAACTTGCAAAACAGCTTCATTAATGGCCTATGAAAGAAGTTAAGAAATTACTTGTTGTTCTTGTAGCGGCAGTGTTTTTTATCGGACTTTTCGTTCTCTGTGATAAATATTCAGAGAACGTGAAGGCTGATTATGCGTCACAGATCAACCCATCGATTGTGAATCAGGGAAGCAGCGGTACAGGCAGTAAGGGGCAGACAGTGGATGCTGGCCAGCTGTCTGTGGAGAAAATGGTTCAGAATATGGTGACAAAGGATTATTCAGCGTCAGTGACTCTTGCAGCAGCAGGAGATATTCTCTGTCAGCAGTCTGTACTTGAGAAGGCCTATAACAGTGATTCGGAAAAATTCGATTTTTCGGATGATTTTCAGTATGTGAAGGACTTATTCCTGACATCCGATTATGCGGTTGCCACGCTGAAAACAACACTGGCTGGCAAGTATAACGGCAGTTCTGATGAATATTATGGTTATACCACAGAGGACAGCAATTACAATTCTCCGGAGGTGCTGGCGGATAATTTGAAGTCTGCCGGAATTTCTCTGGTGAACATTGCAACGAATCATGCACTGGATAGTGATGCCGCAGGCCTTGTTTCAACTATTGGCTATCTTGATCAGGCTGGTCTGGTGCATGTGGGTGCCGCAGCGACTGCTGACGGCAGTACAGATTATACACAGAATGTCGGCGGCGTTAACATAGGTTTTATTGGATATACCAATTCCTCCAATGGTTATTCGTTGGATTCTGATGCAGAATGTGTGCTGAATACATTGAATGATTATGATGCGCAGTCTATAGAGACATTATGTAATCGTGTATCCGCAATGAAAGATGAGACGGATCTTGTGGTTGTGATGCTGAATTTCGGAAGTGTCGAATCAGACAGCATTGAATCAGATCAGCAGGCACTGGCTCAGAAGCTCTGTGATGCCGGTGCAGACCTGATTCTTGGTACAGGTTCAAGAGTGATGAAGCCTGTGGAGAAGCTTTCTTCTGAAGATGAGACGGGTCAAAGCACAAGAAGTTGTCTGGTGCTTTATGGTATGGGGGCACTCCTTTCCGGAGAGACATATGCTTCCAGCGAGAAGGATACAGATATCAGTGCAGTTTTTGATTTTAACATCGCTCGGAATGATTTTGGGGAAACGGCGATTCAGAGTTTTACTGTAACACCTGTTTATCTCAACTGGTATAATGACGCGATTCAGCCGATACCTGTCTGCGAAGCCAAGGATACGGATAAATATACAGAAATGCTGGATGACAATGCCATGGATAGAATCAACAGTGCTTATGAAGGAACGATTACCCATCTGTTGGATGGCAGCGGTCTGACAAGTACCTACGAGAATTATGCCTATCATGTCAGCTTACAGTAAGTATATCTGTTAGTTTTGAGCAATTGAATTTGAATAACACTTTAAAGATGCAATAGAAGAAGACGATGAAGTCTTTGGATATTGCATCTTTTTGCGTTTAGGTGCGCAATCGTGTGAAAAGCTTTTGATTTTCTATATATTGACAATCAATTAACATCATTGTATTGATTTATATTCAATTTGTATCATTATAAATTTAAATTTGTTATTTTAAAAACGAAATATTAAGAATTTAAATGGAAAATAATAACAAAAAATTTTTATAAACTAAAAAATTTTGTTAAAAACGAGTTGCAATTTGTTTAAAATATGATAAAATGAAAGTATAGTTTTTGACATATTATGAAAATTGACGAAATAACCATCAATAGAGCAACAGGAAAGTTGAGGATTAAGGATGTATAGTTTCTTTGTAAATGGATGTCAGGTTTCGACATCAAAAAAACAATCTCTTTTGCGCTTCCTGCGGGATGAAATGCACCTGACGTCTGTCAAGGACGGATGCAGTCAGGGGGCCTGCGGTGCATGTACGGTGCTTATTGACGGAGAGACCTGTAAGGCCTGTGTGCTGCAGACAGATCGACTGGAGGGACGATCAATCATCACTGTAGATGGTCTCAGTAAATGGGAATCAGAGGTTTACACGTATGCTTACGGTGAGGCCGGAGCTGTTCAGTGCGGTTTCTGTATTCCGGGTATGGTCATGTGTACCAAGGGACTTCTGGACCGCAATCCGGATCCGACGGAAGAGGAGATTAAATATGCGCTTCGCAATAACTATTGCCGCTGTACAGGCTATGTGAAGATTATTGCAGCTGTAAAGTTGGCGGCAAAGATCATGCGTGCCGGTAAGATTCCGGCGGCAGGTGCGGATGACTGGCTGCTTGGTTCAAGGGTACACAGACTGGACGTGGAGGAGAAGGTGCTGGGTTACGGCAAATATCCGGATGATTACTATCTGGATGGCATGTGTTATGGTACGGCGCTCAGAAGTAAGTATCCGAGAGCAAGAGTTTTGTCGATTGATACAACAGCGGCGAAGGCTCTGCCGGGGGTTATTGATGTTTTTACGGCAGCAGATATCCCAGGAGAGAATAAGATCGGCCATTTGAAGCACGATCAGTATACAATGATCCCGGTAGGCGGATTGACGCATTATCTGGGAGATGCCATTGCACTTGTGGCGGCGGAGGATATGGAGACGGCAGAGAAGGCAAAGAAGCTCATTAAGGTTGAATATGAGGTACTGCCGGCTGTACATAATATTCAGGAAGCGGCTGCGGAAGGTGCACCTCTTGTATTCGATGAAGAGACAACCAATGTTCAGGCTTATAAACATGTCAGCAGAGGCAATGCAGATGAAGCCATCAGTAAGGCGGCGCATGTGATTTCTCATCATTTTGAGACACCATGGACGGAACATGCTTTTCTGGAACCGGAATGTGCAGTGGCTTATATTGATGATGACGGGGATGTCATGATCATTTCCACAGACCAGTCTGCTTATTGCACATTGCATGAAAGCAGTCTGATGCTTGGCACAGACAAGGTGAAGTGCCAGAATGCCCTTGTGGGCGGTGGCTTTGGAGGCAAGGAAGATATGACAGTTCAGCATCTTGCTGCATTGATTACTTATCTGACAAGACGTCCGGTCAAAGTCCGTCTGACAAGAGCAGAATCTCTGCTGATCCATCCGAAACGTCATCATTTTGAGATGGATTTTACCATGGGTTGTGATGAAGAAGGCCATATTATGGGAGTCAAGGCGAAAGTGGCTTCTGATACAGGTGCTTTTGCATCCCTTGGCGGGCCGGTACTGGAACGTGCCTGTACCCATGCAGCAGGTCCATACGCCTATGAGAATTTTGAGATCGAGGGAAGAGCTTATTATACCAATAATCCGCCGGCGGGCGCCTTCAGAGGCTTTGGTGTGACTCAGACGTGCTTTGCCACAGAGACACTGCTGAATATGATGGCAGATGAGATTGGTATTACACCTTGGGAGATCCGTTACCGCAATGCCATTCGTCCGGGAGGTGTTCTTCCGAATGGGCAGATCGTAGATGAATCCACAGGTCTTGTAGAGACACTGGAGGCTGTGAAGGAAGAATATGAAGCCGCGCTGGCTGCGGGCAAACCGGTGGGTATCGCCTGTGCGATGAAGAATGCCGGTGTCGGTGTTGGTATTCCTGACTGGGGCCGTGTGAAGCTGATTGTTGAGGAGGATGCAAAGCTTCATATTTATTCCGGAGCCTCCTGTATCGGTCAGGGACTTGGAACAGTGCTTGTGCAGATGACTGTGACGAATACAGATCTTACGAGAGATGATATTGTTTATGAGCGAAGCAATACATGGATCGCACCGGATTCAGGAACGACATCCGGTTCAAGACAGACTATGATCACCGGTGAAGCCTGCAGGAGAGCCTGTGAGAAGCTCATGGAAGCAAAGGGCAGCGATAAGTCATTAAAGGATTTGATCGGTCAGGAATTCTATGGGGATTATCTTGCAAAGACAGATCCGCTGGGGGCAGATGTGCCGAATCCTGTTTCACATGTGGCCTATGGTTATGCTACGCAGGTTTGCATTCTTAATGAGAAGACAGGCAAGATCGATCGGATGATTGCAGCCCATGATGTGGGCAAGGCTGTCAATCCATTGTCCTGTGAAGGACAGATTGAAGGCGGTGTGGTGATGTCCATCGGTTATGCGGTGCGTGAAAAATACCCGATTGATGAGAACTGCAAGCCGATTGAAAAATATGGATCCATTGGCCTTTTTAGAGCCCATGAGATACCGAAGATCGATGCCATTGTCATTGATAAGCCGGGGTTAAATGTTGCCTGCGGTGCTATCGGTATCGGTGAGATCACATCCATACCGACTGCGCCGGCTATCACAGATGCGTATTACCGTTATGACGGCAGCAGACGTTATGTTCTGCCGATTGACAATACCCCTTATGAGAGGAAGGAATAAATATGGCTGTTAAGAAGAAATTTCCTTATCGTTCAGCATTGGTGGCCTGTAATGGAGGATGTCATGTACAGGAAGGACAGAGCTGTGAAAATGGCTGTATCGGCTGCGGCATATGTGTGTCAGTCTGTCCGTTCCAGGCGATTGTCATCAATGAAAATGGTGTGGCACAAGTAGATGAAGCAAAATGTGTTGCCTGTGGCAAATGCGTGCGTGAATGTCCGAAACAGGTGATCCATATCCATGAATGTGCCAATTATATTGTGGTTCGTTGTTCTAACCGACAGAATGGCAAAGAAGCCAGACAGGTCTGTTCGGTCAGCTGTATCGGCTGCGGTATCTGTGAGAAGACATGTACGGCAGGTGCTGTCAAAGTAACGGATAATTGTGCGGTCATTGATGAAGCTGTCTGTCTCAGCTGTGGCATGTGCGTGGTTAAGTGTCCGCGTCACGTTCTGACAGATTTAAGAGGAATTATCTGTTAGAATCGCATAGTGGGCGGCAAAAGCACAGATGAAGAGCATATGATGAGGTTTGTTGGTCGGTGTCGGCGCTGTCCATGAAAAAAGACGGATAGAGTGATAAAAAATAGTTGACGAATTAAAAATTTATGGTATAATGCTTTTAGTGCTATGAATATACCCACAGTTGTATCAGCACAATACACAACTGGAGGGAGGTAAGGTGTGAGCTATGTCGAATGTAATCGTTAAAGAAAACGAAACTTTAGATAGTGCTTTACGCAGATTTAAAAGAAACTGCGCTAAAGCCGGTATCCAGCAGGAAATTCGCAAAAGAGAGCATTACGAAAAACCAAGCGTAAGACGTAAGAAGAAATCAGAGGCAGCTAGAAAACGTAAGTATAAATAAGCTGTAGTTCTCGTATTGCAGTATGAAAGAATCAAAGGGTTGTTTCCGTTTAGGAAGCAACCCTTTTTTCGTAAAAGTTCTGCAGATATGGCACGTGTACATCGTTTTCGAAGGGATTGTAACCGACAATGAATTAAGAGGGAAAGTTATGGAAAGAGCATTTGCTATGTTGGCTGAACTTTTGCAGCAGGAGCAGTTTGAGCTGCTTATATCGGAAGAGGATCAGACGGATCACAGTGTAGAGACAGATATTCGCCTTGTCTATTTGATGAATGATGCAGTGGAAAGTTTTCTTGTTTTTAAAGAAGCGAAAATGACTGGTAAGTATCTGAGAGACTATGAGGGTATGCTGGACGCGACACTCAGCAAAGAGGAAGAAACTTATATTCTGACTGTATGGCAGGATGATCAGGCACTGACAATCTTTTTTAAGCAGTTGGAACTGGAAGTTCATCTTTATGAATATGGCGAGGTTGCGCATTTCTGGGTACCGGGATATGAATATCTGCGTCTTTTGGAGTATCAGATTGCCATTTTGCGGGACAAATATGATTACCTTGGAGAAAATTACTGCACGGATATTGAAAAGAAACTGGCTCAGTTGGCGGATTTTCCGCCTTTAAATGATACATGTTATCCTGCGGTGCCGGAGAAATATCTGGTACCGAGAGTCAATGGGTGGAGGCCAACAAAGGCGGCAATTGATGTGATGATTGAATTGGCTGGAGAAGTCAATGATCGAAGCATGATCAGAAATTTGAAACTATACAGGATGTGTCATGGAAGGTGGATGACACGAAAGATTGCCGGAATGCTGTGTCAGACAATACATCAGCAGTTGATTGTTCTAATTTCCGAAAAAATGCAGGAGGGAACCAGACATTACTCAAAACGTATTTTTGATGAAAAAATTGAAGATGAGTTTAATCGTCGATTAAAAAAGGCAGTGAAGCGTCAGCAGAAATTGATTGCTAGCGGTATCAGAGCCCTGGTGTACCGGGAAGAACCATTTACGACAGCAAAGGACAGTCTGGAATTTCATGTTTACCTTATGATTGATGAAAAGTGCAGAAAAAACAGGAAGGTTCGAATTGAAGAAGTAAAATAACGGCTGTCTAAAAGTATCGTCTGCCCCTGGGCAGAGAACAGATAAGTTTCGCCATAGTCCGGCACTTGGAAATACTCGTCTGTGGTGCTTAGCGGGACAAACTTTTCTTCGGTCAAATATTCAAGGGAGATTTCCCGCTTCCACCTTGCCGCCAGCATACGGGCAGCGTCAAAGGACGCATGACGAATAACAATCTGGCAATAGGTATCATGGGTATAGCGGATATGTTCTTGATAGGCTTCCTGTTCGGTCATGGAAACTCCCCCTTTCTTCGATTATGGGAAAGGGCGGCAGCACTTTTTGCTGTCGCCCCTTGATTCCCCACCAGCAAGGACAGACGGGGCTGTCAACGGTGGGCGCAGCACATTCACTTGCCGTTGACTGGCTCGGCTGGGTTTGCTATTTTTGAATGGTAATTGCAGATTTAATTCTTGCGACTATATCCAATGGTGCTTATTATGAGGGAAATTCCAAAAATCAAAATTGCCGCTATCCCTGTGATTAGCACATATGAATGAACAGAATTTACCATAGCAGCCATTCCCGGCCCATCTTCAAAATATTTTACAAAGTAAAACATTGGAATTACCACAATCAATCCCATAGTTTGCGCAGAACGAAAACCAAACCAATAAGTTAATGGCAAGCAAATTCCTGTCCATAATAATGGGATAATAATTGCTGCTGCAATCGAAAATAACCAGATAAGCATATCAAAGTTTTGAAAAATTATGCTGGATAAACTATTGAACGCAATGCTTCCCAAAATGCTGATTGCAACAGTATATATTACGGAAACATATTTACTTGCAACAACAGTAAAATTGCTTATCGGCATAGCTAATTGATATTTTTTCCAGCTTGCCTTTTCATCACTTGCGAAACTCATAATATTTTGCATACCGATTGTCATGGCAAACATAACGGAAGTAAATAAGCCGGCATAAATTCCAGCATTGAAAAGAAGCAGAACAATAGCTGCTGCTGCAATCAGAATAAGTTTCTTATCAATACTCTTGAAGAAAATGGATATGTCTTTATATATCAATCCTCGCATGATGTACCTCCTTTAACATAGAAAAGCATAATATCTTCTAATGTGGCATTATCCACAATGATGTTTTTGTATTTTCGTTTGAATGCTTCCTTGTCATGAACAAGACACTCCACGCTCATATTTGTAGTTCGGTGTATGATATAATCATCAGAGGAAAGCTGTGCAAATTTTTCTTTTCCGCACTTTGCCACGCCATAATTATAAACAAGATCATCTTTCTGTTCCTCGAAAATGATTTTTCCCTGATGAATTAAAATCACATAGTCTGCAATTTTTTGTATGTCCGAAGTAATATGCGACGAAAAGAAGATAGAGCAATCTTCATCTTGGATAAATTCCCAAAATAGGTCTAATACTTCATCACGCACAACGGGGTCAAGACCTGTTGTTGCTTCGTCCAAAATCAACAGTTTAGGTCTATGTGCCATAGCACAAATGATAGACAACTTCATTTTCATGCCTTTAGAAAATGTGCCAATCGTTTTCTTGGTCGGGATTTTGAATTTTTTCAAGTATTGTGAAAAAAGGTTACTATCCCATGTCTTATAAACTCCTTTCAAGATTTTTTCAATATCTGCGGCTGTAAACACATCATGAAAATTACATTCATCAAAAACGACGCCAATATTTTCTTTGACAGTTGGAATTGTATGGTCTATTCCAAAGACTTGTATCTGTCCGCTATCTTTGCTTAGTTCATTTAATATCAGATTGATAGTAGTGCTTTTTCCTGCACCATTCTCGCCAATAAAACCTACAATCCTGCCTTTAGGGACTTTGAACGAAACATTGTCCAAAGAAAAATCCTCGAATTGCTTGCATAAATTCTGCACCAAAATGTTGTTATCCATGCCTGTCACCTCTCGTTATTCCTCGTAAAATAGTTTTAGAATATTCGTCATTTGCTCAAGACTAATGCCATGTGCTCGACCAATTTCTGCGACCTTTTGTAAAAGTTCTTCAGCAATTCGTAACTGTTCCTCTTGAATAAATTCCCTATTCTGTGATGCTACAAAACTGCCTTTTCCAGATACAGTTTCTATAAATCCATCTCTCGTTAAATCTTCATATGCTCTCTGAACGGTAATAACACTGATATGTAAATCTTTTGCTAAAGCTCTCATAGAAGGGAGGGCTTCGCCAGCAGATAATGTGCCGTCCATAATAAAACTTTTTACTTGCATACAGATTTGTTCGTAAATAGGCTTATCACTGCTATTACTTATGATAATCTCCACTTGCTCACCTCACCATGCGTACTTATCGTAATAAGCGTACTTATTCGATAAGTACAATATAGGCGATTTGTGTGAACCTGTCAAGAGAAAAGATGTAAATACATTCGGAAAAGTGAGTGGCTGTCTATCAAATTCTTGTGTGTTACTTTACCGCACATGAGCATTTATACATGGATTATAAGAATGACATTTCATTTTTGATAGACAGCACATTGAATTTATATGAGCATCAGCCAACGTGGAATCCGAATATGCCGCTTCGTGGATTGGGATATTTTGCGCGATTATATGAAGACTATGTCCGATTGAATGAACTGAATATTTATTCTGAGGCGCGTCTTAAACTGCCAAAACCTCAGTATTTTGTCTTTTACAATGGCACAAAGGCTGAACCTGACAGACAAATTCTAAAATTAAGCGATTCATTTAATCGCTTCATGATTATGCCATTTTTGTGGATACGGTCAGAAGATATATTGATCAGGGGTACATAACCAGACGAGCTGTTGAAGAGTGCATTGCTAATGATATTCTCAGAGAATTTTTAGTTCGCAACAAAACAGGAGTGATGAGAATGCTGTTTGGTAAAGAAGATTGGGAACGTTATAAGCAACGGGAAATGAAAGTGTTGGCTGAAGAAACAGTGCGGCGGGTCACCAAAGAGACAGAGAAGCGAGTACGTAAGACATTAGAGCAGCAAATGGCAGAAGAAATTGAACGCAGAGTTCAGCTGGAACTGGAGCGCAGGACAACAATAAATATTATATGTGATTCTCTTGAGAAACTTGGAGAAGTGCCGGAAGATCTTAGAAGAATACTAGGAGAGCAGAAGAATTCAGTGATACTCAGGAATAAGAGCGAATGATGTTTAGCTTTAGCCTGAGTTCGGTTTTTTGTATGGAAAAAGTGGAATACCTAAAAGGATTGCTGATAACAGAAACACTTGCCAGAAAAATGATTGAATTTGAATAACAATGGTATGTTTAACAGCTGCGTGCATAAACTGATGTGAGGAGAATGTGGAGGCGGCAATGGTGAAACAGCATAAGCGGTTTGTTCAAAATCAGGTTCAGACACATTTTTCTCAAAAAGAGAAGAAAAAGTATCCTTTATGGAAGATTGCCATGGCAACTTTTTTACAAGTGCCGGATGAGACTTTGGCGACCTTGCCGGTTTTTTATGGTGTTGGCAGACATCGGCTTCGGGTGGAAAATTATTCCTCTATACAAATTTATCAGGAGGAAAAGATTGTACTGCATTGTCCGAAAATGTCTGTGACGATTGTCGGAAAAGCGCTTCAGATTATCTGTTTGAATGAGGATGAGGTGATGATAGAGGGCTGCATAGAGCATATAGAATATCGCTGAAAAAACAGTATAAAGTAAGGATATTGATGATGACAGCAAATATAAAGGAGGCGCATCATGTCCGTCGTGTCAAATCAGGTGCGGTGTCTTGTGACAGGTGAAGAAACCCTGCGTTTTGTGAATCTCTGTCGGAATAACGGCATTGAGTTGCGACATTTGGTTCGGAGAGAAAATGCCATACAGATGGAAATAGATGCAGAGAATTTTAAAAAGCTGAGACCATTGGTTCGGAAAACACATGTTAAAATACATATTCTGAATCGGCATGGGCCGGCTTTTTTCTTTTACAGACATAAGCGGCGATGGTGGTTTTTGTTGGGGATGACGGTTTTTGCCGGCATGATCTATATGTTGTCTCTCTTTGTCTGGCAAATTGATATTGACGGTAACCGCAAATATACGGATGCCTTGATTTTACAGGCATTGGCGCAGATGGATGTGAAGACCGGATGCCGAAAATCAGAGATTGATCTTCCGGAAATTGAAGAAGAATTAAGGATTATGTACAATGAAATTACCTGGGTGTCGGCCAGTATTGCGGGAACAAAACTGCAGATTGAACTGAGGGAAGGTGATTTGAAAATATCCGGAAGTTCAGGAGGCGGGCAGACAGGAAATGTGAAGCGTGTTGAGAATCGAGAGAATAACCCCAAAACGCAGAATGGTGAAAGTGAGACTGATTTACCGGCAAATTTGGTGGCAGATGAAGATGCGATTATTACCAATCTGGTGGTACGGCGGGGGACAGTTGCAGTCCGCTATGGTGATGAAGTCAAAAAGGGTGATGTACTGATTGAAGGAAAAGTGTATATTTATAATGAAGATGAAACACTGAAAAAAGTGGATTATTTGACCGCGGAAGGAGATGTTTTCGGGAAATATCAAGAATTATATGAGAAACATTATCAGCGAAAACATGAAGTGCGCAGCTATACGGGGAAAAATTATCGAGAACTTGGGGTGGCAATAGTCGGAAAGAGCTTTTGCCTGCCTGTATGGGAGAACATTTTAAAAAAGCAATTGGAGGAGAATACTTTAAGTGAAGTATGGTCCTGGAAGAAGCAGTTCAGGCTGACACCGACTTTTTATTTGCCTTTTGCACTGGAGTATACGGAGTATGTTCCTTATGAAAATGTTGTGGAAGAGTATACCGATGAGGTCATCAAAAAGATGGCGGAAGAGGAATTGCAGAAGTATTTGAATGAATTGGAGAAAAAAGGGGTTCAAATTATCTCGAATAGTGTTACAATATCACTAGATGCTGACGGAGGTCATGTTAAGGGAACACTGATTCTGGATGGGCCGATTGGAAAAGAAGTGCCCATCAGCAGTGAGCATATGGCATCGACGCGGCATAATGAATAGATGGAGGATTATGCGACAGGATGAGTATTACTGAAGAAATCATTGATATCCCTGCGGAACATATCAGAAATGTATTTGGCGAATTTGATCATTATATCAAAAATATCGAACGGGCTTTGAATGTGACCATTATCGCCAGAGGCGGCAGCCTGAAGATTATTGGTGAAGCTGCAAAAACAAAGCGGGCAGTGAATGTACTGAATCAATTGATTCAATTATCTGTCAACGGAGAGGTTATTACAGATCAGAATGTTAATTATACGCTGGCACTGAGTATGGAAGATAAACAGGAGAAAGTGACGGAGCTTTACGATGAACTGATCTGCCATACCATTGGCGGACGGCCGATCAAGCCGAAGACGCATGGACAGAAGAATTATATTCGCAATATCCGTGAGAAAATGATTGTATTCGGTGTAGGTCCCGCCGGCACGGGCAAGACATATCTTGCCATGGCTATGGCTATTACGGCCTTTAGGAATAATGAAGTCAATCGAATCATTTTGACAAGACCGGCTATTGAGGCAGGTGAGAAACTCGGTTTTTTGCCGGGAGATTTGCAGAGTAAGATCGATCCTTACTTGAGACCTTTATATGATGCGCTGTATGAGATCATGGGAGCAGAAAGTTTCCAGAAGAACATGGAAAAGGGATTAATTGAGGTGGCGCCTCTTGCTTATATGAGAGGGCGTACCCTTGATAATTCGTTTATTGTTTTGGATGAGGCGCAGAATACAACACCGGCTCAGATGAAGATGTTCCTGACCCGTATCGGTTTTGGCTCCAAGGTTATTGTGACAGGTGATTTAAGCCAGAAAGATCTGCCAACAGGGCAGCAGTCTGGACTGGATGTGGCACTGAAAGTGTTAGGCGGCATTAATGATATTGGGATTTGTATGCTTTCCAGCCAGGATGTTGTGAGACATCCGCTGGTACAGAAGATTGTCAAGGCTTATGATGATTATGAAGCGAAGCAGAAGCATTTGTCAAAAGACGGTCTGAAGAAAGATGAAGCAGCCGGGGCTAGAACAAAGCGATCATCAGTACGCAGAAAGATAAGCGAACGAGGAGATAAATAGGAGGAGTTTATGACAGTAAATATTGATTATGAAGCAGATAAGAAGCTTGATTTTGACTATGAGAAGATTATCAGGGAGGTCATCAATGGTGCCCTTGATTTTGAAGAATGTCCCTATGAAACAGAAGTAAATGTGGTTTTGACAACGAATGATGAAATTGCAATGATTAACAGAGACTACAGAGATCTGTTCAAACCGACAGATGTGTTGTCATTTCCTATGATTGACTATGTACGGCCGGGTGATTTTTCGGTATTGGAGGAGGGATTGACAGAAGATTTCTTCAACCCGGAGAGTGGTGAACTGATATTGGGGGATATTATTTTGTCTGTGGACAAGATTATTGAGCAGGCTGCAAGTTATGGCCATTCCCAGCAGAGGGAATTGGGCTTTCTTGTGGCTCATAGTATGCTGCATTTGTTCGGATATGACCATATGCAGGATGAAGAGCGGGAAGTGATGGAGGAGAAGCAGAGAGACATTTTGAATATGCTGAATCTGAAGCGTTAGTGTATGATCAGCTGGAAAACTCAGAGATTGGTTTTGGGGATAGATAACATGTGTTTGGCTTGAATACAGTGGGGGATTTGACTATGAAAAAGAAGAAATATGGTATGACAGTCGTTTGCATGACAATTGGAATCATGATGATTGCAGTATCTTGTGGTGGAAAGAAGCAAGAATCAACAGATACAGAAGTTCAGACGGCAGTAGTTGTTGAAACTCAGGCTATGAATGCAACAGAAGCTGTCAAAGAAACGGAATCGGCATTGCCTGCCGGTGAAATGTACAGTTATTTGACTGGTGAACCTGTCAGTGAGACAATCGGAAAGCAGCGTCCGTATGCGATTATGATCAATAACATTGATGTTTCGCTTCCGCAATCCGGTGTCAGTCAAGCTGAGATGATTTATGAAGCACAGGTGGAAAGCGGTATTACTAGGCTGATGGCAGTTTTTCAGGATGTGGATAACATTGAGAAAATCGGTTCTATTCGTAGTGCCAGACACTACTATATCGATTTTGCCAATGATAATGATGCCATTTATGTACATTATGGACAATCAAAGTATGCGCTTTCACGTATTGAGGATGATAATATTATGACCATTCATGGTTTGTCTGGCTATGAATCGAAAGTTTTCTATCGCTCATCCGACAGAAAGGCACCCCATAATGTCTATACGACAGGCAAAATGCTGGCAGAGGGACTTGAAGTCACAGGCCTTACCAGAGATTATCCGGCGGGATATACACCGCGACTGCAGTTCAATCATGTCGATACGGAGCTGAAAGATGGAATAAATGCACAAAAAGTGAATATTCCATTTGACTCGGAGCCATATTTCACATATAATACTGAGGATGGTCTTTACTATCGTTATCAATATGGTGAAGCACATATCGACCGGGAGAATGATCAGCAACTTACATTTAAGAATATTATTGTTCAATATGTAAACGAGAAGTCTATTAGTAATCAGGATCACCAGGATATGACGTTGAATGGTTCTGGCAAGGGACTGTATATTACAGATGGCAAAGCTGAAGAGATTACATGGAAACGAAATGATAATGCAGATAAGACGAAATACTATGATGCATCAGGCAATGAGATTTCCTTGAATCCTGGAAAAACATTCTTCGAGGTCGTATCAGACAGTAAAACTGTCACTTTAGAATGATATAGACAAGAGGTGTATGAATGGGAAGCTCTTCCAAAAGCAAAAACAAAGGCGGCGATATCATTGTGCAGGGGTCGATCCTGGCCGCTGCACAGATCATTGTCCGCCTGATTGGGCTGTTCTACCGTATTCCGCTCCAGCGAATTGCAGGAGATGTTGCGATGGGGTATTACGGCTATGCATATGATATTTATATGTTACTGCTGCTTGTTTCGTCCAATGGTGTGCCGCTGGCAGTCAGCAAGCTGGTGTCAAAGACGCATGCCAAACGGGATTATACCAATGAACACAGAATTATGGTCAGTGCCCTTTTGTGGACACTGGTTGTGGGATCTGTGATCGGCCTTGGTACATTTATCTTTGCGAAACAGATTACAAGTGCTGTATTTGGCCCTGAGATGATTGGGGTGGTGCCGGCACTCAGAGTTCTGGCACCGACAATTTTCCTCTGTTGTGTCATGAGTACTTTCAGAGGTTATTTTCAGGGAATCGGCAGCATGATGCCTACAGCCATTTCACAGATTTTTGAACAGATTTTTAATGCAGTTGTCAGTGTAGCAGCCGCCGCAATCCTTGTATCCCAGGGACCTGCATGGGCCGCCATGGGCGGTACCCTCGGTACCTGTATCGGTGCACTTGCAAGCACGATTTTCCTGATTATTATATATATGTTGTATCGTCCACGGCTTATGCATCGTGTACACAAGGATAAACTGCATCAGCCGGAATCCTATAAGAATATTTATAAAGTGTTAACACTGACGATGGCACCGGTTGTTTTGAGTTCTGTTATTTATCAGGTGAGCGGCATCATTGATTCTTCTTTATATAGTAATATTTTAGCTAAACTTGGCTATGATGCAGAACTGATTTCATCTTTATATGGCGTCTACAGCAGCAAGTATAAGATGCTTGTGAATGTACCGATGGCGATGGCAACAGCACTTGGATTGGCCGTTGTCCCGGGTATTTCATCAGCCATGTTAAGAGGGGACAGAGAAGAAATTCATAGCAAAATAGAGACAACAGTTAAATTCTGTATGATCATTGCAATTCCGGCCTGTGTAGGTTTATCCGTGCTTGGCGGACCGATCATGCAGCTGCTGTTTAATGATTCATCTGCGCTGACAAGACATTTGATTACGATCGGTACACCGTATCTGTTGTTTTATTCTTTGTCGACGGTAACGATCGGTGCACTTCAGGGAATTGACAAAATGAACACACCGATTGTGAATTCAGGTATTGCTCTGGCGATTCATACGGTATTTATTGTAATTCTGCTGAGATTCTGTGATATGAATATTTACGCAATTTTATATAGTAATATTCTATTTGGTTTCCTGATGTGTATTTTTAATCAGGTTGCTTTAAGACGTTATATCGGTTATGAACAGGAAGCAAAACAGACATTTCTGATACCTGCAGCTGCATCGGCGGTGATGGGCGTAGCTACATTTATTGTTTATAAGGGTGTTTATTTTGTTTTACATATCAATGCAATTGCAACATTGCTGGCAATCATTGTCGCAGTGGTTGTTTATGCAGTGGCATTGCTGAAGTTCCATGGTCTGACGGAGGAAGAATTATATTCTTTCCCGAAGGGAACAACACTGAGTGTGTATTTAAAACGTTTTCATTTGATATAAGGAGCCTTGTATGATTTACGATGTATGTATCATCGGAGGAGGCGCTTCCGGACTGGCTGCAGCGATTGCAGCCGGGAGGGAAGGAGCCTCAGTTTTAGTTATTGAAAGAATGGATAAAACCGGCAAGAAGATTCTGGCAACGGGCAATGGCAAGTGTAATCTGACCAATCAGGCCATTCGAAGGGGCTGTATTTCCTCCGGTGTTTACAGATCCGGGCAGGAGGTGTTTCCGCTTCATGTACTGGAGAATTTTGATGCCGGTGATACACTGGCTTTTTTTGAATCCATGGGGCTTTATACAAAAGCGCGAGATGGTTATGTATACCCGATGTCTGAACAGGCCGCATCGGTCCGGGATATATTGTGCTGGGAACTGGCAGAGCAGAAAGCCGATGTGGTAACCGGACAGGAAGTAAAGAAGATCAGAGTTGGCGGCAAAGGTTTGTCGAAGGGCGGTTTTACCGTTTATTCGGTAGACAATGTTTATCAATGCAGAAAACTGATCATGGCCTGTGGCGGCGCATCTGCATCCAAACTTGGCAGCAACGGTTCCGGATACAGACTGGCAGAGTGTCTTGGACATCATGTGTCTGCACCGGTGCCTGCATTATGTGCGCTTCATTGTAAGGAGAAATATTTTAAAGAACTGGCGGGAATTCGTCTTCAGGGCAGGGTAAGACTTCTTACAGACGGCAAAGTGGCTGCGGAGGACAGCGGTGAAATCCAATTGACTGCGTATGGTATTTCAGGGATTCCGGTGTTTCAGGTGAGCCGTTACGCCGCGAAAGCTTTGCAAATGAAAAAAACAGTGACAGCGGTACTTGATTTGATGCCAGCTGTCAGCGACAAAGGACTTCGTGCCAGACTGATGTGGCAGATGCATGCCAGTCCGAAGTGGACAATGCGGATGGTGCTTTCGGGAATGATGAATAGTAAGCTGGCAGCCTGTCTGTTAAAATGCGCTGGCATAGACGGCGGACAGCCATGCTGCAAAGTAGATGATCGTGCACTGGAGCGTTTGATTGCACTGGTGAAACATCACGAAGTGCATATTAACGCGACAAACGATTTTGAACAGTCCCAGGCAACAGCCGGAGGGGTTGATACAAGAGAAATAGAAGAGAAGAATATGGCATCAAAAATTGTCAGAGGACTTTATTTTACCGGAGAATTATTGGATGTTGATGGCATCTGCGGAGGATACAATCTGCAGTGGGCCTGGGCAACCGGTATTCTTGCAGGTTCAGATGCCGGAAGGAGCTGCCGTGTTAAAGGTTAATCAGATTAAACTGCCTCTGAACCATTCAAAAAAACAATTAAAAGAGGCGATTGTGCATAAATTGCGTATCAGACCGGAGGAGATGATAGATTACCGGATTCTCAAACAATCAATCGATGCGAGAAAATCCGGAAAAGGCGGGCATGCCGGGGAAGTTCTTTATCAGTATTCCGTGGCAGTGACATTAGCAAATGAAAAGCAGTATCTGAAAAAGCATCATGCCAATAAAGATATACTGCCTTATACACCGGTCATCTATCAGATGCCGGAAAAGGCAGCGGACAAGCCAGCAAAGCCTCCGGTAATCATCGGCAGCGGACCGGCCGGCCTGTTCTGTGGACTCATGCTGGCCAGACAAGGGTATGATCCGATTATTCTGGAGCGGGGAAGTGAAGTGCACACCCGTATGGAGAAGGTGAATGCCTTCTGGGCAGGCGGTAAGCTTGATAAGGAGTGCAATGTACAGTTTGGTGAGGGCGGTGCCGGTACTTTTTCAGATGGCAAGCTCAATACGCTTGTCAAGGATCCTTTTGGACGACAGAGAAAGGTTATGGAGACTTTTGTAGAGGCGGGAGCACCGGAAGATATCTTATATGTGCAGAAGCCGCATGTGGGGACAGATCTGCTTGTAGGGATTGTTGAAAGACTTCGCAATGAGATACTTTCTCTGGGCGGT
The DNA here is from genome assembly GCF_902381825.1 of Pseudocoprococcus catus. Classification (GTDB taxonomy): domain Bacteria; phylum Bacillota; class Clostridia; order Lachnospirales; family Lachnospiraceae; genus Coprococcus_A; species Coprococcus_A intestinihominis. The sequence continues at coordinate 1,848,669 of NZ_LR698973.1, forward strand.
CAGGTGCACTTTGATTCAAAAGTGACAGATTTTGTGATAGATGCTCAGAATCATATTAGAGGGGTTATTGTCAATGGTCGTGAGAAAATTGAAGCTGACCAGGTTGTTCTGGCAGTGGGACATAGTGCCAGGGATACCTTTGAGAAACTTTTGGAGAGAAAGATTACCATGGAGCCAAAGCCGTTTGCTGTCGGTGTGCGCGTGGAGCATCCGCAGTCAATGATTAATGCATCCCAGTATGGCAGCGTAGCAGACCAGCTTCCGGCAGCCAGTTACAAATTAACTTACCGGACGGGTAAGGGACGCCAGGTGTATACATTCTGTATGTGTCCCGGCGGCTACGTGGTGAATGCTTCTTCAGAAGAAGGCATGTGTGCGGTGAATGGTATGAGCAACCGTGGACGTGACGGTGCCAATGCCAACAGTGCGGTGATCGTGGGCGTTTCACCGGAGGATTTCGGCAGTTCGGATATTCTTGCCGGGATGGCTTTTCAGCGGAAATGGGAGAAACTGGCTTATACAGAAGGTCAAGGACTTGTGCCGGTGCAGCTTTTCGATGATTTCAAAGAGAAAAAAGTCTCAGAGCGTTTTGGAGCGGTGAAGCCCGAACATAAAGGCGGTTATCATTTCGGAAATTTATGGCATTGCCTGCCGACGTTTGTCTGTGAAAGTCTGGTAGAAGGCATTGATGCTTTTGGCAGAAAGATCAAAGGTTATGACAGACCCGATGCTATTCTTTCAGGTGTTGAAACGCGAACATCTTCACCGGTGCGAATACCGAGAGATGAACATTTTGAAAGCAACGTGGGGGGTCTTTACCCATGCGGTGAGGGAGCCGGTTATGCAGGCGGCATTACAAGTGCTGCTATGGATGGCCTGCGTGTAGCGGAAGCTGTAGCAGCGGCTTATGCCACTGTTGAACAGGCAAAGTAGAAATGTTTGTCAGAAACAGAGAAATAATTGTCTGGGGACAATGACAGAGAGAGAATGGAGGCAGACATGCTGATTACGAATAAACATTACAGACAGAATCTGAAAAACAAAAAGAGAATTGTCATTAAAGTGGGATCGTCCTCGCTTGTGCACCCGGAAACCGGAGAGACAGATCTGCTGAAACTGGAGCAGTTGGTGCGAGTCCTGTGTGATCTGCGCAATCAGGGCAAGGATGTGGTACTTGTTTCATCCGGTGCCATTGGTGTAGGGAGAAAAGCCCTTGGTTTAAACGAGCGTCCGAAGGAACTGGCTCAGAAACAGGCCTGTGCTTCAGTGGGTCAGGGAATGCTGATGATGATTTATCAGAAGCTTTTTAATGAATACAGCCATGTGGCTTCCCAGATTCTTATGACGAAACATACTATTGTCAGAGAAAAGAGCCTGCACAATGCCAGAAATACATTCAATGAGCTGCTGAAAATGGGTGTGATTCCGATTGTCAATGAGAATGACACCGTTTCAACGGATGAGATTGAGATTGGTGACAACGATACCCTGTCAGCGGTGGTGGCGGCGATTACCAGCGCAGATTTGCTGATTTTGTTGTCGGATATTGATGGCTTGTATACAGATGATCCGTCTCAGAATAAGGATGCGCTTTTTATTGAATGTGTGACGGATATTGATGATTCTCTTTACGAGATTGCCAAAGGAGCCGGCAGCGATTACGGTACCGGCGGCATGAAAACAAAAATTGACGCGGCACGTATTGCCAATGATGCAGGATGTGATATGATTATAGCAAACGGCAAAGATTTTCATGTCATTGACGACATTATGAAAGGACAGGAGAAGGGTACTTTATTCCTAGCTCATAAGAGTGAGAAGTTTAACATTCTGGATTATATAGAACCTGAAAAAATCATCAACGGAGGAGAAGAAGAAATTCATGATTACAGATGCTGATATTAAAAGAATTAATGAATTATACCATAAAAGTAAAAGTGAAGGGCTGACACCGGATGAAAAGCAGGAACAGGTGAAATTAAGAGAGGCTTATATCGAATCTGTCCGTGCCAATATGAGAAGTCAGCTGAACAATATTGATGTAAAAAGACCGGATGGAAGTATTGTATCCTTGAAGGAGCAGGCAGCACAGAATCTGGCTAAGAAGAAAAAACATGCCAACTGATATCTGTGAAGCAAAGAGAATGCTGCGAAAGGAAATCCTTTCAAAGAGACGGCATCTTGGTGAAGAAATATGTCAGACATTCGGCAGACAGTTCGCAGAGCGAATCGTCGGTCTGGATGAATATAAAGCGGCAGATACGATTTTATGCTACGCTTCCTGCAAAGGGGAGGCGGACACCTGGAAGCTGATAGAAAAAGCTTTGGAGGCCGGCAAAAGAGTAGCATTGCCTAGAGTCACAGGCCCGGCAGAAATGCATTTTTATAAAATTACATCTATGAAGGATGTGGCACCGGGATATTATGATATTCCTGAACCGCTGGAAAACTGTCAGGAGGAAGTATTTGAAGGGTTTCTGGTTGTTCCCGGGACAGCTTTTGACAGACAGATGCACCGGATGGGCTATGGTGGCGGTTTTTATGATGTATGGCTGAAATGTTATGGCAGTCAGGTGACAGCCTGTGGGCTGGCCTATGATTTTCAGTTAAGGAATGAAATACCTTTTGAAAGGCATGACAGAATGATGGATATAGTGATAACACCGGATGAGGTGATACGGAAAGGAGATGCGGCAGATGACAACGGTTGAGGAACTTGGCAGAAGGGCCAAACAGGCATCAAGACAGATGAACAGAATGGGGACAAAACAGAAGAATCAGATTCTTGCTCTGGCAGCACAGGCGCTGGTGGATGAGCAGGAAGAGATTTTGAAGGCTAATGCCATGGATATAGAGGCGGCAAGAAAGAAAAATATGCCGGAGCCGATGGTGGATCGCCTGGTTTTATCAGAAAGCCGCATTGCCGGTATGGCAGAGGGACTGACACAGCTGATTGCCCTGGAAGACCCGATTGGTGAAATCATCAGTTCTACCCTTCGTCCGAATGGTCTTGAAATCTGCAAAAAGAGAGTGCCTATCGGCGTCATAGGAATTATTTATGAGTCCAGACCAAATGTGACAGCGGATGCCTTTGGCTTATGTTTTAAGACAAATAATACCGTGATTTTAAAGGGTGGCAGTGATGCCATTCATTCTAATATGGCCATTACAAAAATATTGAGAAAAGCTATTGCCGCAGGGGGCGGCTGTGAAGATGCCCTTCTGTTGGTGGAAGACACAAGCCGTGAAACAGCAAAAGCCATGATGCGCCTGAACCAGTATATTGATGTACTGATTCCAAGGGGCGGTGCAGGATTGATTCGTACCGTTGTGGAGAACAGCACAGTGCCGGTGATTGAAACCGGAACAGGCAATTGTCATGTTTATGTGGATGCTTCTGCGGATATTAACATGGCGGTAAAGATTATTCTGAATGCAAAGACCCAGAGAACAGGTGTCTGCAATGCCTGTGAATCACTGGTGATTCATAAAGACATTATCGGAGAGGCGCTTCCGGCTATTGCAAAGGCTCTGAGAGAGAAGCACTGCGAGCTTCGCGGTGATGAGGCAGCCCTTGAAGTGGTGCCGGATATGAAGAAAGCAACAGAGGAAGACTGGGGAACTGAATACCTGGATCTGATTGCTTCTGTGCGTACCGTTGCTTCTGTGGATGAAGCCATTGAGCATATCAACCGCTACAATACCGGCCATTCTGAGGCCATTGTGACAAAAGATTACGCCAATGCGAGAAAATTCCTGGATGAGGTGGATGCTGCAGCGGTTTACGTCAATGCATCAACCCGTTTTACAGATGGATTTGAATTTGGTTTTGGTGCCGAAATCGGCATCAGCACACAAAAACTTCATGCCAGAGGGCCGATGGGGTTAAAAGAACTGACCACTACCAAGTATGTGATTTATGGAGATGGCCAGATTCGGGAATAAATATCTCAATCTTTGATTGGGATAAACTGGAGGATATGAATGAGCATTAATGATTATACAAAAGCAGAGGGTGTGTCACAGCTGCCTTCTGATGAAACTGAGAAACAGCTGTTTATCATCGAGCAGTTACATGAACAGATGCAGGCGGATTATGCCAGAACAGGGAAGAAAAAGACCTATCATGTGGTGACTTTCGGCTGTCAGATGAATGCCAGGGACTCAGAGAAACTGGCGGGCATTCTGGAACGCATCGGTTATGCAGAAACAGATACGGAGGATGCGGATTTTGTCATTTACAATACCTGTACGGTACGTGAAAATGCCAATCTTCGTGTTTACGGCCGCTTGGGACAGATGAAGCGTACTAAGCAGCGCCATCCGGATATGCTGATCGCATTGTGCGGCTGCATGATGCAGGAGCCCCTTGTTGTTGACAAGATTCGTAAATCTTACCGTCATGTGGATATTATTTTCGGTACACACAATATCTTTAAATTGGCAGAGCTGATTCAGACACGTTTGAATACCGGCAAAATGGTGGTAGATATCTGGAAAGATACCAATCAGATTGTGGAGGATCTGCCGAATGAACGCAAGTACTCTTTCAAAACAGGTGTCAATATCATGTTTGGCTGCAACAATTTCTGCAGTTATTGTATTGTCCCTTATGTGCGTGGTCGTGAGAGAAGCCGTGAACCGAAGGATATTATCCGTGAGATTGAGCGTGATGTAGCAGATGGCGTGAAGGAAGTTATGCTCCTTGGACAGAATGTCAATTCCTACGGTAAGAATCTGGAAAACCCAATCAGCTTTGCCAAGTTGCTTCAGGAAATCGAGAAGATTGAAGGACTGGAACGTATTCGTTTTATGACTTCTCATCCGAAGGATTTGTCTGATGAACTGATTGCTGTTATGGGGCAGTCAAAGAAAATCTGCCGTCATCTTCATCTGCCGCTGCAGTCAGGCAGCAGTCGTATTCTGAAGTTGATGAACCGTAAATATACCAAAGAATCATATCTTGACCTGGTGGACCGCATCCGTAAAGGCTGCCCGGATATTTCTTTGACAACAGATATTATTGTGGGCTTTCCGGGAGAAACAGAAGAGGATTTCTTAGAGACCATGGATGTGGTGGAGAAAGTTGGATTTGACAGTGCCTTTACTTTCATTTATTCTAAAAGAACAGGCACCCCGGCGGCTTCTATGGAGAATCAGGTGCCGGAAGATGTTGTCAAGGATCGTTTTGATCGTCTGTTAAAGCTCGTACAGCAGAAGGCCTCTGAAGCTTCTGCACGTTTTACTGGCTCCGTACAGAAAGTGCTGGTGGAAGATGTGAATGAGCATGACGAAACCATGGTAACAGGCCGTATGAGCAATAATCTGCTGGTACATTTCAAAGGAACACCGGATTTGATCGGTCAGATAGTGGATGTTCATCTGGAAGAGTGCAAAGGTTTTTATTATATCGGTAATTTGTCAGAATAATAAACAAAATCGTGAAAAAAGAAAAATAATTGGTGGTTTTTTACAAAAGATAAAATTATCATAAAAAATAGTTGTATTTTCCAGATTTTGTGATATGATGAATGAGAAGTTAAGTTTGAAGAGCAAAGGCGTTCTCATTTATTTGAGGACGCCTTTTTACTTTACCGGGGTTCAGGTGCCATTTTTAGCACAGCGGTTAGTCAGAAGTGAGAGATGACGAATACCGTATAGCTCCGGAACAAGCAAATAATATTGAAATGAGGTAGGAACTATGTCAGTAAAAATCAATGTATCAGAGATTTTTGCATCTAACGTATTTGATGATGCGACAATGAAACAGCGTTTACCAAAGAAGATTTATGCTGAATTCAAGAATACGCTTCTTGAAGGCAAGGACCTTGAACCACATGTGGCTGAGATTATCGCCCATGAGATGAAAGAGTGGGCCATTGAAAAAGGTGCCACACATTATACACACTGGTTCCAGCCTTTGACCAATATTACGGCTGAGAAGCATGATGCGTTCATTAATCCGCAGAAAGACGGCTCTATTCTTCTTTCTTTCTCAGGAAAAGAGCTGATCAAGGGTGAACCGGATGGTTCTTCATTCCCTTCAGGTGGTATCCGTGCAACATGTGAAGCAAGGGGTTATACAGCATGGGATTGTACATCACCGGCTTTCATTCATGAAGCTCCGGACAGCACACCGGTTCTTTATATTCCGACTATTTTCTGTTCTTACACAGGTGAAGCACTGGATAAGAAGACACCGCTTCTTCGTTCCATGGAAGCACTGAGCACACAGGCTATGCGTATTATCAAACTCTTTGGTGATACAACAGCAACAAAGGTTGTAACAAGTGTCGGACCTGAACAGGAATACTTCCTTGTAGACAAGGATACATATGACAAACGTAAAGACTTGATCTTCACAGGCCGTACATTATTCGGCGCACCTGCTCCTAAGGGTCAGGAACTGGATGATCATTACTTTGGTACAATCAAAGAGAGAGTCCTTGCTTATATGACAGAGTTAAATGAAGAACTCTGGAAATTGGGTATTACAGCAAAGACACAGCATAATGAAGTTGCACCTGCTCAGCATGAACTGGCACCGATTTATGATACAACCAATATTGCCACAGACCACAATCAGCTGATTATGGAAATTATGAAGAAAGTTGCACTTCGCCATAATCTTGTATGCCTGTTACATGAGAAACCATTTGCAGGTATCAATGGTTCCGGTAAACACAATAACTGGTCTATGAGCACAGATACAGGCAAGAATCTGTTGGAGCCTGGTGATACACCACATTCCAACAAGCAGTTCCTTCTTGTATTGGCATCTATCCTGAAAGCTGTTGATGATTATGCACCGTTGCTTCGTATGTCCGCAGCAACTCCTGGCAATGACCACAGACTTGGTGCTAATGAAGCACCTCCAGCAATCATCTCCGTATTCCTTGGCGATCAGCTGGAAGATGTATTAAGCCAGTTATGTGAAAAAGGCGAAGCTACAAGAAGTCTGGAAGGCAGCCAGCTTGAAACAGGTGTATCCACTGTACCAAGATTCAGCAAAGATGCCACAGACCGCAACAGAACATCACCATTTGCATTTACAGGCAATAAATTCGAATTCCGTATGGTAGGTTCTTCTGCGTCCATCGCAGACCCTAACATTGTATTAAATACAATTGTTGCAGAGACATTATGTCAGGCAGCAGATATTCTTGAAAAGGCCGATGATTTTGAACTGGCTCTCCATGATCTGATCAAGGACTGGGTAACTGACCATATCCGTATCATCTTTAATGGTGATGGTTATTCAGATGCATGGGTAGAGGAAGCTGCCCGCCGTGGCCTTCCAAACATCAAGAATACAGTAGATGCTACATCTGTACTGGCAGATCCAGAAGTCATCAAACTTTTCGAGAAACATGGCGTATTCTCAGCAGTAGAGCTTGCAGCCCGTGAAGAAGTTGGTTACGAGAACTATTCTAAGGCTATCAATATCGAAGCAAGAACCATGATTGATATGGTTAAGAAAGAAATCATTCCTGCTGTCATGGAATATACAACAACTGTTGCAAAATCTGTTGCAGCTGTCAAGGCTGTTGGCGCAGATGCTTCTGTACAGGAAAAGGTTCTGAAAGAAATTACAACAGAGCTGTCCAAACTGGATGCATCTGTTGTTAAACTGGAAGCAGCAACAGATGCTTCTGTTAAGATTGAAGATCCTAAGGCTCAGGCTATTGCATACAGAGACGATGTATTCGCTCAGTTTGTAGAAGTACGTGAACCGGCTGATAAACTGGAAACACTGGTTGATGAGAAAGCTTGGCCATTCCCAACATATGCAGAACTGCTGTTCAACGTCTAAAAAAGAGACGGAGCATTCGCGCTAAGTAGTTAGTAAAGTGCGGTTTTAGATTATCGATAAAAGGATTCCCTATGATCTGTTCAGCACAGGTGCATAGGGAATCCTTTTTTGAAGTTTATAGACCGCACTTTGAAAAATATATGAGCGCGAACACTCCTGATAGAGATAAGATTTCTTAAGGCTTTTTGGGAGGGAAGTCATTTGGACTACAATAAATGATAGTATGGGCAGATGTAATGAAATATGCTCTTATAAATTTACAAGCCAAACCTGGCTATTACAAAAAAGACAGCGGCAATGATGAATGATACAACAATTCGCAGCATGGAATAGCTGTATAATTTTTCCGGAGTGAATTTGTCATAACGCACGGTTACTGTGGAGCCGATTTGTGAGGACATAGGCACTTGTATGCGGTTATGGGACTGATAGATTCTGCCCTTTACTTTGTAGGAAACAACCGCCCATTTTGAATTGCGAAACTTTGATGTTTCAGGACCTGGTGTTTTAATGGATATAATGGTTCCGACGGTTTGCGCCGTTTTGTTGTAATTCAAAAGAAATTGAAGAATATTGAACAGGCAAAAGCACAGGGCGGCTGCGCTAATCATATAGAGAAAAATTTTTTCGTTATTCATATTTAAAACCCTCTTTCATGCTAAATCAGTTTTGCTATAAAATTTTATGGACAAAGCAGCAGATACTGCCAGAATCATACAGGAAAGCAACAAGACACTTCCGCAAATAAGGATTGGGGAAAATTCGGAAAGAAAGTTCAGGTTGAAATTTTCCATTTTCATGAGCTGAGGCAGGAGGAAAGGCGAAGCTATGATGACAACTGTAAAGGAAAATTTGGTTTTCTCGTAACCAAGCTTATACTGTATTGGAAGATAGATACTGATCAATACAGAGGTGACTAAAAACATCAGGAAGAACATGGCTGCATTCATAGTGTCTAAACCGGGGATAATCAAAGCTTCAATGGTATAGATGGTGCAGCAGACCACATAAACGGCAATACAGAAAATGTACAGGGACAATACCATCATTTTTCGTGAAAAAGTTGCTGCGCATAGCAGAGAGGCTACCTTTGGAAATTGATATTCTTTTAAAGAGATATATTGCAGCAGGATTAAAACGCAGAAAATGACAGACAGCATGAAGCCCAGAATCCCGGCATATTCAGGGACACGCCAGAGCATAAAAGGCGGGATAAGTACCGCAGCAGCCAGCATAATCAGTACATACTTTTTGATAATCAGGATATCTTTCTTTAATAAATACCATAGCATCATTTTCCACAACCTCCTAAATTGGCCAGCATAATATCTTCAATGGTGGGGCGTTCTGTGATGGCATCCGGAAGATACGACTGTACTCTGGCAGCATGTCTGGTGACGCCGGTAAAACCAAATGCAGTTTCTGTGATGTTTAAAAATAGCTGGCGTATATTCTCAGTTAATAATTTTTTATCACCTTTGATGATTCTGTAATTGTCAAGGAGAAAATCCTTCTCTTCCTGAAAGACGATGCGGCCATTGTGAATCATAATTAGCATATCAGCGATTTTGTCAAGGTCCGAAGTGATGTGGGTTGAGAAAAGTACACCTTTGCCGCCGTTTTCCATATAATCATTCAGAACATTCAAGAGCTGGCTTCTGCTTAGAGGGTCCAGTCCGCTGGTGGGTTCATCCATAATCAGAAGTTCAGCATTGTGAGAAAGGGCCAGAGTAAGGGCGTATTTCATCTTCATTCCTTTGGAAAGGGTATTGATTTTCCTTTTAGGGTCAAGGGAAAACATATCCATATAGTGTTTAAAATCCTGTTCAGACCAGTCGGTATAGGCAGATGCGAGAATACTTTTCATCTCGGCCATAGACAATTCTTCATAAAAACAGCCGCCATCCAATACGACGCCGATGCGATTTTTAATCTGTTGTTCATTTTTATCCATATCAAGGCCAAAAAACTGAATATTGCCGGAATCCTTTTTCGCCAGGTCAAGAATTGTGCGCAGGGTAGTAGTCTTTCCAGCACCGTTAATTCCGATAAAACCGGTGATGCAGCCCTCCGATAAAGAAAATGAGACGTCTGTCAGAGAAAAATTTTTATACGATTTGTTTAAATTCTTTACTCTCAAAATATCTTTCATTGTTAATCCTCCTCGTAAAGAATATCCATCATGGCATTCAGTTCTTCTTTAGTAATTTTCAGTGATTTTGCAGTTTGTATCATATCGAGCATTTTCTGCTCTACAAGACGCCGTTTGGAATCCCGCAGTAATTCAAGATTGCCGGCAGATACAAAGGTGCCGATGCCGACCTGACTTGTAATAAACCCTTCCTGTTCCAGTTCCTCGTAAACCCGGCGAATGGTCAAAACGCTGACTTTCAGGTCATTGGCAAATGCACGGATAGAAGGAAGTGCATCACCCTCCACTAATTCTTCCTTTAAAATAGCGTCTTTAATCTGGTCTTTGATTTGCTGGTACAAAGGGCTGTCAGAAGTATTTGAAATAAGAATCTTCAAGTTTGCTCTTCATCCTTTCTACTAGTGTGCTGTTTACATATACACATTATAAACATTAAGCACATAAATGTCAATAGGAGTGTGGAAATTCAGTATTAGGTGTATTATAATGGGAGTATAAACTTTGCACAGGAATTGGGATGCGGAATGTGTTGAATGTGTTTATAGTCTGCGAAGCAGACTGGATGCCGCGCCAGGGTATGCAAGGGAGTCTTGAAAAAATTACAGATAGAGAAGGACAGGAATTAAAAGTATGGGAATAAAATATACGTCATTGACAAAAAAAGCCATGATGATTTGCTTTGAGACACATAAAAATCAAAAAGATAAAAGCGGCATGCCCTATGTTTTTCATCCATTTCATCTGGCAGAACAGATGGAAACAGAGGATGAAATCTGTACAGCGCTGCTGCATGATGTGGCAGAGGATTCAGACTGTACAATAGAAGATTTGAAAAAGGAAGGCTTTTCAGCGGACACGATAGAAGCCTTGCGGCTGTTGACCCATGAAAAATCTGTACCATATATGGATTACATTGCAGCACTTAAAGGAAATCCGATTGCCAGAAAGGTGAAGCTGGCAGATCTGGCACATAACAGCGATATCGGGAGACTGGCTATCGTGACGGATAAAGACCTGAAAAGGATGGAAAAGTATCAGAAAGCGAGAAATTTGCTTTTAGAAGAGTGATAATCGGTGCTTGTGATTAAATTCGATATATGCTAAAATGTAGAATGCAAAAAAAGACGAATTGACCGATGAAGAAACTCGGAGGAGAAATATATGGCAGCATTGACACCGATGATGCAGCAATACATGGCGATCAAGGAGCAGTATAAAGACTGCATCCTTTTTTATCGTCTGGGCGATTTTTATGAAATGTTTTATGATGATGCCCTGACTGCATCCAGAGAACTTGAGATAACACTGACAGGCAAAAACTGCGGTCAGGAAGAGCGGGCACCAATGTGTGGTGTCCCTTATCATGCCGTGGATGTTTATTTGAACAAATTGGTTGCAAAGGGCTACAAGGTTGCAATCTGTGAGCAGGCGGAGGATCCGAAGCAGGCGAAAGGCATTGTGAAGCGTGAAGTGATCCGAATTGTCACACCGGGAACGAATCTGAGCCAGCAGGCCCTGGATGAGGGCCGCAATAACTATCTGATGTGTCTTGTATATGACAATAATCAGTTCGGATTGGCAATCACGGATATTTCAACCGGCGATTTTTATACAACGGAAGTGGCAACACTGAAGGAACTTTATGATGAAATCCATCGTTTTTCACCATCAGAAATTATCTGCAACGATTCTTTCTATATGAGTGGGGCCAGTCTGGATGATTTCAAAGACCGTCTGCATGTTTCTGTATCCACACTGGATACGTGGTATATGGATGAGGCGGTGAGTGTTCAGAAGATCAAAGAGCATTTTAAGGTGGCCAGCCTTGACGGTCTTGGCTTGACAGATTTTCCATCTGGGACATTGGCTGTGGGCGCATTGCTATTATATCTTTATGAGACACAGAAGAATACTCTTGACAATCTGACCAAGATTACACCGTACCGCTCAGGTGGATATATGATCATTGACAGTGCCACTAACAGGAATCTTGAATTGATTGAGACCCTGAGGGAAAAGCAAAAAAAGGGCTCTCTTTTGTGGGTGCTGGATAAGACAAAGACGGCCATGGGTGCCCGTCTGATGCGAAACTGGATTGAGCAGCCACTGATTGAGAAGAAGAAGATTACCGCAAGGCAGGATGCGGTGGAAGAATTATATAATGATATGATTACCAGAGAGGAGATACGGGAATATCTGAATGCAGTATACGATCTGGAACGTCTGGTGACTCGTATCAGTTACAGAACGGCGAATCCCCGGGATCTGATTGCTTTTAAGACATCTCTCGGAATGATTCCTCCTGTCAAACAGCTGCTTTCTCAGGCAAAAAGCGCAGAATTGAAAGAAATTGATGAAAGAATGGATTGTCTGGAGGATATTTATGATCTGATTGAAAAATCTATTCAGGATGAGCCACCGATTATGATTCGTGAGGGCGGCATGATCAAAGAGGGTTATAATGAAGACGTGGATAAGTTCCGTCTTTCAAGAACAGAAGGCAAAACCTGGCTGGCGGAGCTGGAGGCACGTGAGAAGGAGAAAACCGGCATCAAGAATCTGCGTGTGCGCTATAACAAAGTTTTCGGCTATTATCTGGAAGTTACCAATTCCTATAAGGAGCTGGTGCCGGAGGACTGGACCCGCAAACAGACACTGGCCAATGCAGAGCGTTATATTACGCCGGAATTAAAAGAGCTGGAAGATATGATCCTTGGTGCGGAGGATAAGCTTGCTGCCCTTGAGTATGATCTCTATTGTGAGGTCAGGGACAGTATCGGTGAGCAGGTCGTTCGTATTCAGGAGACAGCTAAGGCAATCGCACATTTGGATGTATTGGCTTCTCTGGCCTGTGTGGCTCAGAGCAATGATTACGTGCGCCCGTCTATTAACACAAAGGGTGTTATTGATATTCAGGGCGGCCGTCATCCGGTAGTAGAGAAGATGAACAACAATCAGATGTTTATCGACAACGATACTTATTTGGACAACAAGAACCATCGTATATCTATTATTACCGGTCCGAATATGGCTGGTAAGTCTACCTATATGCGCCAGTCGGCACTGATCGTGCTCATGGCCCAGATCGGCAGCTTTGTACCGGCAAAATCTGCCAATATCGGCATTGTGGATAGAATTTTCACCCGTGTCGGTGCATCAGATGATCTGGCCAGTGGACAGAGTACTTTTATGGTGGAGATGACGGAAGTTGCCAATATTCTTCGCAATGCCACCAGCCGAAGTCTGCTGATACTGGATGAAATCGGAAGAGGTACCAGCACATTTGATGGTTTAAGTATTGCCTGGGCGGTAGTAGAACATATCAGCAATCCAAAGCTTCTGGGGGCAAAGACATTGTTTGCTACCCATTATCATGAATTGACAGAACTGGAAGGAAAGCTTGACAGCGTGAACAATTACTGTATTGCCGTCAGAGAGCAGGGGGATGATATCATTTTCCTGAGAAAGATTATTCGCGGTGGTGCAGATAAGAGTTATGGTATTCAGGTGGCCCGTCTGGCAGGTGTTCCGGATTCTGTCATTGATAGAGCTAAGGAAATTGCCAGCTGGCTGGAAGAAACAGATGTTACTGACAAGGCGAAAAATCTGCAGGTGAGAACTTCTGCTAAGAAAAAAGAAGTGGTCAGAGAGGCGGTTCCTGCTGAAAAACAGATGAGCCTTTTTGATATTTACCCGGCAGACCACCCGGTTTTGAAGGAACTGGCAGAACTGGATGTGTCCAACATGACACCGATTCAGGCACTGAATACATTATATGAACTTCAGAAAAGATTAAAAGAGACAAATTAGCCATCAAATGGTCACAAAATACTGTTATACTATTTATTTAGGATAAAATTAACAGGAAAGGGGGCAGCAGGATGAAGTCTATTCATTTACTGGACAGTGATACCATCAACAAGATTGCAGCCGGAGAGGTTGTGGAGAGACCGTCCTCGGTGATTAAAGAACTTGTGGAGAATGCTATTGATGCGAAAGCATCGGCAATTACGATTGAGATTAAAGAGGGCGGCATTGCCATGATGCGTGTGACGGATAATGGCGGCGGTATTGACAGAGATGATATCAAGACGGCGTTTGTCAGACATGCCACAAGTAAGATCGAAACGGCTATGGATCTGATGACAGTGGGATCACTGGGGTTCAGAGGAGAGGCTTTGTCAAGTATTGCCTCCGTTTCTCAGATTGAGCTGATCACAAAGGTACACCGGGAGTTATTGGGGGTTCGTTACTGTATTGACGGTGGTGAAGAAAAGAGCTGTGATGATATCGGATGCCCGGACGGCACCACGATTATTGTGAGAAATCTGTTCTATAATACACCGGCCAGGAGAAAGTTTTTAAAGACGGCAGCCACGGAGGCAGCCTATATTAATGATCTGGCAGGACGACTGGCATTGTCCCATCCAGATGTATCCTTTAAGTTTATTAACAATAATCAGAATCGGCTTCATACCTCCGGCAACGGCAATCTGAGAGATATCATTTATCAGATTTACGGACGGGATGTGACAGGACAGCTACTGGAAGTGGATGTTCAGGGCAAACTCTGTCATGTGACAGGATTTATCGGCAAGCCGATTTTATCCAGGGGTAATCGTTCCTGGGAGAATTATTTTATTAACGGCCGTTATATCAAGAGCAATATTATTACAAAGGCGATAGAGGATGCTTATAAGACATTTGTCATGATTCACAAATATCCTTTTACGGCCTTTCATATTGAAGTTGATCCGGCACTGATCGATGTCAATGTGCATCCGAGAAAAATGGAATTGCGGTTTAATCAGAATGAGGCTGTATATCAGGAAATTTATGATATTATCCGTGCAGTGCTGGAACACCGGGAGCTGATACCGTCCATTTCTCTGGAAGACCAGAAAAAGGCGAACGGGAAAGAAAAAGAAAAGGAATCCGGTCCGGAACCTTTTGAGCTGCAGCGATTGGCTGCTATGGGTGCCGGACAGAAGAAACCGGAGCAGTCATCATCGGCATATTCAAAGTCGGGACATTCTGTACCAACAGGTTTTTCAGCTAAATCATCGGTGGCAGCAGGCAGTGGCTATTCGGCGGCATCTTATCCGAATCAGGGTGCTGACAGCAAACCATATATTGCACCGACAGGACAATCAGGAAGTGCATTTGTGCGGGAAACACCGACGGCGTATCATCATAAAGAGACGATGACACAAAGTACTTCGAAATTGCAGGATGAAAATAATAGGGCAGTGATGTCTGAAACTACGGAAGAACAGAAGAAAACAGAAGTGACGCTGTCTGAAGCAGCAGAGAAAGCACCGAAGCCGCATATGCCGATTGTTGGAGAACAGATGCAGCTTTTTGGTGAGGATGAAAGGCTTCTGGATGAGAAAGCAAGAGCACGGCATCGTTTGATCGGACAGGTTTTTGATACCTACTGGATGGTAGAATATGATGGCAAGCTTTTTATTATTGATCAGCATGCGGCCCATGAGAAGGTACTATATGAGAAGTTGATGAAAGCTTTTTCACAGAAAGCACTTCAAAAGCAGATGTTGTCACCGCCGGTTATACTGACATTGTCTATGCAGGAAGAGAATATTTATAAGCAGTATGCAGATTATTTTGCGGAACTTGGATTTGAAATAGAATTATTTGGCGGCAGAGAGTATGCAGTGCGCGGTGTGCCACTGCAGCTCTTTGGTATGAATGCCAGAGATATTTTTATTGAAGTTTTAGACAGTGTGACGGAGGAGAGCCGCAGATTGGATGGAAGTGCTATTACGGATCATATTGCAACCATGGCCTGCAAGGCGGCGGTTAAAGGTAATAATAAGCTGTCTTTCAAAGAGGCGGATACCCTGATCGAACAACTTTTGCAGGCAAAGAACCCGTATACATGTCCCCATGGCCGGCCGACGATTATTTCACTTTCAAAGTACGAACTTGAGAAGAAATTTAAACGAATTCAATCATAGAATGGGAGAATGAAACATGAAACAGCCATTCATTGTACTGACCGGACCGACAGCTTCCGGGAAGACAGCACTTTCCATTGGACTTGCCAAAGCAATTGGCGGTGAGATTATTTCTGCGGATTCTATGCAGGTTTACCGGCAGATGGATATCGGCACAGCCAAGATCCGTCCGGAGGAGATGGAGGGAATACCCCATTACCTTGTGGATGTGCTGGAACCAGATGCATCTTTTAATGTTGTTATTTTTCAGCAGATGGCCAGGGAGGCCATGGCCAGGATCAGAGCCAATGGCCATGTTCCGATAATTGTCGGCGGCACAGGCTTTTATATTCAGGCGATTCTGAATGATATTGATTTCAAAGAGAATGAAGATGACGGTTATCGCACGCAGTTGGAAGAGATGGCAGCTAAGGAGGACGGTCCGGAAAAACTTTATGAGATGCTGAAGAAAGTGGATCCGGAATCAGCAGAGAAGATTCATGGTCATAATACAAAGAGAGTCATTCGGGCGCTGGAGTATTTCCACCAGACAGGTCAGAAGATTTCCGAACATAATGAGCAGGAAGCGCAGAAAGAATCACCCTATAACTTTGCCTATTTTGTTTTGAACCGGCCAAGGGAGATCCTGTATGACCGGATTGACAAGAGAGTGGATCAAATGATGGAGGAAGGCCTTGTCGAAGAAGTTCGGAGTTTAAAAGAACATGGATACGATAGAAGTCTTGTCTCTATGCAGGGATTGGGATATAAGGAGATATTAGCTTATCTTGATGGGGAGATAACCCTTGAGGAAGCCGTTTATATATTAAAACGGGATACGAGACATTTTGCCAAAAGGCAGCTGACCTGGTTTAAGAGAGAACGGGAAGTGCTGTGGATAGATCAGTCACAATATGACGGGAAAGAGGCTATACTGACAGATATGATACATATCCTTCGCCAAAAAGGCATAATAGACGGATCTTGTATCATATAATAGGAAAGACAGCATCAGGATCTGTAAACAGGTTCCGAAGATGCGTTATTATATTAAGGAGAAAACAATGACAAACGATAAGATAGAATATGAATTAAAAGGACTGTATGAACATCTGCATCTGGATGAAGATGTGTATGATTATTGCAGCAAGATTGAGAAATCATTAAAAGAACGTTTTGAGGCAATTGATCAGGTTGCTGAATACAATCAGCTGAAGGTTATTCATGCTATGCAGAAGAACAGAGTCAGTGAAAGACATTTTGCAGGCACAACAGGTTATGGGTATGATGATGACGGACGAGATACCCTTGAGAAAGTATATGCAGATATTTTTCATACAGAGGATGCCCTTGTGCGCCCGCACATTACCTGTGGTACCCATGCATTAACGGTTGCTTTATCCGGCAATCTCAGACCGGGGGATGAACTTTTATCACCTGTGGGCAAACCCTATGATACGCTGGAAGGCGTCATTGGTATCCGCCCGGAAGTGGGTTCTCTGGCAGAATACGGAGTGACTTACCGTCAGGTAGAACTTCTGGAGGATGGTTCTTTTGATTATCCGGCCATTGAAAAAGCCATCAATGAGAAAACAAAACTGGTAACGATCCAGCGATCAAAAGGGTATCTGCCGCGTCCGACGTTCTCTGTACAGCAGATTGGTGAACTGATCAGCTTTGTTAAGAAGATCAAACCGGATGTGATCTGTATGGTTGATAATTGTTACGGAGAATTTGTAGAGACGATTGAACCATCGGATGTGGGCGCGGATATGTGTGTCGGCTCTCTGATCAAAAATCCAGGCGGTGGCCTTGCGCCAAGTGGCGGCTATATTGTCGGACGCAAAGATTGTGTGGAAAGAGCTGCGTACAGATTGACAGCACCGGGGCTTGGAAAAGAGTTAGGTGCGAATCTGGGCGTGAACCGGGCACTGTATCAGGGACTTTTCCTGGCTCCTCAGGTAACGGCTTCAGCTTTGAAATCCGCTATTTATGCAGCGAATATTTACGAAAGTCTCGGATTTAAAGTGGTTCCAAACAGCACAGAATCCAGACATGATATTATTCAGGCTGTTGTACCGGGAACGGCAGAAGGCGTGATTGCGTTCTGTAAAGGTATTCAGGCTGCTGCACCGGTGGATAGCTATGTGACACCGGAGCCATGGGCCATGCCGGGGTATGACTGCGATGTTATTATGGCGGCCGGAGCCTTTATCTCAGGCTCATCCATCGAGCTGAGTGCGGATGGACCGATCAAGCCACCGTATGCGGTTTATTTCCAGGGCGGTCTGACATGGCACCATGGTAAATTCGGTATTATGATGTCACTTCAGAAAATGAAAGAGGCTGGATTAGTGCATCTGCCTTTGTAAGATTTTTGTCAGAAAGGATTTACAGTAAACTGTGTATACATGAGAATCCTTTTGTGATAAAATGAAATGAACTGTGAAGCTCCGATTGCCTGAATTGAAAGGAGCAGCAGTATGCAGAAAATCAAAAAACATCTGACAATGAAGGAGTTACCGGTTACGGAACGGCCTTATGAAAAGTGTGAGAAAAACGGAGCAGGGACGCTTTCCGATGCGGAGCTTCTTGCTATTATACTCAAGACAGGAACCAGAGGGGACAAGGTGATGGATCTGGCTGTACAACTGCTGAATTTGAATCCATCCTGTCCGGGCCTTGAGGGGATCATGGGGCTTGAACTTGCAGATTTTCAGAAGATACGCGGCATTGGACGGGTCAAAGCCGTTCAGTTGGCCGCTGTTTGCGAGTTGTCCAGAAGGATGAGCCGCATTCAGTTCAGTGAGAGTTATGCTTTCACAACACCGCAGTCAATTGCGGATTATTATATGGCTTATATGTGCCGCCTGGGACATGAGGAAGTGCATGTGATGATGCTGGATACCAAACAGCATATGATCAGTGAGTGCCTTCTTACCAAGGGCACGGTCAATGCTTCTTTAATTGCTCCGAGAGAGATATTTATACAGGCATTGAAAGCCGGTGCAGTCAGCATTGTACTGGTACATAATCACCCCAGCGGTGATGATACACCCAGCAGAGAAGATCTGGCTGCAACAGAAAAGGTGAGATCAGCGGGCGAATTGATAGGTATCCGGCTGATTGATCATATTATTATCGGCAGCGGACATTTTACAAGTCTGTGCGGAAGCTGGAACCATTAGGAAAGGGGAAACACCATTGGCGGGAAGAAAATACGGTCTCGACCTTGGAACAATGAATATCAGGATTTTTCAGGGCGGACATGGACTTGTCGTATATGAAAAGAATATGATTGCCATACAGCGAAAGAAAGAAGTAGCGGCAATCGGGAATGATGCATTTGAAATGTATGAGCGGACGCCGGCATCCATTGTGATCTCGAATCCGGTCAGAGACGGTGTGATCGCAGACATTAACAATATGAACAAAGTGGCAGAGACACTTTTGAAAAAGTGCGGATGTACAACGGGCTTCATGAGAAATAACAGCTTTTATCTTGCGGTACCGTCAGATGTGACGGAGGTGGAGAAACGGGCCTATTTCGATCTTATTGCGCACTCCGCTTATAATACGCATAATATTTTTGTTGTAGAAAAACCATTGGCGGCAGCTCTTGGGGAGAATGTAGATGTCAAGAGCAAAAAGGGTATGATGATTGTGGATATGGGTGCTGGTACAACAGAGATCACGGTCATCACCATGGGCGGAATTGTGGTCAGCAAGTTGCTGAAAGTGGGTGGCAACACCATTAACGCATCCATTTGTCAGCTTGTGAAGGAGCGTCATCATCTGGTGATCGGGGATAAGACCGCCGAGTATCTGAAACTGGAATTGGGACATGCAATTCCCGGACAGGGACGCGGCAAAACAGTATTTGGAAGAGATGTGATTACAGGACTTCCGTCTAAAGCAGAAGTTTCAGATCATCTTGTTTTTGATTCCATGAAGAACTATCTGTTTCAGGTTGTGCGGACAATCCGCAACATTATGGAGACAATTCCACCGGAATTGTCTGGAGATATCATTGAGAACGGCATTTATTTTACAGGCGGAACGACATTAATTCCTGAATTGGACAGACTGTTTAATGCATCCCTCCGTGTGAAGGTTGTTTTTGCACCGAAGCCCCTTGAAAGTACTGTCAGAGGGCTTGGGGTGATCATGGATCATGCATCCGATTATAAGGATCTGACATTCTCATTGAGAGATGCAGCTTTTGAATAGAGGAATGAATATGAAGAACAACAAAAAAAATAAAATAAACCCGAAGTATGTACTTGCGGCCTTAAGTCTTTTGTGTATTGCCGGTATTGGTTTAAGCCTGTTTCGTGGTTTCTCGATGCCTGCAGCCGGTACGATCGTCAATTCGCTGATGGCGCCTATGCAGGAGGGCATCAATAGTTTTGGTAATTTTACAGCAGGTATTGTCCAGAGAAAACATAAGACGACGCAGCTCCAGAATGAAAATGAGGAGCTGAATAATGAAGTAGATAAGCTTCAGGCAAAGCTGACAGCTATGGAGAATAATCTGTCCGATTATGAGGATCTGCTGGATCTTCTGGCGCTGTCTGAGAAGTATCCCTCTTATGATATGACAGGTGCAAGGATCATTGGTAAAGATGCAGGCAACTGGTATGATACTTTCACGATCAATAAGGGAAGCGTTGACGGTATTAAGAAAGATATGAATGTTGTCGCAGGCAATGGCCTTGTGGGAATTGTTACACAGGTCAATGCCAATTCGGCAGTTGTCAGAAGTATCATTGACGATGCCAGCAATGTCAGTGGTATGATCAGCAAGAACCGGGATATCTGTATCGTCAATGGTGATCTGACATTGATGGACAGCGGATTGCTGGATGTCGAATTGATCACAAAGGGTTCAACGGTTGTCAAGGGTGATGAGGTGGTCACTTCCTATATCAGTGATAAATATCTCCCGGGACTTCTGATCGGTTACATCAGTGATGTGACAGAGAATGATACAGAGCTGACGCTCAGTGCCAAACTGACACCGACGGTGGATTTCCAGCATTTGTCCAATGTCCTTGTTATTAAACAGCTGAAAGAGGATATGAAAGAAACAGGAAGTGCATCAGAAACCGTTGCATCGGATACGCAGAGTACATCCGAGACACAAAGTGATACGGCGGATTCGACGGACAGCAGCGAGGAGGGTGAATAATGAAAAAGATATTGGCCTATGGCGGTCTGATTCTTCTTTTTCTTTTATTGCAGTGTTCATTTTTTGTACATCTCAGTCTGGCAGATGTTGTGCCGAATCTTCTGATTATATTGACAGCATCGATTGCCATTATCAATGGCAGTCTTGAGGGATGTCTTGTTGGATTTTGCTGCGGATTGTTGCTTGATCTGATGTTTGGACCGTATATCGGCATGTACGCCTTTGGTTATATGCTGTGCGGCTATTTGACAGGTATTGGTAATCGCCTTTTTTACAAAGAGGATTTGACATTTCCCGTACTGATGATTGCAGCAGCAGATCTGTTTTATGGATTTTATATGTATGTTTTCGGTTTTATGATCAGAGGCAGATTGAATGTATTGTTTTATTTGCGGAGGATCATCCTGCCGGAAGCTGTTTATACAGTGATTATCGCTGTTTTCCTTTATCGAATTATATTACTGATAACAGAGCACTTAGAGAAAAAAGGAAGTGAGAATCTCATTGTTTAAAAATCTGCTGGAAGATATATTGAGTTTTATTAAAACACGAACATTTATCCTGGGCGTTGTCTGTACGATACTGTTGGCTGTTCTTATTCACCGTCTGTTTCAGCTTCAGATCATCAATGGTGAAGATTATCTGAATACGTTTACTTATCGTATTCAGAAGGACACAGAAATAGAGAGCCCAAGAGGCACAATCTATGATTGCAACGGGGTGCCGCTGGCATACAACAAGTTGTCGAATGCTATCACGATAGAGGACAGCACTTTGTTGACGGATAATGAGACGAGAAATACGATGATTGCCAAGCTGATCGGTTTTATCGAATCAACAGGCAACACATTGAATTATGATATTCCACTTGAATTGGATGCTTCAGGAATGTTGAGTTTTAATGCAGGCGAAAATACCGTTCTGAGATTCAAAAAGGACGTTTATAGTTCAGAGAAACTGACGGATGAACAGACGAATGCGACTGCTGAGGATGTTTATGCGTATATGAGAGGAAAGAAACTGTTCAATCTGGATGAATCCTATTCAAAGGAAGAGGCATTGAAGATTCTTTCTGTCCGCTTTGATCTCTGGATGAAACGTTATGAGAAATATCTGTCTATCACAGTGGCTAATGATGTCAATGATCAGCTGGTGGCTGCAGTAAAAGAAAATGCTGAGGATCTGCCGGGTGTATCGGTGGAACAGAGTTATACACGTGTTTATGCGGACAGCAAATATTTTTCTAACATTACAGGGTATATCGGATCGATTTCCGAAGATGAACTGGCTCAGTATAAAGAAGAGGGAAATGACAGCTATTCGCTTAATGATCAGATTGGCAAGACCGGTGTGGAATCCTATTTTGAATCCAAGCTGAAGGGGACGAAAGGTTCTCAGAAATTGTATGTCAACAGTCTGGGAAGTGTTCTGGAAGTAGCAAAAAAGGAAGATCCTATTCCGGGTGAGGACGTTTACCTATCCATCGATGCAGATCTCCAGAAAAAAGCCTATGATATGTTGGAGGAGCGAATTGCGGGTATCCTGCTGACTTATATGTCAGATACCACGACAAACACAGGCAGTGATATTATGATTCCAATCAAAGAATATTACTATGCGTTGATTGATAATAATGTCATCAGTTTGTCTCATTTAAGTGCAGATGATGCAGATGACAGAGAGAAGAGTTTCTGGAAGGACTATAAAAACTACGAGTCATCCATTACCTCTTCCCTGGACAGCAAAATGGACACGGCACTTGGAGAATTGGATGATGAGTATAAGGATTATCTTTTAATGACCTATTCCATGCTGAAGGATAAGTCTATATTGAATACAGGTGATCTGGATGATAATGACGAAACGCTGGCTAAATGGAATGACGGAAGCATCAGTTTTAATGAGCTGCTTGATTATGCCATCACGAAGGATATCGTCAATATCAGTGCACTGAATCTGGAGAGCGATTATCTGGATACCAATGAGATCTATCAGGCATTGATTGAATATGTGGCACAGGAACTCCCTTTATATGAAGGCTTCGAAAAAAAGGCCATTTATTATATGTTGGAGAGTGATTATATAAGCGGTACAGACATTTGTCTTTTATTGTATTCACAGCATGTACTGGAAGAGGATGATGATTATCAGGGCCTCCTTTCCGGCAGTCTTTCCGCAAAGAATTTTATGTACAATAAGATTTATAATCTTGAGATCACACCGGATATGCTGGCACTTCCGCCTTGTTCAGGTTCCTTTGTCCTGACGGATATTAATACCGGCAAAGTCAAGGCTCTGGTATCTTATCCGGGTTATGATGCCAATCAGATCAATAATGTCAGCTATTATGCATCGTTGATCAATAATTCATCATCACCTTTATATAACCGTGCGACGCAGCAGACATTAGCTCCGGGGTCAACTTTTAAACCGATTTCAGCCATTGCGGGTCTGGAGGAAGGCGTGATTGATGCAGACACTTATATCACAGACTATGTAGAGTATACAAAGGTTGTGCCGCATGCCAACTGCTGGAATTCAGCGGGACATGGCACCATCAATGTTGAACAGGCGATAGAATATTCCTGTAACTACTTCTTCTATGAAGTGGGTTACAGGCTGGGCTCGAAGAATAATACAACCGAACTGAATGATTCAACAGGTCTGGCTCTTTTAGCCAAGTATGCGAAGATGTTCGGACTGGATTCCGTCAGCGGACTTGAGCTTCCGGAGACAACCCCGAGAATTTCCGATGAGAGTGTTGTCCGTTCAGCAATTGGACAGGCAACCCACAACTATACAGCGGCTGAATTGGCACGCTATGTGACAGCTATTGCCAATTCCGGCAATTTGTATCAGTTATCCATTCTGGATAAGATTACCGACAGTGAGGGCAATGTACTGGAGGAAAATGAACCGAAGCTGACCAACAAGATTGAACTGAAACAGAGCACATGGGATATGGTACATACAGGTATGTATAAGGTATGTAATGAATCTTCTTACCGTTCACAAATGGGCGGACTGAAAGTGACTCTGGCAGGTAAATCCGGTACGGCGCAGGTATCAGAGAAACTGCCTAACCATGGACTTTTCATTGGTTATGCGCCTTATGAGAATCCGGAGGTTGCCGCAACGCTGATCATTCCGAATGGTCATGGTTCTTCAAATGTACTGGATCTGTATGCGGATCTGATGTGTTACTATTTTGGTGTGCCGGAAAAGAATGCTTCAGATGATATATCCGGTTCTGCAACAAGAACAGCGAATATTCCGGATCAGAATATTCAGGCGGATTAATTCAACGGACATGAACATACAAAAGAAAACAATGATCTAAAAATAAAAGGATTCAATGGTTTTTGGGAGGTATGAGCATGGGAGAAGTATTTGTCATTACATCAGGTAAAGGCGGTGTAGGAAAAACAACATCAACAGCCAATATCGGTGCAGGTTTAGCTGCTGCAGATAAGAAGACAATTCTGATCGATACAGATATTGGCTTAAGAAATCTGGATGTGATCATGGGACTTGAAAACAGGATTGTTTATCATCTGGTAGATATTATCGAAGGCGGGTGCCGGATCAAGCAGGCACTGATTCGGGATAAACGTTATCCGAATTTGTTCCTTCTTCCATCCGCGCAGACGAGAGACAAGACAAGTGTTTCGCCGGAACAAATGAAAAAGCTGATCGAGCAGCTGAGAGATGATTTTGATTATATCCTGATTGACTGTCCTGCAGGCATTGAAAGAGGCTTCTACAATGCCATTGCCGGGGCAGATCGTGCATTAATCGTGACAACACCGGAGGTATCGGCCATCCGGGACGCGGATCGGATCACGGGTCTTCTGGAAGCATCCCATATCAAAAATATTAATCTGATCATTAATCGGATCCGTTTTGACATGGTAAGGCGGGGAGATATGATGAGTATAGAAGATATTGTAGATATTTTGTCACTGGATCTGATCGGTGTGATCCCGGATGATGAAAATGTGGTTGTTGCTGCCAATCAAGGGGAATCATTGACAGGTTATCATACGCCTGCGGGAAAAGCCTATGAGAATATCTGCAGACGTATCATGGGAGAAGATGTTCCCCTGGCCTGTTACCCTCGAAGAAAAAGCTTTTTCTTCCGGGTTGCGGATTATCTGATTCACAGATAGAAAGGAGCTGTCAGGATGTTTTCATTTCTGTTTGGAAGAAAAAGAAAGATTTCCGGTAAAGTCGCCAGCAGCCGGTTAAAGCAGCTGCTTCTGTCGGACAGAATAGCCTGTCCGACAGAGATCACAGATAGTATTCGAGGAGATATTGTATCTGCACTTAGCAAATATGTCGAAATAGACATTCAGAATATTGACATTCATATTACACAAAAGGAAAATCAGAATCGGTCCAGGTCACCGCTTCTGACTGTTTATGTGCCTTTTAAGGAAATAAACCGTCATTCGGTATGATAGGAGAAAAATGTTACAAAGAAGAAAAATATTACAGTATCACACAAATAAATATAATATCCATATGTATAATTTCAGACTGGTTTTATATGTATGGGTGCTAAGTATTATTGGTATACTCGTTATTAACAGTGCAGCCGATGGTTTCGCCGCTAAACAGCTCATAGGCTTTGTCGGTGGATCGGTCGTCATGATAATTTTTTCACTTATTGACTATAATTATATTGCAAAATTCGAATGGTTTTTGTATTCTATTAATATAGGTATGTTGATTGCTGTCAAGCTTTTTGGTATTAGTGTGAATGGTGCCAGAAGATGGTTTTCATTGGGGCCTTTTGGTACTTTCCAGCCATCAGAGCTCAGCAAGGTGATCATGCTGATTATTTTTGCACATTTGATCAGTGAGCAGAAGGAGAAGATCAACAGTCTGGCAACGATTCTGAGAATTGGTATTTTATATATGATTCCGATGTTTCTGGTTGCATGGGAGCCGGATCTCTCGACAACAATGGTTTTTGCATTTTTGTTTTGTACATTGATGTTTGTTGGCGGTATCAGTTATAAGATTATCGGTGCGATACTGGGTGCAGCCCTGCCGTTGGGCGGTATTTTGATCTGGTATATCCAGCAGCCCGGTCAGATCTTATTACATGATTATCAGCTTAATAGAGTTCTCAGTTTCCTGAATCCTTCGGATTATCTTTTGACAACCTATAATCAGCAATATAATTCCATTATGGCGATCGGCTCAGGTATGCTCACTGGTAAGGGACTTGATAATAATACGATTACATCCGTCAAGGGAGGCAATTTCATATCAGAGCCTCAGACAGACTTTATTTTCGCAGTTGTCGGAGAAGAACTGGGATTTATAGGAAGTTGTGTTGTCATAGGGCTCATTTTATTAATTGTGATCGAATGCCTGCGCATTGCAAAGGATGCAAGAGATATGAGAGGCCGCCTGGTCGCATCGGGTGTTGCCGGTATTATTACATTCCAGTCTTTTGTCAATATTGGTGTGGCAACAGGCATACTGCCGAATACGGGGCTTCCGTTGCCCTTCGTCAGTTATGGTCTGAGTTCATTGCTGAGTAATTTTATATGTATTGGTTTAGTTTTGAATGTTGGTTTACAGCGGAACAGGAGGTAAGTTTTTATGAACATTGGTTTAGTAGCCCATGATACAAAAAAAATGTTGATGCAGAATTTCTGTATCGCTTACAGAGGAATACTGGCGCGTAATGAATTATATGCGACAGGCACCACAGGGCGTTTAATAGAAGAAGTGACGAATCTTAATATACACAAGTTTCTTGCCGGACATCTCGGCGGAGAACAGCAGTTAGGTGCACAGATTGAACATAACAACATTGACTTGATGATTTTCCTGAGGGATCCATATACACCAAAGCGTCATGAACCGGATGCCCACGCAATTGTCAGCTTATGTGATGCACATAATATTCCGATCGCAACAAACCTGGCAACAGCAGAACTTTTGATCAAGGCTCTGGACAGAGGCGATCTGGAATGGCGTGAATTTTATAAATAACAGGTGAAGAGAATGAAGAAAATATTAGCAGCAGCCTGCATATGCAGTGTACTGTTATGCGGATGCCAGAGCCAGACAGCGTATCTGAAGCCCTATACAGTTGTGACGGCGAGTAAGACTGCAGATGCGGCTTCCATGCTGAATATAGAAGCTTGGGAAGGCTTTGCGGAGAACCTGGGTGTTGTATCGGTGGAAGACAGTGAGAACGGCATCAACCAGGAGACACTTTCACAGCTTGACGCCAAGGAAATTTTTCTGACGGGCACAACGGATAAGACGGTCATCACGGCGAAGAATATTTATACACAGATGCCGCCGGCCAGCATTACTAAGATTCTGACAGCGCTGGTGGCACTGGAGAATGTTCAGGATCTGGATCAGGAAGTAACTTTGACGGATGATGTGAATGTTGATGTCGCAGATGCACAGGTGTGCGGTTTTAAAGCCGGAGATAAGATGACTTTGAAGACCTTATTGTATTGTATGCTGATCTATTCCGGCAACGATGCAGCCAATGCCGTAGCTTCTGCAGTCAGCGGGGGAGATATACCGGCTTTTTGTGACAAGATGAATGCTGAAGCCCAGAGGCTTGGTGCAACGCAGACACATTTTGTGACGCCGAATGGTCTGGATGATCCGGATCATTATACAACAGCTTATGATCTTTATTTGATTTTCAATGAATGTCTGAAGTATGATCTGTTTAAGGATGCGATTCATCAGGCACATTATACCGCTGTATTTACACGGAATGGGCAGGAAGTGCAGCAGACGTATGACTCGACAAATTATTATCTGCTGGGCAACAAGACACCGCCCGAAGGCGTCAGCATTATTGGTGGCAAGACCGGTACAACAGATAATGCAGGACTGTGTCTGATTCTTTATGTGGAGGATGGCTCAGGAAACGGTTATATTTCCGTTTTGCTTGGTTGTCCGGATAAAGATACGCTTTATTCGAGTATGTCAAAATTATTATCAGATATTAGCAAATAAGCATTGTATTTTTAGACAATTTATACTATAATTAAGACAAATATATTTAAATTTTTTTTAAATTTAAATATAATTTACGTGCATAAGCTAGGAGGAGATTACAATGATACAGATTATATCAGGTGTAAAAGGCAAAGGTAAAACAAAATTCTTGATTCAGAAAGCGAATGAAGCAGTAAAGGCTGCAAACGGCAGTGTTGTCTATCTCGACAAGAATAACAAGCATATGTATGAATTAAGCAACCGCATTCGTTTGATCAATGTTGGCGATTTCCCGATTGATACATATGATGCATTTATTGGATTTATCTGTGGTCTGATTTCACAGGACAGAGATCTGGAGCATATGTTCTTTGATAGCTTCCTGACAATTGCAAGCGTATCTGATGATTATGTTGGCTACGTATTATCTAAACTTGCAGATGTATCAGAGAAGTTCAATGTAGATTTTACGATCAGTATTTCCATTGATGCGGATAATATTCCAGAAGAGTTTAAGAAGGATATCGTTATCTCCTTATAATTTGGATATTATATCATGATTTAGAAGAAAACAGCAGAAGTACTTAAGTGGTATTTCTGCTGTTTTTGTTCTGTATGGAGCCATTTTATTTCCCCGGAAAAGGATTAATTTGTCCTGAGTTTCCAGAAAAGGATCAGGGAATAAATACCGGCAATGCCCACAACGGCAAAAATAATCCGGGTCACGGCAGTGAGTGTGCCGAAGAAGTAGCTGATCAGGTCAAATTCAAAAAAACCGATGAGTCCCCAGTTAATAGCTCCAATGATGATCAGTATCAGAGCTGTAATGTCAAGCCAGTTTCTTTCCATGTCAATTCCTCCTTTCGCGAAGCGGCATGATATCATTATTATTGAATAAAAATTGAAGATTATGTGTACTTTATGATAATTTTGTGAAAAAGGGTTCCAATATAAGTCAAAAAAGATATAATTAATGAATGCAGGTATTTATGAAGGAGGAAAAAACAGTGTTTTATCCCTATTCCAGCTGGCTTAAACAGCGCTATGGAGAAAAGGTTTACAAGCTTCCGGTCAACCTGCCGGTATCCTGCCCGAACCGTTGTGACGGACATGGAGGGTGTACATTTTGTTCTGAAAAGGGAACCGGGTTTGAATCTGTCTGGCAGCCTGCATCGGTGACGGAACAGATGCAGCATGCAAGAGATGTTGTTGCCAAACGGTATAAGGCCCGTAAGTTTATTGCATATTTTCAGAATTATACGAATACATTTATGGCAATGGAACTATTTAAAGCTTATCTGGAGGAAGCGGCGGCTTTTCCGGATGTGGTTGAGATTTCGGTTTCCACAAGACCCGACTGTATCCGTACAGATTATCTGGCGTGTCTGGCAGAACTTCAGGAGCGCACCCACGTTGGCATCAATATAGAATTGGGATTGCAGACGGCGAATTATCATACCTTGGACAGAGTTCACAGAGGACATGGACTGGCTGAATATATAGATGCGGTTCTGGCAATCAAGAGATATCCGTTTACTGTGTGCACACATCTGATTGCCAATCTCCCGGGAGACACTCTTCGGGATGCAGTGGAAACAGCCAGAATTGTTTCTGTTCTGCATTCGGATATTGTGAAGATTCATTCATTATATATAGCAAAAGACAGTCAGATGGCTGAGGATTATCTGGCAGGCAGACTTACGATCTGCAGCAAAGAAGAATATTTTGAATGTGTCAGGGTAATGCTTGAGAATCTGGATCCATCTATCGCGATTGAGCGGTTGTTCAGTCGTATACCGGAGCAAGATGCTGTTTTCTGTAACTGGGGAATCAGCTGGTGGAAGCTGAAGGATGAGTTTGAAGTATATATGCAGCAGAATAGCAGCTGCCAGGGTAAACATTTTGATTATATGAATGGTTCGGCACTAAAAGGAGTTTTTTAATGGGGTCAGAGAAACAGACCGTCTCGAAAAACGGCGGGAGGCACTTGAAACTGAATATAGGGCTGATTGTATTTATAGGCATTTTTATTTATTTGATAGCGATCGGTCTGTCCTACCTTATGAGAAATCATATTTCTTTTTATGAAGTTCAGCAAGGATGGATTGTTGACAGTGATACCTTTACAGGCTTTATTCTTCGTAATGAGGCAGTTGTAAATACCGGACAAAGCGGTTATATCAACTATTTTGTCAATGATGGTGCCATGGTTGCCAGAGAGGGTAATGTCTGCATGGTCACTACCAATGCCGGCAGCGGTGTACAGGGAACAGCAGATGGATCAGCATTGATGTTGAATGACAGTGACTATAGTGATATTCGGGAACAGGTTTTGTCTTTCAAAAAGAAATATAACGATAGTGATTATGCGTCGGTGTATGATCTGGATTATCAGTTGGGGAATATTGTCAGTAATATTGTCAGCAGGAATAATATTAATTCCATGAATCAGGCTGATTCCGCCAGCGGATATACGGTAATGACTGCTGATCAGTCAGGAATTGTCAGTTATTCTTATGACGGCATGGAAAGCTATACGCAGGATGATATGACACCGGAACTTTTTTCGGCCAGGAACTATGAGAAGACCCAGTTGTCTGCCGGTATGAAGATAGACAGCGCATCACCGGCCTATAAGTTGATCTATGATGATAACTGGCAGATTGTGATTTGTCCGACGGCGGATCAGTACAAAAGGCTCAAAGAGCTGGATACGGTGAATCTGCAGCTTCAGCGGGACAATATTACAGTCAGCGCAGATGTATCGACCTTTCAGAAAGACGGCACCGATTATGTCAGCTTTTCGTTATCCAACTATATGGTCCGCTATTGCAATGATCGTTATATTGATATTGAGATTATCTGGGACAACCATGATGGATTGAAGATTCCAAAGTCATCAATTGTGTCCAAGAATTTTTACAGGATTCCGGCTGATTATCTCCAGACGGAGGAAGAGAGTTCGGAAAGCGGCTTTTATTCGGTGGATAATGATGAAACAGTTTTTATCAAACCGGTTATTTATGCACAGAATAAGGAATATTGTTATGTAGACTGTGCGGATATTGCGGAAGGTACTGTTCTTAAGAAACCTTCTTCTGATGAGACCTATACAATTGGAGAGACAGAAGCTTTAAAAGGTGTTTATAATATCAATAAAGGCTATGCAATGTTCCGCTTGATTGATATTTTGTATGAATATGGCGATTATTGTATTGTCAGTGACAAGACGGATTATGGTGTGACGTTGTATGATCATATTATTTTGAATGGCAGCAGTGTCAAAGAAAATGATATTATATATTAGATATAGATGAAAGGGGAAGAAATATGCTTACAGAGAATGTTATAGAGGTTGAAAAGCATGTCCAGGCTGCCTGTGACAGAGCAGGACGTTCAAGAGATGAAGTCACTTTGATCGCAGTGAGCAAGACAAAGCCGGTGAGTGATATTGAAGAGGTACTGACAACCGGTATTCTTGACTACGGTGAGAACAAAGTTCAGGAATTATCCGACAAATACGAAGTGCTTCCGAAGAATATTCGCTGGCATATGATCGGACATCTTCAGCGCAATAAGGTCAAATACCTGATTGGCAAAGTTGTCTTGATTCATTCCGTAGATTCACTGAGACTGGCAGAGCAGATTGAGCATGAGGCTGCAAAGGCGGATATCGTGATGCCGGTACTGATCGAGGTGAATGTGGCAGAAGAAGAATCAAAGTTTGGGACAACCAGTGAGGCTGCCATGCAGCTTGTGGAAGCGGTGTCGAAGTTGCCGCATATCAAAATCAGGGGATTGATGACAATTGCGCCATTTACGGATAATCCTGAAGATAATCGTATCTATTTCAGAAAATTAAAACAATTATCTGTTGACATAAAAAGCAAAAACATTGATAATGTTGATATGGATGAATTATCAATGGGTATGACTGGAGATTATGAAGTTGCAATTGAAGAAGGTGCAACAATGGTCAGAGTGGGAACCGGTATATTCGGCAAGAGAAATTATCAGATATAGATAATTTGCAGTTATTTGAAGCAGGAGACATTTGAAGGGCTGGTTTTGAATAGTTGGTAATTGATTAAATAAGTAGAGGAGCGTATAGCAGAATGAGTAAAGGCTTTAACAAAATTCTTGATTTTATGAAGCTTAATGATGATGAATATGAAGAATATGATGATGAAGAGATAGATACAGAAGAGGAGCCGGAGGAGGCACCGAAGAAAAAGACATTTGCACGCAGTACGGCGAATAGCAGAAAGACATCTGCGAGACAGAAGGACGAGCTGGAAGATATGGTAGATGACTGGGATGATGAGCCGGAGGTGAAGAGTACACGGTCAACACAGGCCCATACTTCATCACGAAGCACGCGTAAGGCAACGTCTTACGGCAGGAGCAGCAAGATTGTTCCGATGCACTCCAATATAACATCCCGTAGCATGGAGGTATGTGTTTCAAAACCGGATGAGTTTGATGCATGCCAGGAAATCTGTGACATTATCCTGTCAGGAAGAGCTGCGATCATCAATTTTGATGCTGTAACAACGCAGGAAGCTCAGAGAATTATTGATTTTGTTTCCGGTTCCTGTTATGCGATCAACGGCAATATTAAGCCGATATCAGATACAATTGTTATTGTGACACCGGAAGATATTGATATTACAGGCGATCTTCAGGAACTGGCATCTTCAAGTGTCAATGTACCTGCTTTTGGATATTCTGAAGAAGAGGAATGACTATTCGGAAACGGGAACAGGAAGAAACAGGATGATGAGATCGATAGACAGATGAAGGAGGTCTGGAATTAATGTTAACACCAATTGAAATTCAGGGTAAGACTTTTAAGAACAGTGGTATGGGGTATTCAAAGGCAGATGTGGACAGCTTTTTCTCAAGTGTTTCTGCTGATTTTGAAGCACTTTACAAGGAGAATCTTTCTTTGAAGGAAAAGATCAATAATCTGGATGCAAGTCTCAGCCATTATAAGGAAATAGAGAAGTCACTTCAGAAGGCACTTGTTCTTGCAGAGACAACTGCAGAGGAGACAATTGTAGGTGCGAAGAAGAATGCCACTGTTATTGAACAGGAAGCCGTTTTGAAGGCACAGTCTATTGTGGCAGATGCTAAGGTGGAACTTGAGCAACTGCATGTGAAGACAACAGATCTGCTTCAGCAGTATGACCGCTACAGAACACAGTACAAAGCACTTGCTTCGGCACAGCTGGATCTGCTGAATTCAGAAGCATTTGATATTGATGTTGCAACGATGAAGGCAATTTCAGGCCTTGAGGAATCAGCCGCAGAGCATACAGATCAGCTTCAGGCTGAGCCGGTATATGCTGTGGAAGAGACTGAGAGTGAAGAAACCGCAGTAGAACAGGAAGAAGACTTTGATGAGACACTTTCAACAGATGATGCAATGATCAAGGATTTCTCCGAGATGTTTGACAGCGAGAAGGACGAAGAGAACCAATAAAGCGGATGTGCTTATTTCAGTACAGCATAGTTATTAATAGAATATTCAGAAGTCCGGGTCAGTGGCTGAAGCGCATGCCCGGACTTTTTGTACAGAAAAGGAAGACAGCAAAATGCAGAAAATGATGATTCATTACAATGATGTACCAATTTATCCAATTGTTCTTTCAGAGAATTTTGATGCGCTTGGTGAAGCGCTGGATGATCTGATGATCAAAGACAGAAAGGTGTGCATCGTAACAGACAGCCATGTGGCAGATTTTTACCTTGAACAGGTAGGGCATATTGTAAAAGAGCATTGTGCAGCTGCCAGTCATTTTATTTTTCCGGCCGGTGAAGAGAGCAAAACGCTGACAACAGTTGAGAACCTTTATGAATTTCTGATTCAGAATAAATTTGAACGTAAAGATATGCTGGTGGCGCTTGGCGGCGGTGTTGTCGGTGATCTGACAGGCTTTACAGCGGCAACTTATCTGAGAGGCATTCGTTTTATCCAGATTCCCACAAGCCTTCTGGCACAGGTGGACAGCAGCATCGGAGGAAAAACAGGTGTTGATTTCAGAGCCTATAAGAACATGGTGGGGGCTTTTCATCAGCCAAAACTGGTGTATTCCTGTGCAGAGACGTTGAAAACACTGACCAGTCAGCAGTATATATCCGGCCTGGGTGAGATTATTAAACACGGATTGATCAAAGATGCCGCCTACTATGAATGGCTGAAGGCGCACAAAGAAGCGATCTTGTCCAGGGATACGCAGACGGTGATTGATATGATCGCAGTCAGCTGCCACATCAAGAAAGAAGTGGTTGAGAATGATCCTGAAGAAGCCGGCGAACGTGCTTTACTGAATTTTGGCCATACATTGGGACATGCAGTGGAGAAACTGATGAATTTTACAATGCTGCATGGAGAATGTGTTGCCGTCGGCATGCATGCGGCGGCATGGTTGTCCATGGAGAAAGGAATGCTGACAGAGGCGGCTTATAAAGATATCACAGATACCATTGCATCATTCGGCTTGCCGGTCAGTGTTAAAGGGCTTGAGCCTGAGCAAATCGTAGCCGTTTCAAAATCAGACAAAAAGATGGACAAAGGACGGGTTAAGTTTATACTGCTGGATCCCGAAGGGCATGCGGTGATTGACCGGAGTATCCGTGATGAACAGCTTTTGGCAGCGGCCTCCGTTATCGTCAGAAATGGAGAACAGTCATGAAATATATAAAGGCGGGAATTGCAGTTTTGCTGCTGGTTCTTCTGGATCAGTGGACCAAGGTGCTGGCCGTAAGGCATCTGATGAATACAGACGGCATAACATTTATACCGAAAGTTTTCAGATTATATTATCTGGAAAACAGAGGCTCTGCTTTTGGATTAATGCAGAATCAAAAAGTCTTTTTAGTCTTTTTTACAGTTATCATACTGGCAGCTTTGACGTTTTTTTATCGTAAGATTCCGGATACCGGAAGGATGATGCCGCTTAAAATTGCAGCGGTTCTGATTTATGCCGGTGCCATCGGCAATTTTATTGATCGGATTCGTCAGAGCTATGTGGTAGATTTCTTTTATTTTGAATTGATTGATTTTCCTGTGTTTAATGTTGCAGATATTTATGTGACAACAGCGGCCATTGCCTTGATCATCCTCGTTATATTTTATTACAAGGATGAGGATTTTGAGTTTCTTGGCGGTAAGAAAGCAAAGAAGACAAAAGCATAAAAGAGGCAGGTGAAAACGTGGAACAAAGAAGTTATGTTGTTGATGAAGCCAATGATGGCGTACGTATTGATAAGTATCTGGCACTCTTGATGGAAGAATGCTCAAGATCTTATATACAGAAAATAATTGGCGATCAGTCGGTGTGTGTAAACGGAAAAGCGGTTAAGGCGAATTTCAAAATTCATACAGGTGATGCAGTTATGATTGAATTACCTGATCCGGTTATTCTGGATATTCAGCCGGAGAATATACCCTTGGATATTTTATATGAGGATCAGGACATTCTGATCATCAATAAGCCAAAGGATATGGTTGTGCATCCAGCGCCGGGACATTATACCGGGACCCTTGTGAATGCAGTGATGTATCACTGCGGGGAGGACCTCTCAACCATCAATGGCGTATTAAGGCCCGGAATAGTGCATAGAATTGATAAGGATACAACAGGTGTGCTTGTTATCTGCAAAAATGACAGGGCGCATCGCGCCATTGCAGAACAGCTCAGCGTGCACAGTATTACAAGGGCCTATTATGCGATTGTTTATAATAATATCAAAGAAGATGAGGGAACCGTTGATGCACCGATTGGCCGTATGGATGCCGATCGGAAGAAAATGGGCATTAACCATAAGAACGGCAGGCATGCAGTGACGCACTACCGTGTACTTGAGCGATTTGGCAAATACACCTATATTGAGTGCCGCCTTGAGACAGGCAGAACACATCAGATCCGTGTGCATATGGCCAGTATAGGCCATCCTCTGCTGGGGGATACTGTTTATGGTCCTTCTAAGGATCCGTTTAAGCTGGAAGGGCAGGCGCTTCACGCAAAGCTGCTTGGATTTATCCATCCGTCCACCGGTCAGTATGTGGAATTTGAATCACCGCTTCCGCCATATTTTACAGCATTGCTGGACAGACTGCGGCAGTCAGCCGGCAGATAAAGATCCTACTGTTCATGCAGTACAATATGTGATAAAATAGAGTCAGAAAAGGCAGGGGATAGAGATGAAGAAGCACAAGAAGGATCCACTCTATAAAAGTTTTGGTTATGCCTTTCAGGGAATTTATACATGTATCAGCAAAGAACGCAATATGAAGATTCATTGCTGTGTCTCACTGCTTGTAGTGATTGCGGGCATTATCTTTCAATTGTCAGTGACAGAATGGTGTATCTGTCTGACATTGTTTGGACTTGTGATGGCATTGGAGCTGGTGAACACATCGATAGAGGCAGTGGTGGATCTTGTAACAGAGGAGCGAAAGCCTTTGGCGAAGATTGCCAAGGATACGGCGGCAGGAGCTGTACTCATTGCAGCTATTATGGCAGCGATTATCGGCTGTGTTATTTTTGTTCCCAAGGTCATGCAGTTTTTGACAGGGCTTTAGTGATTTGTTGATTGGTTGCATGGATGCATTGCAGCTGCAGAGAGAGAATCCGGCGGTTGTGATGTCTGACAGTAAAGGAGAGATGTAAGATGGAAAAACTCGGAGAAAGCCTTAAGAAGCTTTTACTTATCGGTATCGGTACAGCAGCTGTTACAGCAGAGAAATCCAAGGAAGTATTAGACGATCTGGTGAAGAAGGGTGAGCTGACAGTTGAACAGGGCAAGGTCCTGAACAAAGAACTGAAGCACAATATCAAAGAGACATTGAAGGACAATGTGAATGTTTCAGTGAAAGCATCCACACCAGAAGAATTGCAGACCCTTCTTGAGAAGATGACACCGGAACAGATTGAACAGCTGAAACAGCAGATTAGCAATATGGAGCAGACCGCTGAGGAGAAGACAGAGACAGTGGAATCAGAAGAAGCACCGGCTGAAGCTACAGAGGACGCTCCGGCTGCGGAAGAGGCAGCTGACGCTGAATAAGAAGAATGAATACAAAGTCTGAAAAAGTCAGATCAAGCGGTTATGGAGAACGGTTGAAGGAGATTACAGCCGTTCTCCATAAACATGCTATTACGCGTGGTGTATCTCCGGAGAAGTTGAGAATGATTCTGGAGGACCTTGGACCGACATATATCAAGCTGGGTCAGATTATGTCGTTGAGATCAGATATTTTGCCGAAGCGATACTGTGATGAATTGATGAAGCTATGCTCGGATGTGGCACCTATGCCCTTTGACCAGGTGGTGGATGTGATCCAGGATGCCTTTGGTTGTCCGTGGCAGGAGGAGTTCCAGTCAATTGAAGAAAAGCCTCTTGGTTCAGCTTCTATTGCACAGGTTCATCGTGCGGTTTTGAAGAGCGGAGAACAGGTTGTGATCAAGGTCCAGCGCAAAGGTATTTACAGGACCATGGCCAGAGATATCGGATTGATGCATAAGGTTGTGCGTTTATTGCCACCGGTGAGTATCAAAGAGATGGTGGATCTGGATCTTGTTCTTGATGAACTGTGGAAGGTCACACAGGAGGAAATGAATTTCCTTACAGAGGCAGCCAATATAGAGGAGTTCCATCGCAAGAACAGAGATGTGGCTTTTGTGGATACGCCGGTGTTATATCGGGAGTATACAACTCCGCATGTTATTGTGATGGAGTATATCGATGGCTTTTCCATTGATGATAAGGAGAATCTTCAGGAAAACGGCTATGATCTGAATGAGGTCGGCAGTAAGCTCATTGATAATTTTATTAAGCAGGTTATGGTAGATGGCTTTTTCCATGCCGATCCGCATCCTGGTAATCTTCGTGTGCGGGACGGCAAGATTGTCTGGATTGATATGGGAATGATGGGCCGTCTGTCTGAGCATGACAGGGAAGAAATCGGACGGGCCATTGAAGGTATTGCGCTGAATGATATCGGTATGATCCAGGATGCTGTTCTGGCAATCGGAGAATTCCGTGGGAAGCCGGATCAGAGTAAACTGTTTGAAGATATACGCAATCTGATGGCCAAATACGGTTCGGAAGATCTTGGCAATATTGATATTGCAGAGATTATGCAGGATCTGATGGAGGTCATGAAGGAGAACAAGATTACAATGCCTCACGGTCTGACGATGCTTGCCAGAGGCCTGGCACATATTGAAGGAGTCCTTGCAGACATCAGTCCGGAGATTAACATGATGGAGATCGCATCTGCCCGTGTGAAGAGCCAGATGTTTGAGGAGATGGACTGGAAGAAGGAATTGAAAAACAGTGGAAAAACACTGTATCGTTCTCTGAGAAAGGCGATAGATATCCCCACCTTGCTGGCAGATATTCTGCAGGGGCAGATGAAAGGTCAGACAAAGGTGAATCTCGATCTTCATGCCGGAGAAGATGTATCGAATCTGCTTCGAAGGGTAACAAGAAATATTGTTATGGGTCTGTGGGTAATGGCATTGCTTATAAGCTCCAGTATTATCTGTACCACAGATATGAAACCGAAATTCCTTGGCATACCGGCATTGGGGGCCTTTGGCTATTTCATTGCCGTTATTATCGTATTTTATGTGTTTGCAAAACATATTTTTTCAAAAAGAAAGTAAAAATAAACTGAGGCTATTACTGTGATTGGCAGCTAATTCCTCAGTTTATTTTTTGCGTTTTCCGTTTGCGGATGAGAGTGGAATTTTATCCGGCTTTAGTTTTATGAATGAGTCGAAGAAAAAATATGTAATTATATTGATTATTCTCGATAAACTCCGGTTTATTATAGAAAAAAGCTATAAAAATATGACGATGCATACTTTTATAGCTTTCCCTTTATTTTTCCCTTATACGATTAGTGGGTATCCATTTTGTATTTATACACGTTCTGCAATATCGTACAGCAGTCTTTCAGAATCTTCCCAGCCAAGGCAAGGGTCAGTGATGGACTTGCCGTAGACATGGTTCTCAACGCCCACCTTCTGGTTGCCTTCAACGATATAGCTCTCAATCATCACGCCTTTGACAAGCTTGCGGATGTCATCGGAATGCTGACGGCTGCTTAAGACTTCCTTGACAATACGGATCTGTTCTTTATGCTTCTTGCCGGAGTTGGAATGGTTGGCGTCAATGATGCAGGCCGGATTCTTGAGTCCTTTTTCGGCATACATTTCATTGAGAAGCTGCAGATCTTCATAGTGATAGTTCGGATGTGTCTGACCATGCTTATCAACAGCACCACGAAGAATCGTGTGTGCATAAGGATTGCCGTCTGTTGTGGCATCCCATCCGCGGTAGAGAAAATTATGACCATGCTGAGCAGCAACAACAGAGTTCAGCATAACGGATAAGTCACCGCTGGTCGGATTCTTCATACCGGTTGGCACTTCAATGCCACTGGCAACCAGACGATGCTGCTGATTCTCAACGGAGCGTGCACCAACAGCAACATAAGAGAGGATATCGGACAGATATCTGAAGTTTTCAGGGTAAAGCATCTCATCAGCAATTGGCATATGAAATGTCTGCAGGGCATGCATATGGATCTTTCTGATGGCAATCAGACCATTTAAAAGATCGGGTGCCTTTTCAGGATCTGGCTGATGAAGCATACCTTTGTAGCCTTCGCCGGTTGTACGCGGCTTGTTCGTGTAAATACGCGGTACAAGGACAAGCTTATCTTTAACTTTTTCCTGAACTTTTGTAAGACGGCCGATGTAATCACAAACAGCTTCTTCGTTGTCGGCGGAGCAAGGACCGATAATGACCATAAATTTGTCTGAGGCACCTGTAATAATATCAATCAGTTCCTGGTCTTTCTCTGCTTTTAAAGCAGCCAGTTCTTCGGAAACAGGATATAATTCTTTGATTTCCATTGGTGTCGGAAGTTTTTTTGTTAATACAAAGCTCATAGTGTTTCTCTCCTTGGTAACATTTGTACAACGGCAAAAAGAATAAGCAGTTATACTTTTCTGCAATCAATTATAGCTGAAAAGGAAAATGATGTAAAGGCATAAGTTAACAGGCACAAACGTAAACTGTAAAAAAAGCACGGTGACAGTTATGAAGAATAAAATTATAGCAGCTATCCTGTTGATGGGTATTTTATGGAATGGACAAATGGTTTATGCAGAAGATACTGCTGTCGGAGAAGTGATAGCAACGGAATCAGAAAATTCAGAATCAACAAATGCAGAAACGACAGAGATGGAATTGGAAAGGGAGTTGGAAAGTCAGGGGGTAGTATCAACTGAATCGGCGGTAACTGTCATATCGGAGGCGGCTGTTTTAATGGAAGCAGGAACCGGAACAGTCATTTATGAGAAAAATCAGGATGTTCGGGTCAGTCCTGCCAGTATCACAAAGATTATGACACTGCTTCTGATCTACGATGCGCTGTATAACGGAAAAATCCAGCTGACAGATGAAGTTGTAACAAGTGCCCGGGCAAAATCCATGGGCGGCTCCCAGGTTTTCCTTGAGGAAGGCGAAAAACAAACAGTGGAAACGCTGATCAAATGTATTGTGATTGCTTCAGGTAATGATGCTTCAGTGGCAATGGCAGAGTATGTAAGCGGCAGTGAGGAGGCCTTTGTGGGGGAAATGAATCAAAAAGCCGCCGATCTGGGCATGAACGGGACACATTTTGTGGATTGCTGCGGGCTGACAGATTCAAATGACCATTATACAACGGCAAAAGATGTGGCCATCATGGCCCGGGCGCTCATTACAAATTATCCTGACATTTCGCAATATGCGACGATCTGGATGGAAAATATCACGCATGTAACAGCAAAAGGCAGTAGTGAATTCGGTCTTTCCAACACGAATAAACTTCTGAAAATGGCAAATAATTTTGAAGTAACAGGGTTAAAAACAGGCTCTACAGCAAAGGCGGGATATTGCTTTTGCGGAACAGCTGTCAAAGACGGATTGAGTCTCATTGCCGTGGTGATGGATGCACCGGATTATAAAATACGTTTTTCCGAGGCACAGCAGCTTCTGAATTACGGCTTTGCCAACTGCAGCGCATACAGGGATGATCATCCGCCGGTACTTTTGCCAATGGCGATAAAAGACGGAAAAACAGAAAGTGTTGAATTGATGTATGACGGCCAGTTTTCCTATGTGGCGCTGCGAGGGGAAAATCTTGAAAATATCCATTCAAAACTGCAACTGGATGAAAGCCTGTTTCCGCCTTTTGAAGCAGGAACAAAGGCAGGACGTCTGATCTATTATCTGGATGATACGGAGATTGGTGAAGTGCCTATTGTGACAAAGGAGGGGATACAAAAAGCCGGTTTCAGTGATTATTTAGAAAAAGTTTACAGGAATTTTATGAGCATCTGCGGATAAATATAGGCTATTTTACAAAAACATGGTATAATGAACTTTATTGAAAAACATATCGGAGGTTTATGTGCGATGGAGCAACGTGTGTTACTTATGGTGAATCCAATGGCCGGACGTCAGAAGATACGTAATGAATTGCTTTATGTCGTTGATACACTGACAAAAGCAGGGTATGAGACGATTATTTATACAACACAGGGTAAGGATGCAACAAGAGATCTGTTGGCTGAGAAGGATAGTCAGTTTGACAGAGTTATTTGCTGCGGTGGAGATGGCACTTTTAATGAGATTTTGTCGGCAACGATGCATTGGGATAAGCGCCCTATTCTGGGGTATATTCCTGCAGGAACCACCAATGATTTTGCAGCAGGTCTGAAGCTGCCTTCAGATATCAGGGAGGCAGCGGTGAACATTGTTAGGGGAACGCCGCATACCGTTGATGCAGGTTTGTTTAATACGTCCTATTTTTCTTATGTCGCTTCTTTCGGTGCATTTACGGAGACATCCTATTCAACACCGCAGAACTTTAAGAATGCATTGGGGCATCTGGCCTATATTCTTGAGGGCATCAAAGAGATTCCGGCATTTACATCCTATACGGTCTGTGTGGAAGCGGATGGACAGATTTATAAAGATTCCTATATTTTCGGTGCAGTCAGCAATGCCAGAAGTGTGGGGGGAATTTTGAAGATCAGTGATTCTCTTGTGGATTTAAATGACGGTGTGTTTGAAGTGATGATGATCAAGATGCCGAAGACATTGATGGATCTCAGTGCAATTGTGACATCGCTGACATCTTTGAATCCGCTGAAGTATGATCCGTCCATGTTTTTGTTCTTGCAGACAAAGGAATTGAAGATTACTTTTGAACAGGAGATGGTGTGGTCCCTGGACGGAGAACGTGTAAGCGGCGGTAAAGAGGCAAGAATTGCCTGCATCAAAGATGCATTCAAAATATTAACCGTATAATGGAGGCCGAATGAAAGATAAAAAGAAATGGATGATGGCTGCCGCAGCGGCAGCCGGTGCCCTCATAGGGCGGATATGCTATGAATGCAGACATTTTACGACAGAATATTATGATGTAGCATCAGATAAAATACCGGAAGTTTTTGAAGGCTTCCGTTTTGTTGTGCTGTCGGATCTTCATAACTATGACTTTGATCAGGGCAACAGGCAGCTGCTTAGGGCGATAGAGCGTTCGAAACCGGATGCCGTGATGATTGCCGGCGATATGATAGATGCACATCCGGGAGCGGATATGTCCGCAGCAGTTCGGATGGTCCGTGATCTCTGTGACCGATGGCCGGTTTATTTCGGCAATGGGAATCATGAACAGCGGATTGCCCTGTATCCGGAGACATACGGTGACATGCATGCGCGTTGGTGCAAAGCGATTCGTCATCCGAATCTTCATTTGCTGCGCAATCAGCATACGGTGATCAGGAAAGACGGCGCATACATCAATATTTATGGATTAGAATTGAACAGAACATATTATAAACGTTTCAGAAAAGTGCCGATGAAGAAATGGTATCTTACGGAGCAGCTGGGCATCTGTGACAGAAAAGCATTCAATCTCCTTTTAGCCCACAATCCGCTGTATTTTGATGAATATGCTGATTGGGGGGCTGATCTGGTCCTCTCAGGGCATGTGCATGGCGGTGTTGTGATCTTGCCGTTTTTGGGCGGCGTGATTTCGCCGCAGGTGCGTTTGTTCCCTGAATATTATGCGGGAACTTATTTTCGTGGCAAAAGCGAGATGATTCTGAGCCGTGGACTGCACATGCACAGTTTTCGTATTCGATTGTTCAATATGCCAGAGCTGTCATGTGTCACACTGCATCATTCTTGAAGAAAATGATTGACAGAAATGCCGGAAGATGCCACAATAGATAGACGAAAGGTAACGATTCAGTGAATACTGCCTTCTGGATAGTTACGACGAAAGGTTCAAAAGCAGAATATGATGGAAATGACATTTAAATTAGAGGTTTTTGAAGGTCCTCTGGATTTACTGCTTCACCTCATCGATATCAATAAGATTGATATTTATGATATTCCCATTGCGATGATTACGGATCAATATATGGATTATATTCATCGCATGCAGATTGAAGATATGGATGTGACCAGTGATTTTCTGGTGATGGCGGCGACACTTCTTCGGATCAAGTCCAAGATGCTGCTGCCGGTGGAGAAAGCCGATGCAGAGGAAACAGGTGAGGATCCGAGAATGGAACTGGTGAATCGCCTGTTAGAATACAAAACCTACAAATACATTGCCCAGGAACTGAAGGACAGGGCTTTTCTGGCTGCTCAGACGCTGTATAAACCGACAACGATTCCTGATGATATGGTTTATACAGAACCGCCGGTGGATTTAGATGCGCTGGTGGGGGATATGAATCTTGAGAAGCTTCATAGGATTTTTCAGTCTGTGATGAAGCGACAGTTTGACAAGATCGACCCGATCAGAAGCAAATACGGACGGATTGAGCAGGAGCCGGTGAAATTGTCGGACAAAATGACCAGTATCCGCCGTATCGTGACAGAAAGGAAGAAACCGGTCAGCTTCAGGGGCCTTTTGACGTTGCAGTCAACAAAAGAGGAAGTGATTGTGACATTTCTGGCGATACTCGAATTGATGAAGGATGGCTCTGTGACGATCGTGCAGGAGCATCTTTTTGATGATATACTGATTTCGCCGGGGGACAATATGGACAAATCCGAAGAGAATCAGATATCCGATGAAAATGCAACAGGAGTGACAGAGTAGACATGGAAGAAGTTTTAAAGCCGGATGAGGCGGAAGCGGCCATAGAGGCGCTTCTTTTTACGATGGGAGAAGCCATCAGCGCAGAGACCATCGGTGCTGTTATTGGACATGATAAGGCGACAGTGATCAGGCTTGTACATCATCTGATGGACAGATATCAGAATGAGAAGAGAGGCATCCGTATTATTGAGCTGGATGGCTCTTTTCAGATGTGTACAAGCCCTGAGATGT
The DNA here is from genome assembly GCF_902381825.1 of Pseudocoprococcus catus. GTDB lineage: Bacteria > Bacillota > Clostridia > Lachnospirales > Lachnospiraceae > Coprococcus_A > Coprococcus_A intestinihominis. The sequence continues at coordinate 1,893,195 of NZ_LR698973.1, forward strand.
ATGATTATGTGATTAAGCTGACGCATCAGCCGAAGAAGCAGGTACTGACAGATGTCATGCTTGAGACGTTGGCGATCGTGGCTTACAAGCAGCCTGTGACAAAGGCGGAAATAGAACAGATTCGAGGCGTCAGCTGCAGCCATGCCATCAATAAGCTGTTGGAGTACGGTCTGATCACAGAGGCCGGAAGGCTGAATGCTCCGGGACGGCCGATTCTTTTGGCAACAACTGAAGAATTTTTAAGAACATTTGGCGTTCAGTCGGTGGAGGGATTGCCGTCCGTTTCACCGGAAGAGATGGAGACACTGAAGACAGAGGCGGAAGAAGAAGTTCAGATGACACTTGATGTATAGAGAGGAACAGTTATGAAGAATTCTAAGAAAAAAACAATGCGTTTTTATTTAACGCTGGCAGGTATCAAAGTATTGATCAAAGTTCTGCAGCTTTGCGGCAGGAATGCCACACATGTACCCGGCCGAAAGGCGATTAATATCTGTCCGGATTTTTTGGATCAGATTGATAAACCGGAGTTTATCATCGGTATTACCGGTACCAACGGCAAGACAACCGTTTCAAATCTGATTGCGGATGTGATGCAGGATAATGGATATGATATTATCGACAATCGTTTCGGCGGCAATATTGATTCAGGTATCGCTTCTTCGCTGATCAAGAATTCTACTATGGGCGGTCATATGAAGAAGAAATATGCTGTTCTTGAAATTGATGAGCGAATGACAACGAAGATATTTCCATATGTGAAACCGGATATTCTTGTATGTACGAATCTTTTCAGAGACTCTTACAAGAGAAATGCCCATTCCGAATTTATTGCAGGTATTTTGAATCAGACGATTCCATCAACATCCAAACTGATTTTAAATGGAGAGGACTTAGTGAGCAATCACCTGGCACCGGACAATGACAGAGTTTATTTCGGTATTGCCTGTGAGGATGAGAAGACAACTTCCACCAACAACATCATCAAAGATGTGGTTGCCTGCCCGAAATGCGGTGCAAAACTGAACTATGAATATATCCGTTATAACCACATCGGACGTGCGTTCTGTCCGAACTGTGATTTTGGTTCACCGGAGATGGATTATGCCGTGGAAGCAATTGATTATGAGAAACGTAAAGTGCATATCCGTACACCGAAGGGCAATATGGAAGTGAAGCTGCTGGGTGATAATATTACAGATGTTTACAATACCGTGACAGCTGTTGCTGCCTTGGAGGAGTTTGGCCTGTCAGCGGAGGCTATCAGTCGTTCCTTCGAGAAAATGAAGATTGCAGGTACACGTTTTAACTGTGTGGAAGTCAAAGGCAAGAAGCTGATCACAGATGTTGCAAAGGGTCAGAATCCGATTGCAGTATCAAGAGTTTGTGACTTCGTGCGTCATGAACCGGGTCAAAAGGCAGTTGTACTGATTGTGGATGATTTCTATGATCGGCAGGAGTCATCAGAGAATATTGCATGGTTTTTTGATACAGATTTTGAATTTTTAAATGATCCCGGCATTGAACAGATCATTGTGGGCGGTTTTCGCTGTCCGGATATGCATCTAAGACTTCTGATGGCCGGCATTCCTGAGGAGAAGATCGTATGCTGCGATAAAGAGCCGGACACAGCAGCGTATGTGGATTTTGATAAAGTTGACAATGTGTATATTCTGCATGATATTTACACAACGCAATATGCTAAGGCTATTCAAAAGAGCTTAAGTGAACAGTTAGAAAAGGAGGGCAGATAATCATGACACGTATTGAAGTTTTATTTCCAGAATTCTGCAGTCTTTTTGCGGATTCCAGTAATATCCGTTACCTCGAAAAATGTCTGCCTGATGCGGAATTTGTGTTCACGTCTTATATGGATGAGCCGTTGTTTGTAAAAGAACAGCCGGATTTGATCTACATGGGAGCCATGACAGAAAGTGCTCAGGAGAAGATCATCAGGAAACTGATGCCTTATAAGGCGCGTATTGCAGAGCTGATCGCAGCAGATGTGCCCATGTTATTTACCAATAATGCAGTCGAGATTTTTGGACAGTATATTGAGAATGAAGACGGTTCAAAGATTGAAGCGCTGGATTTATATCCGATTTATGCCAAAAGGGATATGATGCATCGTTTCAACTGCCTGGTGAGAGGCCATTTTGATGATATTGAGATTGTCGGTTTTAAGACACAGTTTACTATGGCTTACGGTGAGACGGAGAAATATCCGTTTATTCATGTCGATAAGGGAACAGGCATGAACAAAGGAACAGCCAATGAAGGCATTCGTGACCATAATTTCTTTGCGACTTATCTGGTAGGCCCTTTCTTGATCCTAAATCCGCTGTTCACGAAATACCTGTTGAATGATGTGATGAAACTGGATGCAAAGTTGGCCTTTGAACCGGTGATCATGCAGGCATATGAACGCCGCGTCAAAGAATTTAATGATCCGAAGACCGAATTTTAAAATCTAATCTTATATACTGCATAGGCAGCATATTTTTGCACAGACTAAGAGCAGCTTACAGAACTGTTTTTGGAGGTGTGCAAAAGTGATGAATATACAGAAATGTGCAATTGTAGGCTGCGGCGCCGTTGGGGCGACCGCAGCCTATACTTTACTTGGGAGCGGTCTTTTTAATGAATTGGTGCTGATCGATATCAATCAGAAAAAGGCAGAAGGAGAAGCCATGGATATCGGTCACGGTGTGCCCTTTATCCATCCCGTGGAAATTTATGCGGGTACCTATGAGGATTTGGCGGATGCGTATCTGGTGATTGTAACAGCCGGAGCCAATCAGCTGCCGGGAGAGTCGAGGATTAATCTGACAGAAAAAAATGTCCGGATTTTTCAGTCCATTATTCCGGAAATTGTCCGTTACAATACGGAATGCCTGCTGCTTATTGTTGCCAATCCGGTGGATATTCTGACAACTGTGGCCCTACGTCTGTCCGGTTTTCCACCGGAGAGAGTTATCGGCAGCGGAACAGTACTGGATTCTTCCAGGTTCAAGTACCGTCTGGGAGAGTATATCGGTATCGACCACCGCAATGTTCATGCATTTATTATTGGGGAACATGGTGACAGTGAGGTGGCGGTCTGGAGTTCAGCCACAGTATCCGGCATAGCTGTGAGGGATTTTTGTGATGAACTGGGGATTGTCTTTACACGGGAGCAGATGGATGAGATCGTCCGGGACGTGAAAAACAGTGCCTATGAGATTATAGAGAAAAAAGGAGCCACATTTTATGCAGTAGCGCTGGCAATCCGCCGTATTGCGGAAGCACTGATCCGGGATGAACATTCCCTGTTGACCGTGTCCGGGTATTGCAGTGGAGCCTATGAGATTGAAGATGTCTGTATTGGGCTTCCGATGATCCTGGGCAGGGATGGCATTGAGAATATTGTGGAAATTCCGTTGAATCAGTTAGAAAAAGATAATCTTCATGAATCTGCCGATGCGCTGAAAAAGGTTTTGACGGATATGGGTATTAATTAAGATGAAAAATGCATAGATTAAGCCAGGAGTATCAATAGATAAGGTGATGCCCTGGCCTTTCAATAAAAGGCGGCAGGCAGGACCTGAAAGGACGGTTTGTGAGTGAATGACTGGATTAAACAAATAGGTCAATTCCTAATGGTTGCTTTAGGCATATTCTGTACATTGTTCATTCTAATACAAAATCCTGCGGCAGCGGCGGAGACTGGGCAGCAGGAGGAAAAAGAGAAGCTGTCATTAAACGCCCGCGCAGCAGTACTGATGGATGCTGACAGTGGGCGTATTCTTTACGGCAAAAATGAAACAATGGCCTTTCCTATGGCCAGCACAACAAAAATTATGACATTGATCGTGGCATTGGAACATAATGAACCGGATCAGATTGTGATGGCTTCAGCAGGGGCATCTGCTATGCCGGAAGTTCGTCTGGGTGTTCATGAGGGGGAACGCTACCGTATGGAAGATCTGTATTATGCCATGATGCTGGAATCTTTTAATGACGCAGCTATGATGATTGCTGAAGGTACCGTCGGCAGCGTAGAAAATTTTGCAGAACTGATGAATGAAAAAGCGATATCACTTGGATGTACGCAGACATATTTTATAACGCCGAACGGGTTGGACGCTGCGGACGAAAAAGGTGTGCACAGCTCTACAGCAGAGGATATGGCGAAGATCATGCGATATGCGATTGACAATGAAGATTTTTTAAAAATTACACAGACAGCGGATTATTCTTTTACGGATTGTGATAGGAAAAGAAGTTTTGAGGTACATAATAAAAATGTCCTTTTGACCATGATGGATGGTGTACTATCCGGAAAAACTGGGTATACGGCAGATGCGGGCTACTGTTATGTCTGCGCTGTAAAAAAAGATGACCGTACATTTATCGCAGCACTTCTTGGCAGCGGATGGCCGCCGCATAAAGGTTACAAGTGGTTGGACGTACAGACACTGCTGGACTATGGCGACAAGAATTATCGTTATCAGACTATTGATATCAGCAAAGGAGTTCCGGATAGGCAGGTACATGTTATGAACGGGGAACAGGATTTTGCTACCGTGAGAGCAAAACAGACAAATTACAGGTTCCTTTTAAGTTCGGAGGATAAAGTGCATGTGGAGAGCGTGCTTCCTGGACAGTTGGAAGCACCGGTGGAGGCAGGACAGCCGGTGGGCAGTATTCAGGTGTTTGTGAATGGTGATTTGACGGCGGAAAATGATTATGTCACAATAAATAAAATAGATGCCCGATGTACTTGGATGGAACGCTTGTTAAGAAAATAAAGAATTGTTTGTCGGAGGCAGATAGGGAGCTTTTTGTTTTGGTGATAAATTATTGAAATAATACAAAAATTATCAATAAAAATAGTAAAAATATACAAATGTACTTGAAGCAATACAATTAGTCTGGTAAAATAACAGATAAGAAACGGCAAAATTTTTGTCAGTTAGAGAGAGGATGAGGGCATAATTATGAGTCAGGTAAAGACATTATCTGCCAGGGAACGAATTGAAGGTTTATTGGATGCCGGAAGCTTTATTGAAATTGGAGCCTCTGTTCATGCAAGAAATACGGATTTTAACATGCCGGAGAAGCAGACGCCGGCAGATGGCGTGATTACAGGGTATGGCACGATTGACAGCAATCTGGTTTATGTGTTCAGTCAGGATGTATCTGTGATGGGCGGCGCCATCGGTGAGATGCATGCACGTAAGATTGAGAAGATATATGAACTGGCATTGAAGATGGGTGCGCCGGTGATTGGTATGTACGATTGTGCGGGCTTAAGATTGCAGGAAGCAACAGACGCACTGGATGCACTTGGAAGATTATACAGACAGCAGACGGCGGCTTCAGGTGTAATTCCGCAGTATGCAGCTGTGTTTGGTCAGTGCGGCGGCGGTACAGCTTTGCTGGCGGCATTATCAGATTTTACTTTTATGGTGAAGGACACAAGCGCACTTTTTGTGAATGCACCGAATACACTGGATGATAGTTGCGGTGCAGCTGAGCGGTATGCCGGTGCAGAGTTTCAGGGCAGGGAGACTGGCAATGTGGATTTTGTCTGCGAGAACGAAGAGATACTGCTGGCACAACTGCGTGATCTGGTGCTGATGCTTCCGTTTAATCAGGAGGATGTTCTGGATTATGATGTATGCGAAGATGATTTGAACAGAAAGATTGCAGACTATTCAGGAACAGGTGATGCGGCACAGGTACTGAAGGATATCACGGATGTCGGCAGATATGTGGAAGTAACGGCCGGTTATGCCAGAGAGATGGTGACAGCTTTTGTTAAACTGAACGGACTTACTGTCGGTGCAGTGGCAAATAGAACAGAGATTCTGGATGAGAATGGTGAGGCAGCTGAATCATTTAACGGCAAGTTGACAACAGAAGGACTTCAGAAAGCAGCAGACTTTATTCGTTTCTGTGATGCATTTTCAATTCCGGTGCTGTCCCTGGTTTCTGCAACCGGCTTTGATACAACCGTGGCTAATGAAAAGAGTGTTGCCAGAGAAGCAGCCAGACTGATTCATACTTTTGCGGATGCATCCGCACCGAAGGTGACATTGTTGACAGGTGAAGCTTACGGTAGTGCTTATCTGACCATGAATTCAGGACATATCGGTGCAGATCTTGTTTATGCATGGCCGACGGCGTCTGTTGGCATGATGCCTGCAGAGAATGCGGTAAAGATTATCTACAATGATGAGATAGATGCTTCTGATGATGCACAGGGACTGATCGCAGAGAAGGCAGCAGCTTATGCGGCACTTCAGACGAGTCCTGAATCTGCGGCAGGCAGAGGGTATGTGGATGCGGTGATTGAACCGGAGAGCACAAGACAGCATTTGATCGCAGCATTTGAGATGCTTTATTCAAAGCGAGCCGTACGACCTTCTAAGAAGCACAGTACGCTGTAATTGGAGGCGCTATCTATGAAGAAGAAATTAATGGTTTGTGCGGCTTTTTGGCTGCCGACGCTGGCGCTTACCGGCTGTGGTTCACAGTTTGGAGATAAGATGGTAAGAGCCGGAATGAATACATTGATGGGTATGGGAACAGTCTTTGTTGTTCTGATATTCATTGCATTTCTCATATCAAGATTTAAATACATCAGTCAGCTGGAGAACTGGTTTAGAAACCGTAAGACGAAGAATGAACAGGCAGTTACTGAGACTGTTGCTGAAGAACCGGCGGCAGATGAGGAAGAAATTGATGAAACGGATGATCTGGCTCTTGTGGCAGTGATTACTGCTGCGCTGGCTGCATCCCTTGAGACATCACCGGATAAGTTAATCGTCCGTTCAATTCGAAGAAAAAATACGAACCGTTGGTAGGAGGATAAGTAATTATGAAAAACTATATTGTGACCGTTAATGGTGTCAGCTATGAAGTTTCTGTTGAGGAAGTAGGAGAGGGTCAGGTAGCAGCGCCTGCAGCTGCTCCAGTGAAAGCCGCTCCTGTAAAGGCAGCAGCCCCTGCGAAGAAGGCCAAAGCATCCGGAGCAGCAGGCTCTGTGAAGGTTTCTGCACCAATGCCAGGCAAGATCATTGCAGTGAAGAAAGATGCCGGTGCTGCAGTGAAGAAGGGCGAAGTCATTCTTGTCCTTGAAGCGATGAAGATGGAGAACGAAATTGTTGCACCGCAGGATGGCACAGTTGCATCTGTGAATGTTGGAGCCGGTGATGCGGTTGAAGCCGGTGATGTTCTCGCAACGATGAATTAATGTCACTGTTAATTTAATTCATCTGTACGGGAGGCTTCAATATGGATTATATTTTTACAACATTAGGAAATCTCGTCCATCAGACTGCATTTTTCAATCTGACGGTGGGAAATTTTATCATGATATTTGTGGCATGCTTTTTCCTGTATCTGGCCATTGGACGCGGTTATGAGCCGCTTCTTCTTGTGCCGATCGCATTTGGTATGCTTCTGGTCAATCTGTATCCGGATATCATGAAAACTGTGGAGGAGGCCGCTGCGGACGGCAGTACATCAGCGGGACTTTTGCATTATTTCTTTCTGGGAGACGAGTGGGGCATATGGCCGTCACTGATCTTCCTTGGTGTCGGTGCCATGACAGACTTTGGACCGCTGATTGCCAATCCTGCCAGCTTTCTTCTGGGAGCAGCAGCACAGTTTGGTATTTTCTTTGCTTATATTGGCGCTATGTGTCTTGGATTTGAAGATGCAGCGGCTGCAGCAATTTCCATTATCGGCGGTGCGGACGGCCCGACATCCATATATCTGGCTAGTAAGCTGGGACAGGCACATCTTATGGGACCGATTGCCGTAGCGGCATATTCCTATATGTCCCTGGTGCCGATCATTCAGCCGCCGATCATGAAGGCACTGACAACAAAAGAAGAACGTTCCATCAAGATGGAGCAGTTAAGACCAGTATCCAAACTGGAGAAGATCCTTTTCCCTATCATTGTTACTGTTGTAGTCGTACTGATTTTGCCTTCAACAGCACCTCTTGTAGGCATGCTGATGCTGGGTAATCTTTTCAGGGAAAGCGGTGTGGTTAAACAGCTTGCTGAAACAGCATCCAATGCCATGATGTATATCATCGTTATTCTTCTTGGTACATCCGTTGGTGCCACAACAAGTGCAGAAGCATTCCTGAATTGGACAACCATCAAGATTGTAGCCCTTGGCCTGATAGCCTTTGCAGTGGGAACAGCATCCGGTGTCCTGTTTGGCAAAATTATGTGCAAAGTAACCGGAGGCAAGGTAAATCCTCTGATTGGTTCCGCGGGCGTATCCGCAGTACCGATGGCAGCCCGTGTTTCTCAGAAAGTCGGTGCAGAAGAGGATCCGACAAATTTCCTGCTGATGCATGCCATGGGACCGAACGTTGCCGGTGTTATCGGTACAGCAGTTGCTGCCGGTGTATTTATGGCTATTTTTGGTGCATAAGGATTCGACTTTTACGATGTATCTGCAGAGCAGACATGGACTTGGCGCCGGTGTTTGCGGGCAGATTCTGAGTTTGATATATGAATGATAGGAGAATGAAAAATGTCCGAGATTAAGAAAAAACCTGTGGGTATTACTGAGACTATTCTTAGAGATGCCCATCAGTCACAGATTGCCACACGAATGACGACAGAGCAGATGCTGCCGATTATCGACAAGATGGATCAGGTTGGCTACCATTCTGTAGAATGCTGGGGCGGAGCCACTTTTGATGCCTGTCTGCGTTTCCTGAAGGAGGATCCATGGGAAAGACTTCGTAAGCTAAGAGACGGATTTAAGCATACAAAGCTTCAGATGCTGTTCAGAGGTCAGAATATTCTTGGTTATCGTCATTACGCAGATGATGTGGTTGAGTATTTTGTTCAGAAATCCATTGCAAATGGTATTGATATTATTCGTATTTTTGATGCGTTTAACGATCTCCGCAACCTTGAAACATCTGTTAAGGCCTGCAAAAAGGAAGGCGGCCATGCACAGATTGCGCTTTGTTATACACTGGGAGAAGCGTATACTCTGGATTACTGGAAAGAAATTGCCAAGAGAATCGAGGAGATGGGGGCTGATTCCATTTGTATCAAAGATATGGCGGGCTTGCTTGTGCCTTATGAGGCAGAAGCACTTTTAAAAGCGTTAAAGGCTTCTACAAAATTGCCAATTCAGCTTCATACCCATTACACAAGCGGTGTCGCTTCTATGACGTATATGAAGGCTGTTGAGGCAGGCTGTGATATCATTGATACAGCGATGTCACCCTTCGCCCTGGGCACCAGTCAGCCGGCTACAGAGGTGATGTGTGAGACATTCAGGGACACACCGTTTGATACAGGCCTTGATCAGAAACTGTTGGCAGAGATTGCAGATTATTTCAGACCGATTCAGGAAGAAGCTTTAAAGAGCGGTCTGCTGAATCCGAAGGTGCTTGGCGTTAATATCAAGACACTGATGTATCAGGTACCCGGCGGTATGCTTTCCAATTTGGTATCGCAGTTGAAAGATGCACATGCTGAGGATAAATATTATGACGTACTTGAGGAAATCCCTCGTGTAAGAAAAGACTTTGGTGAACCGCCGCTTGTAACACCGTCATCACAGATTGTTGGTACCCAGGCTGTACTGAACGTTCTGATGGGTGAACGTTATAAAATGATCACCAAAGAAAGCAAGGCACTGCTTCATGGCGAATACGGTCAGACCGTGAAGCCATTTAATCCAGAAGTTCAGAAGAAAGCCTGCGGTGATGAGACACCGATCACTTGTCGTCCGGCAGACCTTCTGAAACCTGAGCTGAGGGAAATGGAGAAAGAGGTGGCACGCTATAAACAGCAGGATGAAGATGTATTATCCTACGCTTTATTCCCGCAGGTAGCCGTTGATTTCTTCAAGTACCGTGAGGCGCAGCAGGAGAAAGTCGATCCTACCCGGGCGGACACGAAAGCCGGAGCTTATCCAGTGTAGGAAATAGATAAATTGGTTCAGCCAATCACGTTAGATTATTAACATGTAATTGGCTGGGCCAATTTGCTTTTTGCGAGCACTCGTCAATCAATAGTGCTGAAAGAAATTGCCGAACAGGGATGATTTTCAGACAAAAAATAAAAAACTTTAAAAAATTAAAAAAAAGTACTGTACAAATCAGAAATTCATGATATAATAACATCAACACGATGTTAAAGAATTAACGAATGCTCATGGGAGTTGAAAATGGTTCAAAAGTTTTTCAAAGAGTTTCGTTAATACGCACGTGACATTGCAGCTTTATTAATATTTTATCATGTTATGTTATTGAAAGGGAGAACAAGATCATGGGAGAAATTGTAATTGCAAGTGCATGTAGAACAGCTATCGGTACATTTGGCGGTACATTAAAGGATGTTCCAGCAGCAGAACTTGGTGCAATCGTTGTTAAGGAAGCAGTTAAGAGAGCAGGCATCAAACCTGAGATGGTTGATGAAGTTATTTTCGGTAACGTATTACAGGCAGGTCTTGGCCAGAATATCGCTCGTCAGGTTACTTTAAAGGCAGGTCTTCCTATTGAGACAACAGCTATGACAATTAATATCGTTTGTGGTTCCGGTCTGAAGAGTGTTGCTCTTGCAGCTAACCAGATTCTTGCAGGCGAATCTGAAATCGTTGTTTGTGGTGGTACAGAGAACATGAGTGCTGCTCCATATGCAGTTCCTAGTGCTCGTTGGGGCGCAAGAATGAACAATTCTAAGATGATCGACGTTATGGTTAATGATGGTCTGTGGGATGCTTTCAACCAGTATCACATGGGTATCACAGCTGAAAACGTTGCTGAGAAATACGGTATCACAAGAGAAATGCAGGATGAATTTGCAGTAGCTTCCCAGAGCAAAGCAGAAGCAGCTATCAAAGCAGGCAAGTTCAAAGATGAAATCGTTCCTGTAGTTATCCATGGCAAGAAGGGTGATACAGTATTTGATACAGATGAACATCCTAAATTCGGCACAACACTTGAAAAAGTGGCTAAATTAAAACCAGCTTTCAAGAGAGATGGCGGTACAGTTACAGCAGCTAATGCTTCAGGTATCAACGACAGTGCAGCAGCTCTGGTTGTTATGTCCAAAGAAAAAGCTGATGAATTAGGTATCAAACCTCTTGCAACAATCGTTTCCTATGCTACAGGCGGTGTAGATCCATCTATCATGGGTGTTGGCCCTGTTCCTGCAGTTACTAAGGCAATGGCTAGAGCTAACATGACAATTGATGATATTGATCTGATCGAAGCAAATGAAGCTTTCGCAGCTCAGTCTCTGGCAGTTGCTCAGGATCTTAAGTTTGATATGAGCAAGGTTAACGTTAATGGTGGTGCTATTGCTCTTGGCCATCCAATTGGTGCATCAGGTGCCAGAATCCTTGTTACATTATTATATGAAATGCAGAAGAGAGAAGACGCCCATACAGGTCTTGCTACACTGTGTATCGGTGGTGGCCAGGGCCAGGCTCTTATCGTTAAAAAATAATTCCTTTTCTTCTAACATACATAGAGGATGAAAGAAAGGCTGTTTCAAAACATGTTTTGGAACAGCCTTTTCTTCGCATTATTCACAAAGAAGTATAAGTTTGTGTGCATTCTTTGATTACTTGCGGGAATGAAAAATCTGTGTTATGATAAAACAGACTGATGAAAAAACTGGAGGCAAATATGGATACATCGGCAGATGTGCTGCAATTAATAGAGGAAGCTTATAAAACATTCAGCAAAGGACAGAGATATATAGCAGATTATATATGTAATAATTATGATAAGGCAGTGGATATGACAGCGGCTCGCCTTGGAAAGATTGTCGGAGTCAGTGAATCGACGGTTGTTCGATTTGCAACAGAGCTTGGCTTTAAAGGATATCCGCAGTTCCAGAAGGCACTGGGAGAACTTGTGAAACAGAGATTGAGTTCTGTTCAGAGAATTTCACTGGCATACGAGAGATTATCTGAGAGCCCGGATCTTATTTCTTCTGTGCTCCATAATGATATACAGAATTTGAAACATACGGAAGAAATGATTGACCGGGATGCATTTTACAGGGCGGTTGATCTGATTGGGGATGCCAGGAAGATTTATGTGATCGGCGGGAGAAGCTGCAGTACGCTTGCTTCATTTTTAAACTATTATCTGAGCTATATCTTTGATGATGTTCGATTAATACGTTCAGACAGTGTGACAGAATCAATTGAGGAGATTCATCGTATTGGAGAGCAGGATGTGATTCTTGCAATCAGTTTTCCACGTTATTCAGTGAAGACAATACAGACCGTTTCATTCGCCAAGAACCGTAAGGCTAAGATCATCGCTATTACAGACGGCGAACAGTCACCATTGGCTAAATATGCAGATTGTTCGATTTATGCAGGCAGTGATATGGTTTCCTTTGTGGATTCGCTTGTTGCACCGCTCAGTGTTGTCAATGCATTGCTGGCAGCACTGAGTATGCGGTATAAGGATTCCGTAACGGATACAATGTTGTCTATGGAATCAATATGGAATACGATGAACGAATACGAACGCATTGATTAATGATTCGGATGGAGTCTTTTTATGAAGAAAATAATAATTGTCGGCGGTGGAGCCGCCGGTATGTTTGCGGCTGTTTCGGCAGCAAATGAACATACGGAAGTTCATATATATGAACATAATGAGAAACTTGGGAAGAAACTCTTTATTACCGGTAAGGGTCGATGCAATATTACAAACGGATGCGATGATGTGGAGGAATTGCTGAGTCATGTCGTGACAAATGCACGATTTTTATATTCTGCATTTTATACATTCAGCAATCAGGATATGATGCAGTTCCTGACTGAACAGGGACTGGAATTGAAGACAGAAAGAGGCCAGAGAGTATTTCCGATTTCAGATAAATCCTCTGATGTGATCCGTACACTGGAACGTGTTTTGAAGGACAGGCATGTGCAGGTCCATTTGAAACAGCAAGTCTGTGATTTGTGGATTGAAGACAATGAGATAAGAGGGATTTTCTTGTCCGGCGGAGAGAAGGTTGAAGCAGATGTGGTGATCCTGGCTGCCGGCGGTGTCTCTTATCCTTCAACAGGTTCTACCGGAGACGGTTATCGGATGGCTGAGCATGCGGGTCATCATGTGACACCGAGGGTGCCTTCACTTGTACCGATGGTTGTGGATGATGCATGGTGTACAGAACTTCAGGGACTGTCTTTGAAAAATATCAGTTTTTCCCTTCGATGCGGGAAGAAAGAATTTTACCGGGAATTCGGAGAGATGATGTTTACACATTTTGGCATTACCGGACCGGTTGTATTAAGCGGCAGTACCCGGATAGCCCCTTATCTGAAGAAAGGCACTGTTACGGCTGAGATTGATATGAAACCTTCATTGACCGAAGAACAGTTGGATGCACGGCTGCTTAGGGATTTTGATAAGAACATGAATAAGCAGATCAGAAATGCATTGTCAGAACTTTTACCGTCCAGTCTGATACCTGTGATTATCAGACTTTCGGAGATTGATCCTTACATGATCGTGCATGATGTGACGAAACAGCAGCGCCAGAAATTGATTCATACAATGCGTCATTTGACTATGACGGTGACAGGTGTGCGCGGCTTTAATGAGGCAATCATTACCCAGGGAGGCATCCGTGTTAAAGAGGTGGACCCGAGTACGATGGCATCGAAGCTTGTGAAGGGGCTGTATTTTGCCGGTGAGATCCTGGATCTGGATGCAGTTACCGGCGGTTATAATCTTCAGATTGCCTGGTCAACGGCTTATCTGGCGGGCAGGTCTGCAGCAGAAGCAATCACAGAGTAAAGGAATGAGAATAATGAGTATAAATGTAGCGATAGATGGACCAGCTGGTGCAGGAAAGAGTACAATCGCCAAAAAGCTTGCCAAGGAGCTGGACTATATTTATGTGGATACTGGTGCGATGTATCGGGCCATGGCATTATATATGATAGAGCAGAAGACGGACATTCAGCATATGGATGCTGTCAGAAGTGCCTGTGATGCAATCACAATCGATATCCGATACAGCGATGGTGAACAGCAGGTTATTCTGAATGGAAGGAATGTTAATGATTTTATCCGTACGGAGGCAGTCAGTGAGATGTCCAGCAAGATTTCGGCAATACCTGAAGTGCGGGCTAAACTGCTTTCTCTGCAGCGCTCTCTGGCAGCTGCATCAAATGTCATTATGGATGGCAGAGATATCGGAACACATGTTTTACCGAATGCGGATGTGAAGATTTTCCTGACGGCGGATGCGCATGTGCGTGCCCTGCGACGATATGAAGAATTTACAGCGAAGGGAATCAATTGTACCTTGGAGAATGTTGAACGTGAGGTCATTGAGCGTGATGAACGTGATATGAACCGGGCAATCGCACCGCTTAAACAGGCAGAGGATGCGGTCAGAGTGGATACATCACAGATGAATATTGATGAAGTCGTTAATTGCCTTAGACAGCTGATTCTTGACCGCATTTAGAAGGTGAATAGAATGAAGAATGTTATTTTGGCAAAGACTGCAGGATTTTGTTTCGGTGTCCGTCGGGCGGTTGATATGGCTTATGGCATTACCGGCAGGGACAAGGTCTACACGTATGGCCCGATCATACATAATGAAACGGTTGTTGAGGACCTTGAGGCCAAAGGGGTAAAGGTGGTTCATTCCATCGAAGAAGCAGCTGCCCTTGCAGGCGGGACGATGATCATTCGGTCACACGGAGTATCCAAAGAGGAGATTGATCTTCTGAAACAGATGGGATTTGATATTGTAGATGCCACATGTCCTTTTGTTAAGAAAATCCATCACATTGTCGAGAAATACAGCGAACAGGGATATGGCATTATTATTATAGGCAGTGCGGATCATCCGGAGGTGCAGGCAATCAGCGGGTGGTGCAAGGAACCGCCGGTGATTATCGAATCTGAGGAAGAAGCCCGGAATTTTAAGACTGATCCGGACAAAAAATTGTGTCTTGTATCACAAACGACATTTAATTACAATAAATTTCAATTATTAGTTGAAATTATTTCAAAAAAGGGTTATGATATAAGATGTCTAAATACTATATGCAATGCGACTGAGGAACGCCAGTCAGAAGCCCGGGAGATAGCCGGACGCGTTGATGCAATGATTGTCATTGGCGGAAGACAGAGTTCCAATACGCAGAAATTATATGATATTTGCAAAAACGAATGTAAAAATACTTACTATATACAGACACTTGTTGACTTGGATTTGAAGACATTTGAATCTATAGGTAATGTAGGTATTACAGCAGGGGCATCGACCCCAAATAATATTATCGAGGAGGTTCACACCAATATGTCAGAAATGGGTAATGAACAGAGTTTTGAACAGATGCTGGAAGCATCATTAAAAACTATCAGAACAGGAGAAGTCGTTGAAGGTACCGTCATCGATGTCAAAGAAGACGAGATCATTCTTAATATAGGCTACAAGGCAGACGGAATCATCACGAGAAATGAGTATTCCAATACATCTAATCTCGACCTTAGAACAGTTGTCAATGTTGGCGATACAATGCAGGCTAAAGTTCTGAAAGTAAATGATGGCGAAGGTCAGGTTCTCTTAACATATAAGAGACTGCTGGCTGAAAGAGGCAACAAGAGAATTGAAGAAGCTTATAACAACAAGGAAGTCCTTACAGCAAAAGTTGCTAACGTTCTTGACGGTGGCTTAAGCGTTGTTGTAGAAGAAGCAAGAGTATTTATTCCTGCAAGCCTTGTTTCCGATACTTATGAGAAGAACCTGTCCAAGTACCAGGATCAGGAGATCTCTTTTGTAATCACAGAGTTTAATCCACGCAAGAGAAGAATCATCGGTGACAGAAAGCAGCTGATCCTTGCTGAGAAAGCTCAGAAACAGAAAGAATTATTCGAAAAGATCAATATCGGTGATACAGTTGAAGGCCGTGTAAAGAATGTAACAGATTTTGGCGCATTCATCGATCTTGGCGGTGCAGATGGTCTGCTTCACATTTCTGAAATGTCATGGGGCAGAGTTGAGAATCCAAAGAAGGTTCTTAAAGTCGGTGATACACTTAAAGTCCTGATCAAAGATATTCAGGGTGAAAAGATTGCATTAAGCCTGAAATTCCCTGAAACAAATCCATGGCTTACAGCTGCTGATAAGTATGCGGTAGGCAATGTTGTTGAAGGTAAAGTTGCAAGAATGACAGACTTTGGTGCATTCGTTGAACTTGAACCAGGCGTAGATGCACTTCTTCATGTATCTCAGATTTCCAGAGATCATGTTGACAAACCATCTGATGTTCTTTCATATGGTCAGACAATCACAGCAAAGGTTGTAGATTTCAATGAAGAATCTCAGAAGATCAGCCTGAGCATGAAAGCACTTGATGCAAAGGAAGAAACTGAAGAATAAATTATCATTTATGATTTCAGGAGAGGCTTTGCCTGCTGTTGGCAGGTAAGGCCTCTTTTTTCAAAAGGAGGTTTTATATGCAGCCTTACTATGCGATAAAGTTAAAATGCTTTGTATTACGCTTGATGATGGGATGCTCACTGTTGTTGATTTCAGCAGGGATTGTCGTCTCTATTTTACAGGAAGTCATGAACAGTTATGATGCCAACAGCAGACTTGCATATATATTAGGACTGCAGATCTGCGCATTGATGATTGCGTTGGGAATTGTGCTGATTTATCAGGCTTTTCATTTTGAAAGATTCGTTTTTGGACGAAGTCAGCGAAGTTATGATCTGTTGAAGAAAGATATGCAGGACAAGTCAGTGGTCAGTGCAGGCAATCTTATTGTAACGGATCAGTTTATGCTACTCTTTTCCAAGCATATTTTTAATATGTGTAAGGTGATACGGCTGGAGAATGTTATTGCCTGTTTTGAAGATCCTGTTTATGGAACTGTTGCAAAGCCTTCAGAATATACACTGTATATTTATGACCGGGATTTTAAGTGCCATACCATTGTGTTGGATGCGAAGCAATCAGAGGCCGGACACCAGGCAAAGGAGAAGATTTGTCAGACACATCCGTGGATTTATGCAGTCAGTCGTGATACTTTTCTTGATCGCACGATGTCTAAAAACAGCAGAAGGAATTTTCTGAATCAGATTGAGAAGAGAAAGTATGAAATGAATTCCACGGTCAATGTGGATAAGGAGGCTGAAGCAGAAATTGATCAGATGGTCAATGATGCCAGAAAGAAGCTTGATTTTCATTCTATCCTCGGCAAAAATAAAAATGATGCAAAATCGAAGCAAAAATAAAAGGGCACAGAGCCCTTTTATTTTTGCTTTTTAAATCATACGGAAAAACGGTGTTACACAGAAGCAACTTCTTTGATGAGAGAGGATATATAAGACCTGAGAAATGCCGGGTCAGATGTCAATTTTTCTGTATCACACAGGATATACAGCTGCTTGTCATCGAAGCTTTTCCTGAAAGTAGGCTGCAGTGAAGTGTCAAAAGATGGGAGGAAAATCCCCTCCTGGCGGATGTAACAGGTGGCTGCGGTTGCTTTTTTGACGGTATGCTTTATCGACGTAACAGGCAATAGAGCGATGGATGGCACGGTCTTCTTTGGGAAGATAATAATAGTCTTTGACGGGGCCTGGGAGAAAATATTTCAATTCACCGGATAAAACCGGAATGACAAGATGTGCCGTATCTTTCTCTAAAGAGAGAGAAAGCAGAGCATTCGCCAGTTGGACCCTTTGGGGGACCGGTGTCTCTAATATGAGAGCAAGGTGACAGAAATTCTCTTCTAACCTGCAAAGATGTACTTTGGCGAACCTTCCTCTGAAAAATTGTGTATAGGCAGAGAGTGAATGGAGGTGGAGTAGTCCGATCATATCCGCTTCATGATGGGCCTTCAGCTGTAAAAGCATCGTATCTTCTTTGGAAAGCTCCCATGATGTATAGCATTTAACCAATGCTTCAGGGTCAAGATGCTCAGGACGGGTATAGCGAATAAAGGCTTCAGCGGTGGCTTTTCGGGTGTTTTCCAGAGAAAGCAGATGCCTGAAAGGAGAGATATCCTTTTGAATATCCAGCTGTCGGACGCTTTGAAAGAGTGTCAGATCAGCAGTATCTTCGCTGGAAAAACAGTCGGCGTCGCTGTAATTGCGCCAGCGGTTGTTGAGAAAGCGGTAAGTAAAACTGTGACCGCCATAGGTGAGTACCTGGCTGAAATTCTCAAGTATCTGTTGGAAAGACTGCATCAGTTCACGCTCATCCATTTTCTTTTCGGCCAGCAGGCATTGAAAATGCCATCCTTTTTCTTCCTGCCATCCCAGTCCGATCATAAACACAAAAGCGTTCCTGGGGGAAAGACCGGTTGTCTCGATGTTCAGAAGCAGCGTCTGATCAGTAATATGTATGTCTGATGGATAAAATGTATCAAATGTAAGCATAATAGATCCTCCTGACGCTATCTTATCATAAAGAGACATAGTTGAACAGCCTTTATCGACTGAACAGTTGTTTTGTGTTTGGACTGGACTGAACAGTTGTTTTGTGGTATGATGATTTTCGAAGAGGTGAAATGAGTGATAGCGTTTATTCAGGGAGAATTATGTGATGCCGGCCAGGATACGATTGTTGTTGCCTGTCATGGTATTGGCTATGAAATACAGATACCCGTGTCGGTAGCTCAGGTACTGCCGGATCCAGGGAATGTTGTTAAGATATATACGTATACTTATGTGAGAGAAGATGCATTGGGATTATTTGGCTTTTTGACGCAAGATGATCTGAAGATCTTCAAGCTGCTGATCACTGTCAATGGTGTCGGACCGAAAGCGGCATTGGCAATTTTGTCAGCGATGACAGCTGACGAGCTCCGTTTTGCAATATTAGCGGAAGATGCCAAGGCAATTGCCAAGGCTCCGGGAATCGGACCGAAGACGGCGAAGCGAATGATTATTGAATTGAAGGACAAGCTGAATCTTGAATCCATGATCGAAGGTCACGGCGATGCAGAGATGAGTCTTTCGGACCCTGGCGATGCGGCTGCGAATGTTCGGGATGAAGTCATTATGGCATTGACAGCACTGGGCTATGGTAATACGGAGGCTGTTCGTGCGGTGCGTGCTGTTTCAGGGGCAGATGAGATGGACAGTGAGACGCTTTTGAAACAGGCTTTGAAGAAAATTATGATATTTTAGGTGAGAGACAATGGCAAAACGAATTATTACAACCGAGTTTGCAGAGGAAGATGTCAAGATCGAGAATCATCTCAGGCCTCAGCTTCTGAAGGATTATATCGGACAGCAGAAAGTGAAGGAAACACTTTCTATTTATATTGAGGCAGCCAGACAGAGAGAAGAACCACTTGATCATGTCCTGTTCTATGGGCCTCCGGGATTAGGAAAGACGACGTTGGCGGGAATTATTGCCAATGAAATGGGCGTGAAGATGAAAGTGACATCGGGACCGGCCATTGAGAAACCTGGTGAGATTGCTGCTATATTGAATAATCTGTCGGAGGGGGATGTTCTCTTCATTGATGAAATTCATCGCTTGAACAGACAGGTAGAAGAGGTCCTTTATCCGGCGATGGAAGATTTTGCAATTGATATTGTGATTGGTAAAGGCGCAGCTGCAAGATCCATCCGTCTGGATCTTCCGAAGTTTACACTGGTGGGGGCAACGACAAGAGCCGGACTGTTGACGGCGCCACTCAGAGATCGTTTTGGTGTTGTCAGTCGTCTGGAATTTTATTCAACCCAGGATTTAATGACGATTATCAGGCGGTCAGCAGAAGTTTTACATGTGAAGATCGATGAGCGGGGAGCTGAGGAGCTTGCCAGACGTTCTAGAGGAACTCCGCGTCTGGCCAATCGGCTGCTAAAGCGTGTGCGCGATTATGCCCAGGTTTGTCACGATGGTGTGATCACGCTGCAGGTTGCCAATGAAGCACTGGATCTTCTGGATGTGGATAAGTATGGTCTGGACCAGTCAGATAGAAACATTTTGCTCACCATGATGAATAAGTTCAGAGGCGGACCGGTTGGTCTTGATACACTGGCGGCAGCTCTTGGAGAGGATTCCGGAACATTGGAAGAGGTGTATGAACCATATCTGATCAAGAATGGATTTATACAGAGAACACCGCGGGGAAGAGTTGTAACAGAACTTGCCAGAGCTCACTGCGGAATTCCGGCTGATGCGTCATAACAGGAGACAATGCCTGCTTGAAGGACTTGAATTAAGACTTGTAATTCCGGTTAATTCGTTTATAATGGTAACAGACGGGATTGGGTGACAATGAACCTTGTAAGGACTGAAGATAAAAGGAGGATATGGAATGGCATCAAAGACAGATGTTCAGGTTTTGCTCGGTGGAAAGGTCTATACACTGAGCGGCTATGAGAGCGAGGAATATCTTCAGAAGATTGCATTATATATCAACAATAAGATGACAGAGCTTAATCAGATGCCGGGATATAAGCGGATGGGCAGCGATATGCAGAAGACTTTGCTGGAGCTGAACATGGCAGATGATTATTATAAAGCAAGAAAACGAATCAGCGAGCTTGAAGCAGATCTGGAAGATAAGGATAAGGCTGAGTATGATCTAAAGCACGAATTGATCTCAGCACAGATTCAGTTGGATGAATCCACGAAGAAGATTGATCAGCTGAAAGACGAGATTAATGAACTTCAGAAACAGATTGTAAAGCTTGAGGCGAAGGCCGAACGCCAGAATGATTAATCGGCTTTCTTGACGATGTAAAAAGGGTTGCTGTACGGATTCAGTAGTGATAAGTTGCGGCGCCCTTTCTTTTTTCACGGCAGGACAGGAGATAGAGAATGAGAGAAATAGAGGTACTGGCACCGGCAGGCTCTTTTGATACGATGAAGGCGGCCTATAAGGCAGGCGCGGATGCTGTGTATATGGGCGGACCGATGTTCGGCGCAAGAGCCTATGCAGATAATGCGGATGCAGGGCAGATGCTGTCAGCGATTGACTATGCGCATCTTCATGGGCGGAAGCTTTATATGACGGTGAATACACTTTTGAAAAACACAGAAATAGAAGGGCAGCTGGAAGATTATATTCGGCCTTTTTATGAACAGGGACTGGACGCGGTCATTGTACAGGATTTGGGCGTTATGGAAATGATCCATACACTTTTTCCGGATATGGCGATACATGCCAGTACACAGATGACAGTCTGTGGAACGGATTACGGCAAATGGCTCAGAGATCATGGCGCATCAAGAATTGTTACACCCCGTGAGCTGGATTTATCAGAAATTGCGGATATGAAACAGCAGACAGGGGTGGAGATTGAGACATTTGTGCATGGAGCACTTTGTTACTGCTATTCGGGACAGTGCCTGATGAGCAGTATGATCGGAGGAAGAAGCGGTAATCGCGGCAGATGTGCACAGCCATGCCGCCTTCCATGGACCTTTCGTTCGGACAGCAGGGAGAAGAGCGGCTATCTTCTCAGTCCGAAGGATTTGTGCAGCCTGCAGCTGCTGCCGGATCTGATTGATGCAGGTGTGGATTCTCTGAAGATAGAAGGCCGCATGAAAAAGCCGGAATACGCAGCACTGACAGCTTATTTATATCGCAAGTATACAGACCTATATCTGACAGGCGGGCGTGAACATTATCATGTGGATCAGGCAGATCTGGAGCGGTTAATGGATCTGTATAACAGAGGCGGTTTCACGGACGGCTATTTTTACAGGCACAATGGGCAGGAGATGATGTCGGTTAAACGTCCGAACCATTCGGGCTTGAATATCGGACAAGGAAGAATAAACCGCAGGGGTGAAATGGAGATACAGCCTATGAAGGCCCTGGGAGCGGGTGATGTTCTGGAATTGCCGGATGGACAGTCAGTCAAACTGGACAAAGCTGTTTCGGTGGGTGGACAGCTGAAGGTGAAGTATACAGGCAAACCATTTAAGCAGACATGTTCCGTTATGAGAACACGAAATGAATCGTTGATCCAGTCGGTTACCGAGCAGTATGTCAAAAACAGTGACCTGAAAGAGAAGCTTTATGGATATGTAAGCATTTCGAAAGATTTACCTGTTAGAATAGATGTATATTATAGAGATATGCATGTCTGCAGTGAGGGAGCGGTTGTCCAGCCAGCCCAGAAGCGGCCGCTTACAGAAGAGGAGATTCGCAGGCGTCTGATGAAGACGGGGGGGACACCTTTTGAATTCGATCAGTTGGAGATTTCCCTTGAAGAGGACTGCTATATGACGGTCCAGGAATTGAACCGGTTTAGGCGTGAGGCGCTTGATGCTGTGGAAAGAGCCGTACTGACACCATTCAGAAGACAGCAGTCGTCGATTTCACAGCCGTCGAATGATAGTAGAAAGCGAGAAAAGAGACCGGTATCCATCAGTGTTCTGGCATCTTCGAGAGCACAGGTGCTTGCAGCATCAAAGGTGGATGGCATCAGACGCATTTATTTTAATTACGAAGGCAATGACGATCTTGCAGTTGAAGCAGCTGCTATGACACATGGTGTGGGCAAAGAATTCTATCTGGCAATGCCTTATATTTTAAGAAATGATACAAAGAAGCAGTGTCTGTCTAAAATTCAGAAGCTGAAGTCAACGACAGACGGCTTCCTGGTGAGAAATATGGAGACGCTGCTGATGTTGAGAAAGGCAGGATTTGACCAACCGTGTATATCGGATTATAATATGTATTGTATGAATGACAGAGCCGGCCGTGTATATGAGCAGATGATGGATCAGATGACCTTACCTGTGGAACTGAATCGAAGGGAGATTGCAGGACTTCAATCTGCGGTGAACAGCGAGATGATCGTCTACGGATATCAGCCGCTTATGGTGTCGGCACAATGCCTAATGAAGACAACCGGCAAATGCACCAGAGAACCCGGGTATTACGAACTGGAAGATCGCAGACACAAGAAGTTTCTGGTGCATAATGTCTGCGCTTTCTGCTATAATCTTATTTACAATACAGTGCCGTTATACTTAATGGATGTATTGGATGAGGCAACGGAAAGCGGTATTGGCGGTGTGCGCCTTCAATTTGTCAATGAGACAGGCGATACTGTCAGAGCAATGGCAGAAGCATGCATCCGTGCCCTTCAGGGAGAACGGGTGACAGCTGCCGGAGATTTCACGAAAGGACATTATAAAAGAGGAGTAGAATAGGGACAGGATGGTTAATGTTATTACGCAGTTATTTAAGTACATGGTTGCATTGATCATGGCGATTTATACGATTCGCTGTTTTACGGTTTTCAGTGTCAAAAAAGAAAAGAAAAAGCGAAGGATTTACAGAAGCCAGAATTTTCTGATGCTCTGGATTCATCTCATGCTTTATACGATTATTTTTCTGAATGAGAAATCCATGTATGTACTTGTCTTTTACGGCGCACAGCTGTGTTTCTTTATTGTTGCGTTGTTTATGTACAACAATATTTACAGGAATGCGTCAAAGCTTTTGATCAACAATATGTTTTTCTTGATGATGATCGGTTTTGTAATGCTGACAAGACTGGACATGACACTTGCAGTGAAGCAATTTTTAATTGCTGTTGCATCTGTTGCCTTCAGCCTGACAGTGCCGGTGATTGTGGAGAAAGTTGGTTTTTTGAGCAGGCTCGGTATTGTTTACGGCATTATCGGTCTCGGAGTTGTTGGTTCCGTATTTATTTTTGGTACAAAGGTTTATGGTGCGACCAACTGGATCAGCATTGCAGGTATTGGTTTTCAGCCTTCAGAATTAGCAAAGATTATTTTTGTGTTTTTTGTAGCAGCTATGCTGTATAAAAACACCAGTCTGAAGCAGATTATGCTCACCTCCGCTCTGGCGGGAGTGCATGTGCTGATGCTTGTTGTTGAGAAAGACCTTGGTGCGGCAGTTATTTTCTTTGTTACGTATATTGTGATGCTTTACGTGGCAACACGTAGAGCCATGTGGCCACTTATGGGCCTTGCTGCAGGAGCCGGTGCTTCTGTTGTTGCTTATCATCTGTTTGATCATGTCAAACGAAGAGTTGTTGCCTGGAAGGATCCGTGGGGCAATTATAACGATGCCGGATATCAGATTGCTCAGTCACTGTTTGCCATCGGAACAGGCGGATGGTTTGGCATGGGTCTGTATCAGGGAATGCCAAAGGATATTCCTGTAAGGGAAAGTGATTTTATTTTTGCGGTAATCGCTGAGGAACTGGGTGGTTTTTTTGCCATCTGTCTTATTTTGGTATTTATGAGCTGTTTTATTATGTTCATTAATATTTCGCTGCGTTTGACCAATAATTTCTATAAGCTTCTGGCAATTGGCCTGAGCATTGCATATGGTTTTCAGCTGTTCCTGTGTATCGGTGGTGTTATCAAGTTTATTCCGCATACCGGTGTTACATTGCCACTGATCAGTTACGGCGGAAGTTCTATTCTTTCCACAATCATTGTATTTGCAGTGATTCAGGGACTTTATCTGTTGAAACAGAAGGAGGTGAAAGAGATTGAAGAAAAACGACGAGAATCAGAACAACGACAGTGGGATGACCAGACGCGTGTATAAGAAGGCCAGTCTGGATGATACCGTTGTCAATGTCAGGAAAGATCCATCGGATGACTTTGATCTGCTTTCGGATGATGGAATGATGGACTATGTGCCGGGTGTGGATGATGTGGATCATTTTGATTTTGATGAGAAGGATATCGAACACTACCGCAAGGTCAATGAACAGGAAGCGGCTGAGAGAGACAGACGCAGAAAGCAGCGTGCGCTGGAGAAACAGCGTGCTGCTCAGAAACAGCAGTGTGAAACAAAGAAATCAGATGAACAGCCGCAGGGAAAAAGACAGAATAAACAGGCAGCTAAGGCTGCTGCAGACGAGGTTCCTGTGAAAAAGACAAATACCAAAAAGAAAAAACGCCGCAGAAGAAAAGACGAAGAGACGGATATTGATGATATAGAACTGCGCCGTGAACTCAGTGAAAAGAAACGCACGAACAAAGAGATCATGCGTATTACGTATGTGATGATGCTGCTTTTCTTTGGAATGATTGGTTACTTTATTTATTTTGACGGCGTGACAAGCAAGGAAGTTATTAATAATCCGCATAACAGCCGTCTGGCAAAGATGGCGGACAGTGTTGTCAGAGGAGAGATTCTTTCAGCGGATGGAGAAGTTCTGGCAGAATCCATCAAGGATGACAATGGCAATTATTACCGTTATTATCCGTATGGATGTACATTTGCCCATGTGGTGGGAACAAGTGATGTGAATAAGTCCGGTGTGGAGCTGACAGCCGATTACAATCTGATCACGTCAGATATCCAGCCAGTGGAGAAGATTATTAATGAGATCAGAGGTCAGAAGAATCCGGCGGATAATGTGGTGACAACATTAAATGCCAATCTGCAGCAGGTGGCTCATGATGCTCTGGGAGACAGGGAGGGCGCTGTAGTGGCAATAGAACCATCCACAGGTAAGGTACTGGCGATGATTTCAAAACCGGACTACGACCCGAATTCACTGGTTGATAATTATCAGGACATTATTAGTGATGAGAACAGCAAAGTTCTTCTGAATCAGTCAACGCAGGGACTTTTTGTACCGGGTTCTATATTCAAGATGGTGACGTCATTGGCATATCTTCGCAGCGGCGGTGACCCGGATAATTACAGCTATTACTGTGATGGTTCGATTTCACTGCAGTCTGACAGCGGTGACAGCTATATTAAGTGTTATGACGGTGAAGAGCATGGACAGGTGGATCTGCTTGAATCTTTTGCAGAATCCTGTAATGCATCATTTGCTAATCTGGGGCTATCCATCAGTGTAGATAAAATGAATGAAGTGGCCAATTCGCTGCTGTTTAATCAGACACTGCCAACGAAGTTTACGACGGCTAAAAGCCAGTTCAGTCTGTCTAACACAGACAGCCAGTGGCAGATTGGTGCAACGGCTATCGGCCAGGGCAATACAGTTATTTCTCCGATCCATGCAGCTATGCTCGTCAGTGCCATTGCCAACGGCGGAACATTGATGAAGCCGTATGTGATTGATTCTGTTCAGAGCACGGAAGGTTCTGTGATTGAACAATATGAATCAGAGAACTATGGAACGCTGATGTCAGCTTCAGAATCTTCACAGCTGACCAAGATGATGAAGGCGGTTGTTGAAGAGGGTACCGGTTACAAACTTTCCGGCAAGAATTACTCTGTTGCCGGAAAGACAGGAACAGCGGAAGTTGTCGGAAGAGGCAACAATGCCTGGTTTGTCGGTTTTGCACCGGCGGATGATCCGAAGATTGCCATCTGCGTATTGGTGGAAGATGCCGGAACAGCCAGCAGCGAAGCGGTTCCTATTGCCGGAGAGATACTGGATGCTTATCTGAATAATTAAATGGACAGGTATTCCTTTACAAACAACAGGTTAAATTCCTGTGATATTATTGTAAAATACCTCAAAGCATTGTATACTAATAGGTAGAATACTTGATTGACACACCAATGAGCAGGGAGGAATTGCGATGACAAAGGCAACGAGCTGTGGCGGTGTGGTTATATTCAGAGGTAAAATCCTTCTGCTGTATAAGAATTACAGAAATAAATATGAAGGATGGGTGTTGCCGAAAGGTACTGTTGAGGCAGGCGAAGAATTTAAGGAAACGGCACTCAGAGAAGTGAAAGAAGAAACGGGTGTAGACGCATCTATTGTGAAATATGTAGGCAAGAGCCAGTACAGCTTCAATACATCCCAGGATGTGGTGATGAAGGAAGTCCACTGGTATTTGATGATGTCTGACAGCTATTTCAGCAAACCACAGCGTGAAGAGTATTTCGTGGATTCGGGGTATTATAAGTATCACGAAGCTTATCATTTACTGAAATTTACGAATGAGAGGCAGATCCTTGAGAAGGCTTACAGTGAATATATAGAATTCAAGAAGAGCAATCTCTGGGGAAGTAAAAAGTATTATTGATCTATCTGTCCTGCGGACGGAGCACAAAAGAGGGGATGTTGTAAAATACGGAGAGGTCGCAGTACCTTTTCCGGGTATGTCATTTTACGGCATCTCCTTTTGTTTTATTTGCAGAGGAGAATGAAATGCTGAGAGAGGTCGATTTAAATAAAAATCTTACCAAAAAAGAATACAAAGAAATGATGGATAAACTGGCGCCGAAGTTTGCTGCGCTTCAGCGAGAAGCGCGGGCTAAGGGTTTGCCGGTGATGGTTGTTTTTGAAGGATGGGGCGCATCCGGTAAGGGAACGATGATCAGTCGCCTGATACAGCCGCTGGATCCGCGTGGATTTAAGGTATTTACCATTCAGGCAGAAAATGAAGAAGAGCATATGCATCCGTTTTTGTGGCGTTTCTGGACGAAGACACCGGCGAAGGGGCGCATGCATATCTTTGACCGAAGCTGGTATCGGCGCGTGATCACAGAACAGATGGATGCGCCAATGGATCAGAAGCGCCTGGATGCAGCGTATCATCAGATTCTTTCATTCGAGGAACAGCTGTCGGCTGACGGAACATTGATCATCAAATTTTTCCTGCATATTTCTGCCGATGAACAGGAGAAGCGTCTGAAGAAGCTGGAACGTTCATCTGAGACGAAGTGGCGTGTGACCAAAGCGGACTGGAAGCATTTTAAGCAGTACAAGGCGTATCTGCCGATGTATGATCATATGCTGGAACAGACCGATATGTCATGGGCACCATGGCATGTCATTGAGGCAACAGACAGGGAATATGCAGCAGTGAAAGTCATGACAATTGTTGCCGGGATGATAGAAGAACGTTTGAATGAAGAGAATGCAAAAGAGAGCCGCAGTCATTTGGCAGAGAGCGCGCAGGAAGAATTGCCGGGTACGGAAGAGACAATGCGTACAACGGTTCTTGACGGTGTGGATGCCAGTCTGACAATGACAAAGGAAGATTACAAGAAGCGTTTATCTGTTCTGCAGAAAGAATTGACCCGTCTGCAGAATGAGATGTATCTGAAGAGGATTCCTGTTGTTGTGGCTTTGGAAGGCTGGGATGCGGCAGGAAAGGGAGGTGCGATCAAGCGTTTGACAGAGCCTCTGGATCCGCGCGGATACGAGGTGGTTCCGACGGCGGCACCGAATGATATAGAAAAGGCCCATCATTATCTGTGGCGCTTCTGGCGAGCCATGCCGAAGGATGGTCATATGACGATTTTTGATCGGACATGGTATGGACGTGTGATGGTGGAGCGTATTGAAGGCTTCTGTAGCCAGGCAGAATGGCGCCGTGCATACAGAGAGATCAACCAGATGGAGCAGAATTTGACAGACCACGGGGTGATTGTTCTGAAATTCTGGCTTCAGATTGATAAGGATGAACAGGAACGACGTTTTAATGAGAGAATGGAGGATCCTGAGAAACAGTGGAAGATTACGGATGAGGACTGGCGCAATCGTGAGAAGTGGGATGCGTATGTCAAGGCTGTCGATGAGATGATCTTGAGAACTTCTACTACCTATGCACCGTGGACGATTGTTGAGGCTGATTCCAAGTATTATGCAAGGATTAAGATACTCGAGACGGTTGTCTGGGCCTTAAAGAACAGAATCTGATTTCTGATGTAGAAAAATAACACAAGAAAAAGTGATTTATCCATTGCATTCTGTTAAAAAATATTGTACAATAACAATTGCATCTGTAGCTCAGTGGATAGAGCAACGGTTTCCGGAGCCGTGTGCGAGGGTTCGATTCCCTTCAGGTGTATTTTTTTAACAGAATTCGCAGAATGATTCTGCAGTGTTGCAGATGAATATTCAGAAATGAAAGTATCGTCATGATAAGTAATTGTATGGAGGAATAGGAAGGAATGAAAAGTCCATTAGGAGATAGAGAGAGCAGAAGAAACAATTCTGCCGGTGAGGAGAATATAGCTATGAATCGAAACAGTATATTGATTATTATATTGTCGGTTGTTGTCGTTGTTGCTGCCATTGCAGGTCTGGTGGTGAACCTTGGAAGCAAGGAGAATAAAGGGACGGCCGCCAATTCCGGCAGTTCGACTGCAGAATCAACCATCAGTGTCGATGAGAATACCAATGCCCTTCAGGAGAATCAGTATCCTGCAGTGAATGAACTGATTGCCAATTACCGTAAGGCATTTAAGGAGGGTGACACAGATCTTCTGAAGAAGGTTTATAATTCTGATCAGGAGATCAATGCAGATGTATTGACAGCAACTTCACAGATTATTGAGGATTATCAGAATACGCAGTATTATACAAAACGCGGTCTGAATTCCGGAGAATATGTTGTTTTTGTATATGATGAGTTGAAGTTGGCAGATATTAAGACACTGGCACCGAATCTTTCCGTATTTTATGTGAAGTCAGCGGATGACGGAACATTGTACATTTATCGCGGTGATTATAATGCTGCCACAGGTTCTTTTCAGTATGATGAGGCCACTCAGAATTACATCAATCAGCTTTACCAGGATCAGGATGTCATGGATCTTATTTCTACAGTGAATACCAAGATGGACAGTGCCTGTGCGAATGATTCAAGCCTGATGGAATTCATGCAGAAGGTGCGCTCTAAGACAAGTGTAACGAATTCAGCATCTACTGATACCAGCGATACATCTTCAACTGAATCAGGACAGTCAGAGACTGAATCTGCAGCAGAGACTGAGTCGGCCGGTGAGACAGAATCACAGACGGACAGCAGTACAGCTACACAGAACTAATTAGATGAACGAATGATAAAAGCTTTTGCTGGAGGTGTCTGCAGCAAAAGCTTTTTTTGTAACAGAGGTATAGAAATGAGTAATTTTAAAAAGGATATATTACATGAAAATGAAGATAAATCAGATGTTCGTCTTAATCGTTTCCTGAGTGATGCGGGTTTTTGTTCCAGAAGAGAAGCAGATCGTCTGATTGAGGCAGGACGCGTGACAGTGGATGGCACGAAGGCTGAGCTTGGTACCCGGGTGAGGCCGGGGCAGGTGGTTAAGGTAGGATCGAAGGTTGTCAGACAAAACGACAGGATGGTTTTGATCGCTTTTAATAAACCAAGGGGAATTGTCTGTACAACAGATAGAGTCCGTGAGAAGAATAATATTATAGATTATATTCATTATCCGGAGCGGATTTACCCGATCGGACGTCTGGACAAGGATTCGGAGGGATTGATTCTTCTGACGAATGATGGTACAATTGTCAATCATATTCTGAAGGCTAGTCAGTATCATGAGAAAGAGTATATTGTCCGGGTGAATAAGAAGATAACAGATGAATTCATTCAGGGCATGTCAAAGGGCGTGCCGATTCTGGATACGGTGACACGTCCGTGTACGCTTCGGAGGATAGATGATTACACATTTTCTATTATTCTAACACAGGGGTTGAACCGGCAGATTCGGTATATGTGCCGACATTTTGATTACCATGTAACGAAGCTTAAGCGGGTCCGTATTATGAATATCCGTCTGGGCAGTCTGCCGGTTGGAAAGTGGCGGGATGTAACAGCGGAAGAACTTGAGCAACTGAAAAGACAGTTTATTGCAAATGATCGCAGGAATCAGTCGAATCGGAGGAAGAGCAGATGATATCAAAAGCAGATAGAATCAAAGAACTGACAGGAATTCTGAATCGAGCGTCAAAGGCTTATTATATGCAGGATACAGAGCTGATGAGCAACTATGAATATGATGCCCTTTATGATGAACTGGTACAGTTGGAGAAGGAGACAGGCATCACCCTTAGCAACAGCCCGACGATTCATGTGGGTTATGAAGTGTTGAGTGAATTACCGAAAGAAGAGCATGAATATCCGATGTTGTCCCTGGACAAGACGAAGGATGTACAGGTTCTTGCGGACTGGCTGGGGGATCAGACCGGAGTTCTGTCATGGAAGATGGATGGACTGACAATCGTTCTGACATATGACAACGGAGAGCTTGTGAAGGCGGTTACAAGAGGCAATGGTTATGTGGGTGAGGTCATCACCAACAATGCCAGAGTATTTAAGAATGTGCCCCACCGGATTACTTTTAAGGGAAAACTGACACTGCGCGGCGAGGCGGTGATCAAGTATTCGGATTTCAATGCGCTGAACAGTCAGATTGAGGACAGTGAGGCGAAATATAAGAATCCGCGTAATCTCTGCAGCGGTTCGGTCAGACAGCTGAATAATGCAGTTACAGCGGAGAGAAATGTTTACTTCTTTGCATTTACCCTTGTGGTGGCTGAAGGCATGGATTTTTATAATTCAAGGATGCAGCAGTTTGAGTGGCTTTCCTCACAGGGGTTTGATGTAGTGGAGCATGTCCTGGTTGACAGAGAGAATCTTCCGACTTATGTAGCACAGTTTGCAGATCGAATAGCGGATAATGATTTTCCGTCAGATGGACTTGTTTTGATCCTGGAGGATATCGCATATGGCGAATCCCTTGGTACTACAGCGAAGTTCCCACGAAATGCCATTGCCTTTAAATGGGCGGATGAGATTCGGGAAACGCGTTTGTTGGATGTGGAATGGAGTGCATCTCGAACGGGTCTGATCAATCCGATTGCAGTTTTTGAGCCGGTTGAACTGGAAGGAACCACCGTATCAAGGGCAAGTCTTCACAATATCAGTATTTTGCGGGCGCTGCAGTTGGGCAAGGGTGATGTGATCCAGGTTTACAAAGCCAATATGATCATTCCTCAGATTGCGGAGAATCTGACCAGAAGTGATGCGCTTGAAATTCCAAAGAAATGTCCTGTCTGTGGAAAGCCGACTGAAGTCAGATGTGTGAATGATGTTTCATCGTTGTATTGTGTTAATGAAGAATGTCCGGCCAAGCATGTCAAACGTTTTTTGTTATTTGTCAGTCGTGATGCTTTCAACATAGAGGGAATGTCTGAGGCAACGCTGGAGAAGTTTATACAGAGCGGTTTTCTGCGTGAGCCGGCGGATATGTTCCATTTGGATAGTTATCATGATGTGATTGTAGAGATGGACGGTTTTGGGGAGAAGTCTTATCAGCGCTTGATGGCATCCATCCAGAAGGCAAGAAAGGTGACGCTGGCGAAGCTGATCTACAGTCTTGGAATCCTGAATATCGGTCTTTCAAATGCACGATTACTTTGTCAGCATTACAGGAATGATTTACAGGCAATGCTGGCAGCATCAACGGAAGAATTGACTGCGATTGATGGTATTGGCCCTGTGATTGCCGGCAGTTTTACAGACTATTTTGCAGATGAACAGCACAGGATAGAACTGAAGGATCTGCTGGGGGAAGTGGAGATTGAGCAGGAAAATTTCTCGGAAGAGGGTCGTGTTTTTGATGGAAAGGTATTTGTTATTACCGGTTCGTTGGAACATTTCAAGAATCGAAACAATTTAAAGGCGCTTCTTGAAGAAAAGGGTGCCAAGGTGGCGGGGTCTGTTTCATCTAAGACCAGTTATTTGATTAATAATGATTCGACATCAGCTTCGTCCAAGAACAAAAGGGCCAGGGAACTGGGAGTACCGGTCATTACAGAGGAAGAACTGATAGATATGATGAAGAAGCCCTAAAAAACTGTTTTTCCCTACCAAAATAGTATGAAAAAGACTTGACGAATATGTGATGAAATGTTAAGATAAAAAAGCAAGTTTTCATTAAAAATGCGGGACATATAACATAGAGAATAATTATGCATATATATAAATATATAAGAGACGGGGAGAGTTTCTGTCCCCTCGCTTTGGAAATATGTCACCAATGATTAATTTTGAATAATTGAAGGAGATGAGCAAAATGGATCATTTAGTTTATCTGGATCATGCAGCAACAACTGCTGCAAGACCTGAAGTCGTTGAGGCCATGCTGCCTTACTTTACAGAGAAATACGGCAATCCATCCAGTATCTACAGTTTAGGCTCAGAAACAAAGGCAGCTATTACACATGCGCGTGAGATTATGGCGAAGTCCATCGGTACAACGTCTGAGAATATATATTTTACAGCCGGCGGCAGTGAGTCAGATAACTGGGCACTTGTTGCGACTGCTGAAGCATATGCTTCAAAAGGCAAGCATATCATTACATCCAAGATTGAACATCATGCGATTCTGCATACATGCGATTATCTGGCATCCAGAGGATATGAGATCACTTATATTGATGTCGATGAGAACGGAGTGATCAAACTGGATCAGCTGAAAGCAGCTATCCGCCCGGATACGATCCTGATTTCTGTTATGTTTGCCAACAATGAGATCGGAACGATTCAGCCAATTGAAGAGATTGGTGCTATTGCGAAAGAGCATGGTATTTTATTCCATACAGATGCCGTACAGGCTTATTGTCAGGTGCCTATTGATGTAGACAAGATGCATATTGATATGCTCAGCATCAGTGGTCACAAGATCAATGGACCGAAGGGGATTGGATTCCTTTATATCCGCAAGGGTGTGAAGATCCGCTCATTTATTCACGGCGGTGCTCAGGAACGTAAGCGTCGTGCCGGTACAGAGAATGTTCCGAGTATTGTCGGTCTTGGCAAGGCAGTTGAGATGGCAGTGGCTGATATGGAAGAACGTACATCGAAGGAAATCGAATTAAGAGACCGCATGATTGATGCCATTTATAAGAGAATCCCTTATGCACGTCTGAATGGTGACAGAACACGCAGATTGCCG
The DNA here is from genome assembly GCF_902381825.1 of Pseudocoprococcus catus. Lineage (GTDB taxonomy): Bacteria > Bacillota > Clostridia > Lachnospirales > Lachnospiraceae > Coprococcus_A > Coprococcus_A intestinihominis. The sequence goes on from NZ_LR698973.1 coordinate 1,926,828, forward strand.
AATAATGTCAACTTCAGTTTCCAGTTTGTTGAGGGTGAATCCATGCTGATCATGCTGGATATGGCACATATTTGTGCATCCAGTGGTTCTGCCTGTACATCAGGTTCCCTGGATCCATCCCATGTCCTTCTGGCGATTGGTCTGCCTCATGAGATTGCACATGGTTCTCTGAGACTGACACTGGGTTATGATAATACACAGGAAGAAATTGACGGTGTTGTAGATGAAATTGAGAAGATTGTTGCACGTCTTCGTTCCATGTCACCGTTATATGAAGATTTCATCAAGAAAACAGGAGGAAATAAATAATGTACAGTGAGAAAGTTATGGATCATTTCCAGCATCCGCGTAATGTTGGAGAGATTGAAAATGCAAGTGGTGTCGGCACAGTGGGCAATGCGAAGTGCGGCGATATCATGAGAATATATTTTGATATTGATGAGAACCAGGTGATCAGAGATGTCAAATTCAAAACATTTGGCTGCGGCGCCGCTGTTGCAACTAGCAGTATGGCAACAGAACTTGTCAAAGGTAAGACAATTTATGAAGCGTTGGAAGTAACCAACAAAGCGGTTATGGAAGCGCTTGATGGTCTGCCTCCGGTCAAGGTACACTGTTCTCTTCTTGCTGAAGAAGCAATTCATGCTGCCCTTTGGGATTATGCAGAAAAGAACGGCATCAAGATTGAAGGCCTCCAGAAACCGAAGAACGATATCAGTGAAGGTGAAGAGGAAGAAGACTATTAATGAATGATAAGGGAGGACTGCTGCGTTATGACAGATGATGCGGCAGTCCTTTTGTTACATGAGAAGGAGGATGCATATGGCATCGAAAAAGGTTGTAGTAGGTATGTCCGGTGGTGTGGATTCTTCTGTAGCTGCCTGGCTGCTCAAACAGCAAGGGTATGATGTGATCGGAGTGACCATGCAGATCTGGCAGGAAGAGGAGGATGAAATCGTCGAAGAAAACGGCGGTTGCTGCGGTTTATCTGCAGTGGATGATGCCAGAAGAGTGGCTGAGAGAATCGGTATACCGTATTATGTGATGAATTTCCGGGAAGTGTTCAGAGAGAAAGTGATTGACAATTTTGTTTCTGAGTATGAAAAAGGGCGGACACCGAATCCATGTATTGTCTGCAATCGTTATGTCAAATGGGAAGCACTGCTTGAGAAGGCATTGGCTCTGGGTGCCGATTATATTGCAACGGGTCACTATGCCAGAATCGTTCATCTTCCAAATGGCAGATATGCGATTGAAAAGGCAGCATTTGACAGAAAAGATCAGACGTATGCATTGTATAATCTGAATCAGCATCAGCTGGCGCATACCCTGATGCCGGTGGGGGCTTATGATAAATCAGAAGTGCGTCGTATAGCTGGGGAAATCGGTCTGTCTGTGGCCAATAAGATGGACAGCCAGGATATCTGTTTTGTATCGGACGGCAATTATCAGGCATTCATTGAAGATTATACAGGCAAAAAACTGCCGGAAGGTGATTTTGTCGACAAGAATGGCAAAGTGCTGGGACATCACAGAGGTATCGGTGCTTATACCATTGGTCAGCGAAAGGGGCTGAATCTGGCCATGGGACATCCGGTTTTTGTTACCGGTATTAATCCTGAAGAAAACAAAATCATTATCGGTGAGAATGATGAATTGTTCCAACGGGCATTGTATGCATCTAATGTGAATCTGATGTCCCGTGCGTCTTTGGATGAACCGGTGCGCCTGACGGCCAAGATACGTTACGCCCACAAAGCAGCACCGTGCATAGCCAGACAGTTGCCGGACGGAAGTTTATATGTATGTTTTGATGAGCCTCAGCGTGCGATCACACCGGGCCAGGCAGTTGTTCTGTATGACGGAGATCTTGTCGCAGGCGGTGGAATTATCGAGAAAATTGCGCCGGAATTAGATGATGCGAGTTAAAAGATTGTCAAATCTGGATAGAACTGTGTGTATAATCCTGGATTTTTTGCAAATAATGTACAGATGTAAAAACAAAAAACTTCAATTTGCGAAAAAATCATGAAAATTATGCAGTAATCTGCATCAAATTATAAGGATTGTTAAAAAATTAATAAAGTAGTTTTTTGTACTTGAAAAAAACATTAAAATCCGATACAATAGGAACAGAGCGAAAGTGGTAAGAAAATTCTTTAAGCTTTCGGCAAAATAATAAAAATGATATACAATATCAGGAGGAGTTATTATGGCAGTAAAAGTAGCAATTAATGGATTTGGTCGTATTGGTCGTCTTGCATTCAGACAGATGTTTGCAGCAGAAGGTTATGAAGTAGTTGCAATCAACGATTTAACAGATCCTAAGATGCTTGCACATCTTTTGAAATATGATTCATCTCAGGGCAGATATGCCGGACATACAGTAACTGTTGGCGAAGACAACGCATCTATCGTTGTTGACGGCAAACAGATTACAATCTACAAAGAAGCAGATGCTTCTAACTTACCATGGGGTGACTTGGATGTTGATGTTGTTCTTGAGTGTACAGGTTTCTATACATCCAAGGCAAAAGCTGAAGCACATATCAAAGCAGGCGCTAAGAAAGTTGTTATTTCTGCACCAGCAGGTAATGACCTTCCTACAATCGTATACAGCGTTAACGAGAAGACACTTACAGCTGATGACAAGATTATCTCTGCTGCATCCTGTACAACAAACTGTCTTGCACCTATGGCAAAGGCTTTGAATGATTATGCTCCAATCCAGAGTGGTATCATGTCTACAATCCATGCTTACACAGGTGACCAGATGATTCTTGACGGACCACACAGAAAAGGTGATTTAAGAAGAGCAAGAGCAGGTGCTGTCAACATTGTTCCTAACTCAACAGGTGCTGCTAAAGCAATCGGTCTTGTTATTCCTGAATTAAAGGGCAAACTTATCGGTTCTGCTCAGCGTGTACCGGTTCCTACAGGTTCTACAACAATCCTTACAGCTGTAGTTAAAGGCAGTGATGTAACAGTTGACGGTATCAACGCTGCTATGAAGGCTGCTGAAAGTGATTCCTTTGGTTACAACGAAGATCAGATCGTATCATCTGATATTGTAGGTATCACATATGGTTCTTTATTTGATTCTACACAGACAATGGTTTCTCCAATTGGCGATGATTTATATCAGGTGCAGGTTGTTTCATGGTATGATAATGAAAACTCCTACACAAGCCAGATGGTTAGAACAATCAAATATTTTGCTGAATTAGCTTAATTTTGAAATCAGAATAAATAAATAAGATCCTTGGCGGGTCCGGTCTCATTGGACCGGACCCGTTTTTGCGCTTAAAGGGCGCTTAAATATAGTCAGACAAAAGGAGATAATAATATGCTGAATAAAGTTTCTGTTGATGATATTAATGTTAAAGGCCAGAGAGTCTTAGTAAGATGCGATTTTAATGTTCCTTTACAGGATGGAAAGATTACAGATGAGAACAGACTGGTAGCATCCCTGCCGACAATCAAGAAACTCATCGCTGACGGCGGCAAAGTTATCCTTTGCTCACATCTTGGTAAGCCAAAGGGCGAAGCAAAGCCTGAACTTTCTCTGGCACCTGTTGCTGTTCGTTTAAGCGAACTTCTTGGTCAGGACGTAAAATTTGCTGCAGATCCTGAGGTCGTTGGTCCAAATGCAAAAGCTGCTGTAGCTGCCATGAAAGATGGCGATGTTGTTCTTCTTGAGAACACACGTTACAGAATTGAAGAGACAAAGAATGGGGAAGCCTTCAGCAAAGAACTGGCAAGCCTTTGCGATGTTTATGTGGATGATGCTTTCGGTACAGCTCACAGAGCACATTGCTCCAACGTCGGTGTCACTCAGTATGTGAAGACAGCAGCTGTTGGCTATTTGATGCAGAAGGAAATCGATTTCCTTGGCAATGCAGTCAATAACCCTGCAAGACCTTTTGTTGCTATTCTTGGCGGTTCCAAGGTATCCAGCAAGATTTCTGTTATCAATAACCTGCTTGACAAAGTGGATACTCTGATCATCGGCGGCGGTATGGCTTATACATTTATGAAGGCTCAGGGCGGTAAGATCGGTACATCTCTTTGTGAAGATGATTATCTTGATTATGCCAACGATATGATCAAGAAGGCTGCTGATAAGGGCGTGAAGATGCTTATTCCTGTAGATACAGTAACTGCTGATGCATTTTCTAATGATGCCAATGTGAAAGTAGTCGATGCCGGCCAGATCGATGACGGCTGGATGGGCCTTGATATCGGACCGAAGACAAGAGAACTGTTTGCCAACGCTGTCAAAGATGCGAAGACAGTTGTATGGAACGGACCGATGGGCGTATTCGAGATGCCTAACTTTGCAGCTGGTACTGTTGCAGTTGCTCAGGCACTGGCTGATACAGATGCAGTGACGATCATCGGTGGCGGTGATTCAGCAGCTGCTGTTAACCAGCTTGGTTTTGGTGACAAGATGACACATATCTCCACAGGCGGTGGCGCATCTCTTGAATTCCTTGAAGGCAAAGAACTTCCGGGCGTTGCAGCAGCAACAGACAAATAATTTAAGTGGATAATGAGTCAATTATTTATTATATAGAAGGGATCGTAATATCATGCGTAAGAAGATTATTGCAGGCAACTGGAAAATGAACAAAACACCAAGTGAGGCAGTGGCTCTTGTAGAAACACTGAAACCACTTGTAGCAAATGATGACGTGGATGTTGTTTTCTGCGTACCTGCTATCGATATCATTCCATGTATGGAAGCAGCTAAAGGCAGCAACATCAATATTGGTGCTGAGAATATGTATTTTGAAGAATCCGGCGCTTATACAGGTGAGATTTCTCCTGCTATGCTGACAGATGCCGGTGTGAAATATGTTGTACTTGGTCATTCTGAGAGAAGAGAATACTTTGCTGAAACAGATGAAACTGTCAACCGTAAGGTTCTCAAGGCTTTTGAACACGGTATTACACCGATTGTCTGCTGCGGCGAGTCTCTGACACAGCGCAAACAGGGAATTTACATCGAATGGATCCGTATGCAGATCAAGATCGCATTTCAGAATGTAACAGCAGATCAGGCAAAGACAGCAGTTATTGCTTATGAGCCAATCTGGGCAATCGGAACCGGTGAAACTGCAACAGCAGATCAGGCTGAGGAAGTTTGCGGTGCAATTCGTCAGTGTATCCGTGAAATCTATGATGAAGCAACAGCAGAAGCTATCCGTATCCAGTACGGCGGTTCTGTGAATGCAGGCAATGCAGCTGAACTTTTCGCAAAACCGGATATTGACGGCGGCCTTGTAGGCGGTGCATCTCTGAAACCGGACTTCGGCAAGATTGTTAACTACAACAAATAATTTTTATCAATAACAATATCAATTGGGGCGCGTCTTGAATAATTCGGCGCCCTTTTTGAAGAAAGTGAGAGAAAATGAGTAAAAAACCTACAGTTTTAATGATTCTTGATGGTTTTGGTTTAAATGACAAAAAAGATGCCAATGCTGTTTATGAAGCAAAGACACCTGTCATTGATAATTTAATGGCAACCTATCCATTTGTCAAAGGCAATGCCAGCGGGTTGTCCGTTGGTCTTCCGGAAGGTCAGATGGGCAACTCTGAGGTCGGACATATGAACATGGGCGCCGGACGTATTGTTTATCAGGATCTTACAAGAATTACCAAAGAGATCCAGGATGGTACATTCTTTGAAAATCCGGCTTTATTAAAGGCCATTGAGAATGTTAAAGCCAACAATTCTGCACTGCACTTATATGGTCTGTTGTCCGACGGTGGTGTCCACAGCCATAATACACATCTGTATGGGTTGCTGGAGCTGGCAAAACGTCATGGACTTGAGCAGGTCTATGTTCACTGCTTCCTGGATGGCCGTGATACACCGCCGGCATCAGGTGCAGATTATATCAAAGAATTATACGAGAAGATGCAGGAACTGGGTGTTGGACAGATTGCTTCTGTTATGGGCCGTTACTATGCCATGGACCGTGACAACAGATGGGACCGTGTGGAAAAAGCTTATCGTGCCATCACTTTTGGTGAAGGCATACAGGCAGAATGCCCATATGATGCGGTTAAGGCATCCTATGAGAAGGAAGTTTATGATGAATTTGTTGTACCGACTGTCATTATGAGAGACGGCAAGCCAACGGCTACAGTCAATGACGGTGATTCCATTATCTTCTTCAACTTCAGACCGGACCGCGCTCGTGAGATCACAAGAGCTTTCTGCGCAGATGAATTTGATGGTTTTGACAGAGGCGAACGCAAGAAAGTAACCTATATCTGTTTTACAGAATATGATGTAACAATCCCGAATAAAGAAGTGGCATTCAACAAAGTAGAAATCAAAAATACATTTGGTGAATTCCTGGCTTCTAAAGGACTGAAGCAGGCAAGAATTGCTGAGACAGAGAAATATGCACATGTGACATTCTTCTTTAACGGCGGTGTCGAAGCACCAAATCCGGGAGAGGACAGAATCCTTGTGAATTCTCCAAAGGTAGCAACTTATGATCTGAAGCCTGAGATGAGTGCTTATGAAGTGTGCGATAAACTCGTAGAAGCCATCAAATCAGATAAATACGACGTGATCATCATCAATTTCGCTAATCCGGATATGGTGGGTCATACAGGTGTTGAATCTGCAGCGATTAAAGCAGTTGAAGCAGTGGATACATGTGTCGGCCGTGCTGTTGAGGCATTGAAAGAAGTGGATGGCCAGATGATTCTCTGTGCAGACCATGGCAACTGTGAACAGTTGGTTGATTATACAACAGGGGTGCCTTTCACTGCTCATACAACCAATCCGGTGCCATTTATTTTGATTAATTATGATCCGGCCTACACACTGAAAGAGGGAGGCTGCCTGGCAGACCTGGCGCCAACACTCATCGATATGATGGGGCTGGAGAAACCGGTAGAGATGACTGGTCATTCACTTCTTGTGAAACGATAAAATATACTTTACATGCTGTAGGAACCTGTGCTATAATGATTTAGATTGAATGCAGGAGGTGTACGCATGAGCGGTATCAGAATTGCAGCCACAGTGGTATATATCATTGTATGTTTAGTACTTGTATTTTTAGTATTTAAAGGAAAAGGTCAGGGTGCGGATCTGTCTGGCGGAATTACAGGCAGAAGCAACGACACATATTTCACGACCCATGGTAAGAAGCACACAGAAGATGCTTTACTTGAGAGATCAACAGCTATTTTGGCAGCGATCTTTATTGTATTATCTCTTGTGATGAACATGAGCTGGGGATACTAAGAATGTCAGACTGCTGAAGGCAGTATCATTCAGCCGGTAATACTTCCGGCCTGAACATGTACAGCAAGATGAATAGAAACACTCCTTCGGGAGTGTTTTTGTTCTTTCTGCAGCTAGAATGTATAGAATGCACAGAGAATGTTAGCGGCGGATACAGATCCGGCCGAAGAATAGAAAAGCGAGTATAGAAACAGGAGGTGACAAACATGGACAAGGTTATTTTTGATGTAAGAAGAAAAATGGTCCTGGATTTTATTGAAGAGAAGAACTACAAACCGATGAAGTTCAAAGAGCTTTGTATGGTATTTTCAGTGCCGAAACGTGAGAAGGAGGAATTCAAGGAATTTCTGGATCAGCTCATTGCCGGCGGAGAACTGACATTGACTGAGAATGGTCGATATAAGAAAGCGGAGCCGGATACCTTTACAGGCAAGTTCTGCGGCAGTACAAGGGGATTTGGTTTTGTGACAGTTGAGGGCATGGAGCAGGACGTATTTATCCCGGCGGATGAGACAAAGGGTGCTTTTCACGGGGATACGGTTCTGATCCAGTTGGTGGCACCGGCTGTCCCGGCGGGCGGTACAAGGGCAGCCAAGAGGGCTGAAGGAAAGGTACTTCAGATTGTTGAGCGCGGCTTTACGGAAGTAACCGGTATTTTTCAGAAGAATAAGAATTATGGTTTTGTGATCCCGGATAACCAGAAGATTGGCAGTGATATTTTTATCCCGTGCGGAAAGACCATGCGGGCGGTAAACGGCCATCGTGTTGTGGTGAAACTGACGGATTATGGCAATGATCGTAAGAATCCGGAAGGAACTGTGACAGAGATTCTCGGCCATGCGGATGATCCGAAGACAGATATTTTGGCGGTTGTGAAAGCCTTCGATCTGCCGACGGAATTTCCGGAGGATGTGAAAACACAGCTTTTATCTGTTCCGGAATCTGTCAGCCCGGAAGAGACCGAAGGGCGCAGAGATTTGAGAGATCGGATGACCGTGACCATTGATGGAGAAGATGCCAAGGATCTGGATGATGCGATTACTCTTGAAATGAAGGATGGCCACTATTTTCTGGGGGTGCATATTGCAGATGTGACGCATTATGTCAAGGAGGGATCTCCCCTTGACAAAGAGGCACTGAAGCGAGGCACCAGCGTCTATCTGGTCAACAAGGTGATTCCGATGTTGCCCCATGCCCTTTCCAATGGTATCTGTTCCCTGAATGAAGGGGTGGACAGACTGGCACTCAGCTGTCTGATGGAGCTGGATGAACGGGGCGGTATTATCGGCCATGAAATTACGGAGAGTGTGATCAGAGTCAATCACCGTATGTCTTACAACCAGGTTAGTCGTATATTGGATGGGGACAAAGAATTAACGGTCGTATATGCGGATGCGGTGAAGATGTTTAAAGAAATGAAGACATTGTCGGATCTTCTTCGCAAGAAACGCAAGGAGCGCGGAGGTATTGATTTTGATTTTCCTGAATCCAAGATTGAACTGGACGATCGGGATTTCCCGGTGGATATTCATCCATATGACAGAAATCCGGCAACGAAGATCATCGAGGATTTCATGCTGATGGCCAATGAGACCATTGCAGAGGATTTCTTCTGGCAGGAACTGCCATTTCTTTATAGAAGTCATGAATCCCCGGATACAGACCGTATTAAACGTCTGATGATCCTGATTAAGAACTATGGATATTATATGAATATCCGTCAGGACAGCATTCATCCGATGGAATTTCAGAAATTGTTAGGTAAGATTGAAGGAACGCCGGAAGAAACCATGATTTCAAGACTGGTATTGCGATCCATGAAGCAGGCCCGCTATACAACGGAAAATCTCGGCCATTTTGGACTTGCAGTTTCCTACTATTGTCATTTTACGTCACCAATCCGAAGATATCCGGATCTTCAGATCCATCGTATTATCAAGGAGAATCTTCACGGTCAGCTAGATGACGGGCGTCAGGCACATTATCATCATATTCTGCCGGATGTCGCTGTTCAGACAAGCAGTACAGAGCGCAGGGCGGACGAGGCTGAACGTGAAGTTGAGAAGATGAAGAAGGCAGAGTATATGTCCAAACGGATTGGTCAGAGGTACGAAGGTGTCGTCTCAGGCATTACCAACTGGGGCATGTATGTGGAATTGCCGAATACCTGTGAGGGTCTGATCAGACTGCAGGATATGGACGATGATTATTATATTTTTGATGAGAATACGTATACATTAACGGGAGAAGATACCGGAAGAACCTTCAAGCTGGGTGAACATGTCCGTATCATTGTCAAAGATGTAGATTTTCTGGCGAAAGCCGTGAATTTTATGCTGGAGGACAGCATTTTTGCAGAGGGGGAAATGTAATGGCCGGAAAAGGAACCAAACTGATCGCCAATAACAAGAAAGCGTATCATGATTATTTTATCGAGGATAAGTATGAGGCGGGTATCGTTCTGCACGGTACAGAGGTAAAGTCTCTCCGCATGGGCAAGTGCAGCATTAAGGAATCTTTTATTCATGCAGATCATGGAGAGATTTATATTGAGCATATGCATATAGCGCCTTATGAGAAGGGCAACATTTTCAACAAAGACCCGCTTCGTACAAGAAAGCTTCTGCTGCATAAACGCGAGATTACGAAGCTTCTGGGACAGGTTTCCCAGAAAGGTTATACGATCATGCCGCTGCAGGTGTATTTCAAGGACAGCCTTGTGAAAGTCCAGATTGGCCTTGCTCGAGGAAAGAAGCTATATGATAAACGTGAAGATATTGCCAAGAAGGATCAGCGGCGAGAAGCAGAACGCGAGATGAAGATCCGCCTTCGCTGATTGACGAATCGGGATGCAGCCTTTATAAGACAAAAATTAATAAAATTTTTACAGTTTGGTCAAGACTTTGATGCAAAGTTTTTGCTATAATATTAAGAAATAAAGGGGCTGCGATATATGAGAAAAAGAAGAACACGTTATTCAGAACGAAATACAAGGTACCATAGTAGAAAAGGACAGACATTTCAGCAGATTATTTTATCGATAGTGGCTTTGTTTCTTGTTGTTATATTTCTGGTTGTGCTGTGCACGGATCCAATGGGGAATAACGGCAGTGTGCCGCCGGAGAGTGTCATGGCCGCCAAAGATGCGGATGAGACAGCGGACAGCAATGTTTCACAGAGCGATGAGAGTGTATCAGATACAGCATCCGCAGATGGATTAGATCAGACATCTGACGGTCAAACAGACAGTACCGCTTCAAGTTCAGACTGGCGGCTGCTCCTGGTGAACAGTACCCATCCGATTGCTGATGATTACAGTATTGATCTGACGGAATTACGCAATGGTCAGTCTGTTGACTCACGTATTCTCACAGATCTTCAGGAGATGTTTGATGCGGCCAGATCGGAGGATATCTATCCGATCGTCAGCGATGCATACAGAACACGGGAAGAGCAGCAGGCGCTGATGGACGATACGATCCAGAATTATGAGGATGAAGGCTATTCTGCAGAAGAAGCAACAAGTAAGGCTGAACAGGTGATTGCAAAGCCCGGAACCAGTGAACATGAAACCGGTCTGGCAATTGATATTGCCGGTGATGAAGACTATGGACAGGATACAGACAGTGTTCTGGCATGGATGAATGACAATGCGTATAAGTATGGCTTTGTCCTGCGTTATCCATCCGGAAAGGAATCAGTGACGGGGGCTGCGGCTGAGGATGATCATTATCGCTATGTCGGCAAGGAAGCGGCTAAGGTGATGCATGATAAGGGCATTTGTCTGGAGGAATATCTGAGTCAGAACAATTAAAAATGATTGGATATAAAAATTAACCCGCAGCGTAAATCTGAAAATTTGGCAGCGGGTTAATTTTTGAGCATTTAATCCACAGAGACGGAAGATAGCTATAATATATACTTTTCTTTTTTTTGCCCGATTAGTTACCTCTATCTTTTGCATTAATGTGTGAAAATCAATGTTTTCTATGCCGGCTTGAACAAAATCACCTATTTCACAAATACATTGCTTAATATTTTCTTCAGAAGCGGATGGATTTTGTTCTAAAAAATATTAACATGTTCCTGGATGATACACATAATTGCTCGAACATCTTCTTTAGAATAAACAAGCGACAACTGATATTTCATGTTTTTCAAATATTTTTGTTAACAACTTTTGTATCTATTTTGCTGATAACATGGTCAACAGGCGCGTTTCCTATCCAATCGCATAATACGTCATTTATTTGAATATGTTCTTTAAATTGTTCCAGTGAAGCTCTGATTTGGCAACTGCCCAATGGGCAGTGCCAAGAATGTTAATTATAGGATTTTAAATTAAGATATACATGAAAAAGAGAACAGCTTTCGCCATTCTCTTTTCTACAAACTGGAAGTTATCGCCTAATCTTTTAAATTAGTTAAATCCTCTAAGTACATTTCTGTATAACCGCACTCTGGGCAGACTGCAACTTTTACATCATCTATAATTGTTGCCTTTTGCTTTTCATCTACACGAACAACAATCCCATAGCCACCACCATTTACTTTAAGCCTTAAATCTGATACCATAACTTTTCCGCATTTTACACATTTTCTCATTGTTTACCACCTCCAAATGTATAAATTAAATCCCGATTTGTTAAATTCATATCCACATTATAGCATAAAAATAACGACACTGTATATCACTTTCGTAACATACAATGTCGTTACTTTTATTTTCTTCGATACACCAAACAAAACATATTCCTGTATACGATAATATCATATACAGAGATTAACGTGTTCAGTTTTAGTGGACCTGCGGGGAGTCGAACCCCGGTCCGAAGATATCTCCATCCAAGCATCTCCCATCACAGTCATTATACATTCATTCCCTCTGCCATATGCCTAATGACAGGCCTACAGCATCAGTAGCTTCATAAATTTTCCAAAGCCGCAAAGCTTAAGCTCTGGAGGTCCTCACCTTCTTCGATGCCGGTAACCGGAATGGTGAGCAGTCCCGGGCCGACAAGCGCCTAATTAGGCAGCTAAAGCTAACTTATCGTCTGCTTTTATATTTAGGTTCCGGCTTTTAACGCAGCTCCGGAGTCTGCGGATGGCTTCTCAAACTTCAACATCCCCGTCGAAACCAGTACAAGCCCTTATGATGATGATTCACTTACAATTACAATAATCTATCATCTGAACATGCGCGGTATGCAAACGAATGGATAAAGCATAGTTTATTATAGCAGATTCTATTTTAAAGTCAACGGGTTAATCAAAATGTGTGGTCGTAATTTTTTGGAATGTCCCGGATTGAAATCATTCAGCTGGATGTGCGTGCTTATCTTGAAATTCAACCTCAATTCCAGTATAATAAAATCACCAGAGAAAGGGTGAGGTTATCCTGTGAATACAGAAATCACGAATGCGCTGAAAGCGACCAGTGACACAGCTCAGTATGATAACAGTGCCAAACGCTTACTTGGCAATAAGTATATTTTGGCGCAGATACTGGTCTATACTGTAGATGAATTCAAGGGGATGCAGCCGATGGATGTAGTTCCTTTGATAGAGGGAGAACCAAAGATAGGAATTTGCGGCTAATTCAGAGACCCTTCCGGAATATTCCGGAAGGGTCGATTTTTAATCGCCGTTTTTTTCAGTGATCAAATAAGAAATACGAATAAACTGGTCATAGCCATTTTTTAATAATCGCCAGTGTGCCCGGCCTTTGTCTTCAATATGATAATACGTGCGGTTTCGCCCGTTTTCAAGCGCAACAGTGTAGGAGGAGATCATCTGGGCGTTGAGTAATCGACTGATAACGGGATACAGACCAGCTTCGCTATATTCTATTAAGCCGAAAGTCATTGCTTTGATGTCCTTTGTAAGCCGATAGGGATAAATGTCTTCCGTCATAAGTGCACTTAAAACAAATAATTCGGTCGTCGCTTTCTGCATTTTGTCAATCATCGGATTTTTATCGTCCATTTTCGTCTCCTTTCTGCCAAATTTTATCTTCATCATATCATAGATTGGGGGAATTGTATATTAACAAATAAATTTTGAAGATTATTATGATGCCAAAATGGCCGTTAATCAGGCCATTTTTTGAATAATTATTTTTGCTAAAAACAAATTTATAGACAAAATAATGATGCATTGAGTATGTATGGACGATTCTACAAGGAGATTGTGAATAAATTATAGAAGAGATTGTAAGATTGATAGTGAAAAAATAAACAAAATTATCAAAATTGAATTTTTAAAAACACATTTTAGTAAAAAATGGTTAATTTGAAACAATTACGTAATAATTAGCTCATAATGTTGTAATAGTCTTTCAAAAGTGCTATAATAAGTTGGTCGAACAAATTAAAAGGAGGACTATGTAGTGAAACAGAGCAGAAGAATTGCAGGCAGCATCCTTGTTGGTGCGTTATGTTTTGCAATGGCTATGCCGGCTTTTGCGGATTCCAAATCAGATGTGAGCAGCCAGATCAACAGTCTGGAAGGACAGGCATCTGAGCTTGAATCAGAACTGGCCAGCATGAAAGCGAATAAAACGAGCATTGAGTCTTACATAGCGGAACTGGACACCAAGATTAAAGAGACCTTATCTGCACTGGATACAGTTTCTGATGAGATTGAGCAGACAGACCAGGAGATTAAAACGACAAAATCGAATTTGAAAGAGGCGGAAGCAAATCAGGAGATTCAGTATGAGGCGTTGAAGGCACGAATCAAGGCCATTTATGAATCGGAAGAGGATGCTTCATTTTTTAAGGTTCTGCTGAAGGATGCAGATTTGAAGAGTGTTTTGAATTCTCAGGAGTATAAGTCACGAATCAATATGTATGATTATGAACTTTACAATTCTCTTGAGGCGACAACGAAACAGATTCAAGCTTATGAGCAGGAACTTGGAGAGAAACAGGACAGCCTGACCAAGGACAAGGATTCTTATGAACAGCAGATGAGTGAGTTGGATACCATCCTGGACGAGAGACAGAATGAATTGTCCTCATTGGATGACAGCATGCGTGCTACCTATTCTGATATTTCGGATATCCAGTCACAGATTGATGCCCAGAACAGCAAGATGGCATCGATTCTGGCGGAAGAGAAGGCGGCTGCCAAGGCCAAGGCTGAGCATGAAGCGGCTGTGAAGCAGGAAGCGTCGAAGAATACAGATACCAAGAAGTCCGATTCCTCTACGAAGAAGACGGATACATCCACGAAGAAGAATACGGAGTCCGCGAAGACGGAGACATCTGCGTCTGAGACAAAGACACCGGAGACATCCGCACCTGAGACAAAAGCGCCTGAGACCAAAGCGCCTGAGACGGAAGCACCGAGCAATGATAATTCCTATTCATCTGATGGCAAGGTTCTTTCCAAGTATCATGGTGTTGTCTATGGACCGACGGGTAAGGAGACGTATTACAACCTGGATATGAGCGGTGTTGTCAGAATCATGCGGGATATGGGATTTTCTGCAGAAGATTATCCATATTGGGTCAGAGATGACGGCTGTAAGATGCTTGGTTCATATATTATGTGTGCAGCCAATCTGAATTATTTCCCTAGAGGTACAACGGTAGCGAGTTCCCTGGGAACATGTCTTGTCTGTGATACGGGAAGTTTTGCAGCATCGAACCCTACACAGTTAGATATTGCAACCAACTGGTAAGACGAAAAGCGTACATAAAGAATCCGGAGTGATCGACGGAAGACCGGGATGATCACTTCGGATTTTTTAAATCGATATAGGGGATTGAAATGAAAGAGCAAGTATTGAATGAAATTGTGAAGTTTGATTCCACTGCTGAGTACTATCAGCAGTTGGAGAAAAGCATTTTGGGAAATCAGAGCTGTTATGAGGCAACTGTTGTTGTTGGAGAACTGCTTGGAATGAAAGTCCTGGTAGAGGGAAAGCACCCTGTTGGTCTGTATTTGCCGAATGCAACAGATGAACGACGACAGAAGGCTGAACAGATGATTCTGGATTATGTGGCGGATCCGGATTATTTTGAGCGATATATGTCCATCGGGCCGACAGCCAATGATCATTTTGTTTTTATGGAGAAGGTGGGCAGCGGCAAGCAGATGGTGATCTGCGGAGCCGGGCATGTATCCATTGCGCTGCTTCGGCTTGCGAAAATGGTTGGCTTTAAGGTGACGGTTATTGATGATCGGCCGGTTTTCTGCAACAAGGCAAGGGAAGCAGGCGCAGATGAAGTGATCTGTGAACCTTTTAGGCAGGCGCTTGAGAGAATGGATGATCACCAGGAGCCTTATTTTATTATTGTGACAAGAGGCCATCAGTATGACGTGGACTGTATGCATGTTATTCTTGGCAAACGCCATAGTTATATCGGAATGATGGGAAGCAAAGTAAGGGTGAAGAATCTGAAAGCGGGACTTTTAGAGGAAGGCTATGATGCGGCCCTTCTGGATAGTGTACACATGCCGATCGGTCTGAAAATTGGCGCGATGACACCGGAGGAAATCGCTGTCTCTATCATTGCGGAGGTTATTGAGTGTAGAAGAACTCAGAAAGAGAAGTATTGCTATTCTTCTGAGATGCAACAGATGCTGTCTCAACCTGAGGAAGGGGTCAGGATGGCATTGGCCACCATCATCGTCAAAAAGGGCTGCGGGCCAAGAGAAGCTGGGACAAAGATGATCATTCTGGAAGACGGCAGGATCATAGGCACCATTGGCGGCGGCTGCGCAGAGGCGGAAGTTATCTCAAAAGCGCGCTATTGCATTCGGGAGAATATCTGTCTGATGGAGCATGTAGATATGACAGGTCGGGAAGCAGCAGAAAATGGCCTTGTCTGCGGCGGTGTGATGGATATCCTGATTCAGCCGCTGTCTTAAATGCATTTTATGTAGGAGACATTGACACAAGGTGTCGGATGGCATAGAATAGACAGACACTCTGCTGTCAAAAAGTCTTTAAAGTTAGAAAAATATATTTTTTTAAAAAAATTTAAAAAAAGGCTTGCATTTTGCTTAAAAGTAGTGTATGATAGCAGAGTAGCAAATGGCTCGTTGGTCAAGCGGTTAAGACGCCGCCCTCTCACGGCGGAAACAGGGGTTCGATTCCCCTACGGGCTATTTTTTTATTGCCAGAATCCACATTGATGATTGTGGGATGCAGTTGCATGACTGTGGCATATATCATATGCCGGTGTGGCGGAATTGGCAGACGCACATGACTCAAAATCATGCGGAGCAATCCATGTCGGTTCGAGTCCGACCACCGGTACTTTATTATTTTAAAAACGCTGTTTAGCAGCGTTTTTTTCTTTATAGGAGTTGAACTCTACATAAAAGGAATGATTCTCATGATTTTGAGTCATGTGAGTCATTCCTTTTTTGATGCTGGATTTTATTGCCTTGCACATTCGCCGTCATCGCCCTTTAAAATCTTCACACCGTGAATAATCGCATCCATGGCGTATTCCAGGTTTTCTCGGACGGCTTTTGGACTTCCTGGAAGATTCACAATGAGTGTGTTGCCACGGATACCTGCAATGCCTCGGGAGAGCATGGCCTTTGGGGTATATTGCAGACTGTTGGCAATCATGGCGAAAGTGAGGTTGTCAGCCCTGCGTTCAACGACATCAGCAGTGGCTTCCGGTGTAACGTCCCTTTTGGAGAAGCCGGTACCGCCGGTTGTGAGAATCAGATCGATGCTCTGCTCGCATAAGGTCATCATCTGTTTGGCCAGCATGCTGCGGTCATCAGGAAGAATGATCTTATGAGCAACATGCAGCCCTTTGGCAGTGACGAGCTCTTCAATAGTCTGACTGCTCTTATCTTCGCGCTCGCCGGCGTATCCTTTATCGCTGGCTGTAATAATAGCAACATTGTACATTCTTTATCCTCCTATCTGTGACATACCCCGAAGTTCCGGCGGCAGGCTGGATATTTCGTGGTGCTGTGGTTTACTCTGCAGTGCAAGGCAGACCTGCTGTCTCAGTTCTTCATCACTGCAGTTGTTTCTTATTAAAGATTTCAGATCAATCCCATTTTCATAGAAGAGACATGTTTTGAGCTGTCCGTCTGTAGTCAGGCGAATACGGTTGCATCCGTCGCAGAACATATGACTCATGGCACTGATAAAACCGATATGTCCTTTGAACCCCGGAATGTGATAATAATGTGCCGGACCGTTGCCGAAAATGCCGTCTATGGGTTCAAGACTGCCGTAGGTATCCTTCAGGAGATGACAGATCTCGGATTCAGAAATCATCTGAAAATCTTTGCCCAGGCCGATAGGCATCATCTCGATAAAACGGACATGAATCGGATAATTTTCGGCTAAGGCGGCGATATCCGGGATTTCAGAGAGATTGAAATCACGGACAGGGACACAGTTGATCTTGATATTCGGGATTTGAAGAGAAACCGCCTTGTTGATGGCTACAAGGACATTTTCTAGGCCCCTTCCGCCGGTGATCTGCTGAAAAACGGCCGGTTTCAAGGTGTCCAGACTGAAATTGATGCCGTCAATGCCGATGGCTTTCAATTCTTCCAGATGATGCAGTGCCAGTGTGCCGTTGGTTGTTAGTGTGACACTGTCAATGCCGGGGATCTGCTTGATCCGACGAATCAGATGGCATATATTCTTTCGGACGAAAGGTTCTCCCCCGGTAATCTTGACTTTATGGATGCCAAGGGCTGCGAAAATACGGCAGAGATGTTCAATCTCCTCGTAAGTGAGAATTTCACGCATAGGCAGACAGGAAATTCCATCAGGCGGCATACAGTAACGGCAGCGCAGGTTGCATCTGTCTGTGACCGAAAGCCGGATGTAATCGATTGTTCTGTTAAATCCATCTATCATAAAATCCTCCATAAAAAATTCATCATGGCATAAAGTGTCAGGATGAATCGGTTTCTGTTTAGTATTCTGATATAACGATATATCGAAATGATGAGAATGTCAAGGGAATCACATAGGACAAATATAAAAATGGGATGCTTTATTTTTTTAAAAAAATAGTGTATAGTATTACCAGACAGATGAAAGGGGGAATCGCGGGTGAAGTGTCATGATGTACAACGGATGATTTCGGGATTTATTGAAGAGAAATTGACAGATGAGCAGCTGGAAGGTTTCCTTGAGCATATTGAGAACTGCCAGGACTGTTATGATGAACTGGAAGTCTACTATATGATCACCATTGGTTTGATGCAGCTGGATGAAGATCATACAGGGACAATGGATCTTAAGAAGAATCTGAAAGATTTTATCAGTGAACAGAACAAAGAACTTTATATGAGAAAGCGTCTGGCGGCAAGGCGGCATTTTGCCAAGCGGGCCGGCATTGTTATCATAGCAGTGATTCTCGCATTCTGCAGTCATACGCTGCTGTTCAGTGAGCAGGAGATCCATACACTGAATGATTTCAAGGACGCAGCAGCTGTATCCCTCTATGCATTCTGGTTTGGTGAGGATGCAGTGACGGAGGATATGGGAGATATTTCGGAGACGTCAGATGTATCCTCGGGACGGTTATATTTTGAACAGCATTATCCGGTAATCCTTCCGGCCGGTTTTTCAGTTGAACAAAGAGGTTTGCCGGATGGCGGCAATATGATAGAAAAGGAATTGATAGTTAAATGAGTAAAGTGATTTTGATCGACGGGCACAGCATTTTGAACAGAGCCTATTATGGCATTCCACTGTTGTCGAATGCAGAAGGGCTGCATACCAATGCAGTTTACGGCTTTTTGAATATTATGTTTAAGATACTTGATGAAGAGAAAGCAGATTATCTTGCGGTTGCTTTCGATGTTCATGCGCCGACATTCCGCCATGAGATGTTTGAGGCTTATAAGGGGACAAGAAAGCCGATGCCTGAGGAATTGCGGGAGCAGGTTCCGGTGATCAAGGAAGTTCTGCATGCTATGCAGATACCGACCCTTGAACACGCCGGTTATGAGGCGGATGATATTCTCGGTACACTTGGGAAAGCTTATGAGGCGGCGGGATATGCTGTGTCCATTATATCCGGTGACAGGGATCTGCTTCAGCTGGCAACGGACAAGATCAAGATCCGCATTCCGAAGACGAAGATGTCAGGTACAGAGATCGAAGATTATTATGCAGCAGATGTCTTTGAAAAATATCAGGTCACACCGACAGAATTTATTGACATGAAAGCACTGATGGGCGATACATCGGATAATATTCCGGGTGTTCCCGGCATTGGTGAGAAGACGGCATCGAAGATCATCAGTACGTGGCACAGTATTGAAGAGGCTCATGCACATGCAGCGGAATTGAAACCGAAGAAGGCTTCAGAGAATTTGGTCACTTACTATGAACAGGCGCAGTTCAGCAAGGTTCTGGCAACCATTAAGACAGATTGTGTGCTGGATTTCAAACTGGAAGATGCAGCCATCGGGCAGATGATGAACGATGCATCCTATGCCCTTTTGAAGCGGTTGGAACTGAAGAATATTCTGAAGCGTTTTGACAGTGTGGCAGAAACAACGGTGAATTATCAGACAGTAAAGGTGCTGGATGATTTTGCAGCGGCTGTTTCCTGGCTGGAGGGAATTGGTGAGACAGATCAACTGGGACTGTATTATTTCTCAGAAGATGATTTTGAGGGTCTGGCTGCCTGCAAAGCAGACAATGTGCCTGTTTATATTCCGGCGGAAGGGATGATGACAGCAGCAGTCCTTCGTGAGATGGCGGCAGCGGCGGCGAAGAGAGCCGGTGTTTGCTGCATGATCGATGTGAAACCGCAGTTGTACTGGTTGGAGCTTTCGGAAGAGGACGGCATTTTTGATGCGGCCATCGCGGCATATTTGATCAATCCGTTAAAGGACAGCTATACCTATGACGGTATTGCACAGGATTTCCTTGGCATGACAGTGCCTTCAAGAGCGGATTGGCTGAAGAAGATGACGTTGACAGAAGCATCGGAAAAAGAAAAAGAGAGTTTTGGACATTATCTTGCGTATTCGGCGATGATCCCTGTACAGGCGTATAGTACTTTAAAGAAGCGGCTTGAGGAGACCGGCATGGACCGGCTCTTTGATGAGATTGAAATGCCGTTGGTATATGCCTTATATGATATGGAGAAGGCAGGTATTGCTGTTGAGAAGGACGCCCTTGCAGAATACGGCAGCCGACTGACAGGCAGGATTGATGAACTGGAGAAGAATATTTATGAGCTTGCGGGAGAATCTTTCAATATCAACTCACCTAAGCAGCTGGGCATAATTTTATTTGAGAAGTTGGGATTGCCTTTTGCGAAGAAGACGAAGACGGGTTATTCTACGTCTGCCGATATTCTTGAAAAGCTGCGTACTTATGATCCAATCGTGGGGCAGATTCTTGAATACCGCCAGCTGACGAAATTGAAATCCACTTATGCAGATGGGCTGGCCGGTTATATCCGGCCGGATGACCAGAGAATCCACGGCAAGTTTAATCAGACCATTACAGCGACGGGACGTATCAGCAGTACGGAACCGAATCTTCAGAATATTCCGGTGCGTATGGAGCTTGGAAGGCTGATCCGCAAGGTTTTTGTACCTAAGGAAGACTGTATCTTTGTCAATGCGGATTATTCACAGATTGAGCTGCGTGTCCTTGCCCATATGGCCGGGGATGAACATCTGATCCAGGCCTACAAAGAGGCCCAGGATATCCATCGGATGACGGCTTCCCAGGTGTTCCACACACCTTTCGATGAAGTGACGCCGGCTCAGAGAAGCAATGCCAAGGCGGTTAATTTCGGTATTGTGTACGGCATCAGTTCCTTCGGCCTCAGCCAGGATCTGAGTATCACCAAGAAGGAAGCAGAGAATTATATCCAGCAGTATTTCCGGACCTATCCGGGCATTAAGGCGTTTCTTGACCGTTCTGTGGAAGATGCAAAGGAGAAGGGATACGCCGTGACATTATTCGGCAGACGCCGTCCGGTTCCGGAACTGCTTTCAAGTAATTTTATGCAGCGGTCTTTTGGTGAGCGTATTGCCATGAATTCACCGATTCAGGGAACGGCAGCGGATATCATCAAGATTGCTATGGTCAGAGTGAATAGACGCTTGAAACGGCAGCATATGAAGTCCAGGCTGATCCTGCAGATCCATGATGAATTGCTGATTGAGGCCGTTTTGGATGAAGTAGATGCAGTGAAGGCGATTTTGAAGGAAGAAATGGAACATGCAGCGACATTGGCGGTGCCGTTGGAGATTGATATGCATACCGGTCATAACTGGTATGAGTTAAAATAAATCCGGGACGTAGAAAAGGGGATGTACAAATGAAGGTGTATGGCATTACAGGCGGTGCCGGTACAGGTAAATCCGAAGTGATCAAAATGCTTCAGGAGAATTTCGGAGGATGTGTGATTATGTCTGACGAAGTGGCAAGAGAACTGATGCAGAAGGGCAATATCAGCTATCAGCTGATCGTGGAATATTTTGGCAGAGATATTTTGATGGATGACGGCGAAATCGACAGAAAGAAGCTGGCCGATCATGTTTTTAACAACAAAGAAGCCCTGGAGAAGTTGAACAGTATGACGCATCCGTATGTAAAGGATGAGATACGAAAGTTGATCGCAGAGGCAGAGGCTTCCGGTGAGTGTCGTTTTGTGGCGTTGGAATCTGCCATTCTTCTTGAATGCGGATATGAAGATATCTGTGATGAATTCTGGTATGTGTATACGAAACCGGAGATCCGCAGACAGCGCATGAAGGAGACAAGGAATTACTCAGATGAGAAGGTTGATTCGGTGATGAGAAACCAGCAGCCGGATGAGGTCTTTTTTGAGCAATGTTCTTTTGTGATTAAAAATAACACAACATTGTCGGATGTGTATGCTCAGTTGAAAGAGAAGCTGGCTCAACAATAAATGCACGAATGATGAAATGTTTTGGCTGCCTTTGGCAGCCGTTTGTGTACTTTGATGAATTGCTGTACTAATATAAAATAAATGTTGCGTTTAAAATGTCGATGGATTATAATTTAGTATAAAAGTTCTGCGCACAGATGCGTTTAACTTGAAAGTTATTATTTTACGATGAGAGGATGAGATGCATGCAATTTTCAACAATTGCCAGCGGCAGCAGCGGCAACTGTCTGTATGCAGCAAATGATGATACACATATTTTGATCGATGCAGGTATCAGTAAGAAGAGAATTGAGCAAGGACTTAAGAGTTTCGGCACAGAAGGTACTGATATTGATGCACTTCTTGTTACCCATGAACATATGGATCATATCCAGGGAATCGGTGTCTGGTCAAGAAAGTATCATGTGCCGATTTATGGGACAAGAGGAACATTGGAAGAAATATGGCGGACGAAGTCACTTGGCAAGGTGGATGAATCCCTTTTTCATGTGATCCGGCCGGGAGAGACTTTCCAGATTAACGATATGACCATCCATCCTTTTTCTATTCCCCATGATGCAAGGGATCCTGTCAGCTATCAGATTGAAACGGCAGATGCAAGAATTGGAACAGTGACGGACCTGGGTTATTTTGATGAGGCGATCATCGATGAGCTTAAGGATTGTGATCTGCTCTATGTGGAAGCTAATTATGATCTGCATATGCTTGAAGTGGGACCATATCCCTATCAGTTGAAGCGCAGAATCGCCGGGAATTATGGCCATCTTTGCAATGAGATGTCCGGTCAGCTGGTCGGCAGACTCCTGAATGAGAGACTGCAGCAGGTGATCCTTGGACACTTGAGCAAGGAGAACAATTTTCCTGAGCTTGCGCTCAGAGCCGTTCAGAATGAATTGGAAAGAGATTTTTCAGTGACAAAAGAAGCGCTGCATATCAGCGTTGCCCCAAGAGATGAGGCAAGGGCTCTTATCACATTATAAAACGGAGGTATTGAATCATGAACAGGACAATTATTACAGTTATCGGCAAGGACAGAGTAGGTATTATTGCAACCGTATGTACATATCTTGCGGAGCATAAGATCAACATTCTTGATATTGATCAGTCCATTATCCAGGGCTATTTTCATATGATGATGATCGTAGATGCTAATGGTGCAGATAAGGAATTTGCCTCATTGGTGAAGGATCTTGATAAGATTGGTGAAGATCTTGGTGTTCAGATCAAAATGCAGCACGAAGAGATTTTTGACATCATGCATAGAATTTAACAAAGGCGGGTAAGATAAATGATCAATGTATTTGAAGTTCGGGAAACGAACAAGATGATTGAGGAGTCCAATCTGGACGTCCGTACAATTACAATGGGTATCAGTCTTCTTGACTGCTGTGATAATAATGTAGATGTTGTTTGTGAGAAGATATATCGTAAGATCACTGAGAAGGCAGCGAATCTTGTGAAGGTCGGTGAGCAGATTGAGCTGGATTATGGTATTCCGATTGTCAATAAGCGAATTTCCGTAACGCCGATTGCACTGGTTGGCGGCAGCTGCTGCAAGACACCGGAAGATTATGTGAAGATTGCCAAGACCCTTGACAGAGCAGCTCATACAGTAGGCATCAACTTTCTCGGCGGTTATTCAGCCCTTGTTTCAAAGGGCATGACACCTGCGGACAAGCTGTTGATTGAATCTATCCCTCAGGCATTGGCAGAGACAGAACTCGTCTGCAGTTCTGTGAATGTGGGTTCCACCAAGACTGGTATAGATATGGATGCTGTCAAGATGCTGGGCGAGACCGTGAAGAAGACAGCAGAGCTGACAAAGGACAATGATTCTCTTGGTTGTGCGAAGCTTGTTATTTTCTGTAATGCACCGGATGATAATCCATTTATGGCAGGCGCATTCCATGGTGTGACAGAGGGAGATGTTGTCATCAACGTGGGTGTCAGTGGCCCTGGTGTTGTTAAACGTGCTATTGAAGAAGTCAAAGGTCAGGATTTCGGTGTGCTCTGTGAGACAATCAAGAAGACAGCTTTTAAGGTGACTCGTGTTGGGCAGCTGGTTGCCCAGGAAGCTTCCAGACGTCTGAACGTGCCGTTTGGCATTATTGACCTTTCCCTTGCTCCGACACCGGCTGTCGGTGACAGCGTTGCTGAGATTCTTCAGGAAATGGGTCTTGAGCGCGTGGGTGCACCGGGTACAACAGCGGCCCTTGCCCTTTTGAATGATCAGGTGAAGAAGGGCGGTATCATGGCTTCTTCTTATGTCGGCGGTCTGTCCGGTGCTTTTATTCCTGTATCTGAGGATCAGGGTATGATTGATTCTGTACTTGAAGGTGCACTGACCATGGAGAAACTGGAAGCGATGACATGTGTATGCTCTGTTGGTCTGGATATGATCGCTATTCCGGGAGATACAAAGGCAACCACTATTTCCGGTATGATCGCAGATGAAATGGCGATCGGTATGATCAACCAGAAGACAACTGCGGTCCGACTGATTCCGGTACATGGCATGAAAGTCGGCGATACAGCTGAATTTGGCGGATTGCTTGGTTATGCACCGATTATGAAAGTGAATGAATTTGACTGTTCGGATTTCATTAACCGCGGCGGCAGAATTCCGGCGCCAATTCACAGTTTTAAAAATTAATTTTATTTTAGGAGATAGAAATGGGAGTTTTAGAAGGTTTAAAACCGGAACGCGTTTTTTATTATTTTGAGGAGATCTGCAAGATCCCACATGGCTCTTACAATGTAGCAGCCATCAGCGATTACTGTGTTTCTGTGGCACAGTCTCTGAATCTTGAGGTCCGTCAGGATGAAGAATACAATGTCGTAATCAGAAAGCCGGCTTCAGAAGGCTATGGCGAAGCGCCGGTTCTGATGCTCCAGGGACATCTGGATATGGTATGTGTCAAAGATGCAGGTGTGGATTTTGATTTTGAGAAGGATGGACTGAACCTGGTGGTTGAAGACGGATATGTCCATGCAAAGGGAACAACCCTCGGCGGAGATGACGGCATTGCCGTTGCCATGGGATTGGCAATTCTTGAGGATAATACGATTGAACATCCGGAACTGGAAGTGGTCTTTACAACTGAAGAAGAAGTGGGCATGGAAGGTGCCATTGCACTGGATACAGCCGATCTGAAGGCAAAATACCTTCTGAATCTTGATTCAGAGGATGAAGGGCATTTCCTTGCAGGCTGTGCCGGCGGTGTGAAAGCTACATCGGTTCTTCCGATGAGCTGTGCTTCCGCCGAGGGAACGGCAATGACACTGCATGTCCATGGCCTTGTGGGTGGACATTCCGGCTCAGAGATTGATAAAGGCCGTGCCAATGCGAACATTTTGCTTGGCAGACTGTTGTTTGAACTGCATGAAGCACTGCCATTTTGTATTATTTCTGTGGATGGCGGAGACAAGGACAATGCGATTCCTGTAGATAGTAAGGCTGAGATCGTGGTATCTGATGAAGACATCGATGAGATCCAGTCTCTGGCAGCTGCTTTTCAGGAGAAAGTGCGCAGTGAGTTCCATGTGTGTGATCCGGTGATTGCCATTGATGCGGATGTACGTGCGGAGGGAGGCTATGAAGTCTTCTCTATGGCATTGACTGAGAAGGTAATTTTTATGCTGATGCAGGTGCCAAACGGCATCCAGACGATGAGCGCAGATTTGCCGGGCCTTGTTGAAAGTTCATTAAATCTCGGAGTTCTTGAGACGACGGAAGAGGGAGTTGCCATGACATGGGCCATCAGAAGTTCTGTGAAGTCCCTGAAAGAACTGATGAAAGATAAGCTGAGATATATGACAGAATTTCTGGGCGGCGAAATGACTTTCCGTGGCGAATATCCGGAATGGCCATTTAACCCTGATTCCAAAATCTGTGCACTCTGCAAGAAGATTTATGAGGAACAGACAGGCGAAGAGGCATCTATTGAGATGATCCATGCCGGACTTGAATGTGGTTTGCTGTCCGAGAAGATGCCTTGGCTTGATATGGTCAGCATGGGCCCTGAAATGCACGATATTCATACATCGAGAGAACGCCTGGGTATTGCTTCTGTTGAGAGGACATACAACCTGGTGCTGACTGTTCTCAAAGAATTCAAGAATTACTGCAATTAAGAGGCAATGACAAGAATGGTACATGCGATTATATTTGATATGGATGGGGTGCTCATTGACAGTCAGCCGATGCATTATCTAGGGGATCAGCAAACGCTGGCTGCTCATGGGGTGGATGTGCCGGTGGAAGCGATGACAGCCTATGCAGGCACAACGAACCAGCTGAGATTTGAGTTGTTCAAAGAGCGATATCACCTCAGTGAGACAATCGACAGTCTGATCGCAGAGCGTGAGGCGATCATGATCCGCCTTGTCCGGGAAAGCGATGCCGGACCTACTGCGGGCTCAGTGGAATTGCTGAAGAGCATCAAGGCCGCCGGTTTAAAGACAGCAGTGGCATCCTCTTCCTCCTATCCGTTTATTCATGCAGTTTTGGAAAAGCTTGGCCTTGTCGCTTATTTTGATCTGATTTTTTCGGGTGAAGAAGTAAGAAACGGTAAGCCGGCACCGGACGTTTTTCTTGAGACATGTGAAAAACTGAAGGAGACGCCGGAGACCTGCGTAGTGATTGAAGATTCAGCCAATGGTGTGTTGGCAGCAGTACGGGCCGGAATGACCTGCCTGGGCTATCAGAACCCTACATCCGGTGAACAGGATCTGTCAAAGGCGAATGCAGTGATTGATGATTTCAGAACAATTGATGCAGATTTTCTGATCCATTTGTCTGAGAAGAACGATATAGTTCATTAATGGCAGCTGCAGGGGAAGGATGTTTGTAAAATATTGAAAAGTTGAATACAGGTATAAAGAAGGCTCCGTCTGCGTATCATGATACAAAAAGACGGAGCTTTTTATATGGACAATTACTTTGAAATGGAAGCAGCACAGAAAAGTAATTACAGACGACTCAGACAGTTGGATAAGAAACAGAAACATTCTATTGTCCGGGACAGTACTGAAAAAAGCAGCAGTTTTTCAACGCGGATGATCATTGTGCTGCTGATTTTGTCAGTGACGATGTTTTTGAAGCAGACAGATGTATTAAGCGGAAACCGTGTGTATGCGTCAGCGATGGCTGAAATTCAAAGACAGACAGATGTGGAGCAATTAAAGGAGAAAATTGAGACAACCATTGTGACACCGGTGGTGAATCAACTGAATAGACGACATATTGGCGAAAATGCACATAATTAGTATGCTAAGTTTGGATAAAATGCATGATTGACAAAATGCTTCGCTAGACGTATAATTAGTGTACAAACTATTAATATACGTAATTAATCTATATTTGTTACTATATTTTTTCTCCCTTTAAAACAAAAAGCAGTTGTCATTGTGCAGCTGCTTTTTGTTTTTTTGCAGTATGTCTTACGGCGCACCTATTTTTCAGAAGTGATACATGACAAAGTTACTGTTCGGCTAACTGATCGGGTAATTGCCCAAGATGCATTAGAAATAGCTGTCGAATACCTAAGGCCAGCTTCGATAAATGGTTTGGACAAAATGGTTCATTCAAAATGGTTTGGACATTAAAGAAGTTTTGACAATGCCACGCTCATGTAGTAATATGGATTCAGGTTGTCGCTTCTTCGGAGTAAATGCTCTGGAGGATTTTAAGAACAACTGTATTTGTAAAAAGTAAACAAAAAAGGATAAAAAGCATGAAGAAGTTAGCGTTAAGCGATGATATTTTATTAAAAATCGAGAAACCGGCCCGTTATCTGGGCAACGAAGTGAACCATGTGGTGAAGGATCCGGAAGGTAAGATCCGTTTTGCCATGTGCTTCCCGGATGTGTATGAGATTGGTATGTCCCATCTGGGTATCCAGATCCTTTATGATCTGTTGAATGCCCGGGAGGATGTGTACTGTGAACGTGTGTATTCCCCATGGATGGATCTGGATGAAGTGATGCGCAAGAAGCAGATTCCGCTGTTTGCGCTGGAATCACAGGATCCGATTAAAGATTTTGATTTTCTGGGCATTACGATCCAGTACGAAATGTGCTATACCAATATTTTGCAGGTTCTGGATTTGTCCGGCATTCCGATGTTGGCGGCTGACCACGGCGAGGATGATCCGATTGTGATCGGTGGTGGCCCTTGTGCGTATAATCCGGAACCGTTGGCAGATTTTTTTGATATTTTCTATATCGGAGAAGGAGAGACGGTCTATGATGCACTGATGGATGCTTATAAAGCCAATAAGGCGGCAGGGGGCAGCAGGGAACAGTTCCTTGAAATGGCAGCTGCAATTCCGGGTTTGTATGTACCGGCTTTTTATGATGTGGCTTACAATGAAGACGGTACCATTGCATCCTTTGGACCTAATCGTTCATGTGCGCCTGCAATTATCGACAAACAGGTAGTGACCGATCTGAGCAGTGTCCGCTATCCTGAGAAGCCATTAGTTCCTTTTATTAAGGTAACACAGGATAGGGTTGTTCTGGAAATCCAGAGAGGCTGTATCAGGGGCTGTCGTTTCTGTCAGGCGGGCATGGTTTATCGTCCGAACAGAGAGCGTGAACTGGATTATCTGAAAGAACATGCGGATAAGATGCTGAATGCCACGGGGCATGATGAGATTTCTCTCAGCTCTTTAAGTTCCAGTGACTATTCTGAACTGGAAGCATTGACAGATTATCTGATCCAGACCTGTGAGAACAGAAAGGTAAACATTTCTCTGCCGTCCCTGCGTATTGATGCATTCTCTTTGGACGTTATGTCCAAAGTGCAGGATGTACGTAAGAGCAGTCTGACTTTCGCTCCGGAAGCGGGAAGCCAGAGAATGCGTGATGTGATCAACAAGGGGCTGACAGAGGAAGTGATTCTGAAAGGTGCAGCTGATGCATTTGCCGGCGGCTGGAACAGAGTAAAGCTTTATTTCATGCTGGGCCTCCCGACAGAGACGGAAGAAGATATCGCAGGCATTGCCGATTTATCTAATAAAGTGGCAAAGACATTCTATGAAATTCCGAAGGGACAACGCCCGGGTAATGGCCGTGTGGATGTGGTGGCAAGTACTTCTTTCTTCGTACCGAAGCCATTTACACCGTTCCAGTGGGTGCGTCAGTGCACGGATGAGGAATTCGTGGCGAAACAGAAGTTTTTGAGTGCGAAGATGAAGGAACAGATTAACCATAAGAGTATGCGGTATAACTGGCATGAATTTGAACTGACGAAACTGGAAGGTATTTTTGCCAGAGGCGACAGACGGCTTGGCAAGGTACTGATGGCGGCCTACAGGAATGGATGTATCTTTGATTCATGGTCTGAGTTCTTTAATTATGAAGGCTGGATGAAGGCTTTTGAGGACTGCCATGTGGACTATACGTTCTACGTGCATCGCGAACGTCCGCTGGATGAGATCCTGCCGTGGGATTTTATCAATGCTGGTGTGACCAAGGAATTTTTGAAGCGGGAATATCAACGGGCCAGGGAAGGCGTTGTGACACCGAACTGCCGTCAGGGATGTTCCGGCTGCGGCTGTCGTGTTTATGAAGGAGGTGTCTGCTATGAAGCTTAGAATGCGGTTTGGTAAAGAAGGAATTGTAAAGTTTATCGGGCATTTGGACATTATGCGTTACTTCCAGAAGGCATTCAGAAGGGCCAATGTAGATATCACTTATTCTCAGGGTTACCATCCCCATCCATGTCTGTCCTTTGCGTCACCGTTGGGGGTCGGACTTGAGAGCCGTGGAGAATATCTGGACATGGAAGTGAACAGTTTTGACGACTTGGAAGCCATGAAGAATGCTGTGAATGCCCAGATGGTAGAAGGCATTGTTGTTTACAGTATTCGCCATTTGCCGGATCAGGCGAAGAATGCTATGTCCATCATTGCGGCAGCTGATTATGAGGTAGGCTTCCGTGAAGAGATGGCACCTTGTGAGACCAAGCAGCTGAAGGCAGCTGTTGAAAGCTTTATGTCCCATCCGGAAATCCGGGTCATCAAGAAGACAAAGAAGAGCGAGCGGGAAATAGACATTCGTCCTCTGATCTACAAGATGGTTGTGGAAGAAAATGGGAAGATCTTTATGCAGGTGGCAGCAGGCAGTGCAACGAACCTGAAGCCTGAACTTGTCATGCAGACACTTTGCCGTCTGGAAAATCTTGAAGAGAATGATTATGCGTGGTTGGTGACACGCTGTGATATGTATGCAGATAAAGGAAATGAGCAGACGGGCAGACAGCTTGTCTCGCTGGAGGACTTTGCAGAATAAATGAAAAGACAAATCGTTATTACGGGCTGGCAGTCGAAGGTACTGACAGCCCTTTATGAAGAAGACACACTTTGTGAACTGAATCTTGAGCCGAAGAAAAGCCAGGTAAGAGTCGGCGATATTTATATAGGGAAAGTGAAACATATTGTACAGAATATTCAGGCAGCCTTTGTGGAGATTACACCGGGGGTGATGGGATACTATCCCCTGAAGGATAATGCTGTACATTTTTTTGTTAATCAAAAGAAAAACGACAAAATTGTTGCCGGGGATGAGATCGTTGTTCAGGTTGAAAAAGAGAATTTGAAGACAAAGGCCTGGTTTCTGACAGGACGGTTAAGCTTTCCGGGAAGATATACTGTATTGACGAGGGGAAAAAACGGTATTCAGATATCTGCCAGAATTAAAGATACAGCGGAAAGAGATCGATTGACCGGAATTGTTTCGGGTGAAGAAATCGAAGGGGCGGCGTGGATGATCCGGACAGAAGCTTTCGGACAGAGAGCAGAAGTGATCGGGGAAGAGATGCATCGTTTAGAAGTTGACTATAATAGAATTATGTCAACTGCATGCACGAGAACATGTTTCAGTAAACTGATGTCAGGAGATTCGCCGTATACGCAGTTGATCAAAAAGTTTGCTCACGGCAGTACATGCAGAGTGACAACGGATCTTCCGGAAGTTTATGATGAATTGAAAGAAAATTTTGGCCGATGGGGTCTATCTGAGGAAGCTTTGCAATACTATAAGGATGATTCCTATCCGCTGATCAAGCTGAAGGGGATTGAAGCGCAGATGGATAAAGCACTGCAGAAGCGTGTCTGGATGAGATCCGGCGCCTATCTGGTAATTGAACCGACGGAGGCTCTGACGGTGATCGATGTGAATACAGGCAAGGCCATCGGCAAACAGAAGATGGAGGAAAATTTTTTCAAGATCAACCTTGAAGCGGCGCAGGAAGTGTGCCGTCAGCTGCGTCTTCGCAATATTTCAGGTATTGTGATCGTCGATTTTATTAATATGAAAGATCCGGAGCATTTAAAGGCGCTTATGGATGTGCTGAGAGAAGAGGCGGCAAAGGACAGTGTACAGACAACGGTTGTGGACCGGACATCGCTGCATCTGGTGGAGATGACCAGAAAGAAAGTACACAGGTCTTTGGCGGAGCAGGTTCGCCTGCTGCCAGTGTAAGAGATTTTGGAAACGATTGATAGTTCAAATCGTAAGATTTTCGTAAAGAATTGCGCAAATCGTAAGGAAATTACATCTGTTTTTGGACACATTTTCTGATATAATAAACTTATTCAAACAGTTAATGATCGAAAGTGTTTGAGAGAATAAATGTTATTTTTTGAATGGAGGCGCATTTATGAAAAGAATGAAGAAGCTGACCAGTATCGGTCTTGTACTTGCAATGACTGTCGGCTTGTTGGCCGGGTGCTCAGGAAGCGGAAGCGGAAATGGTGAGGATGCTTCCACATCAGGCGGAAAAGGCCGCTATGTGGAGGAAAACTGGGGAGATCCATTGGAATCTCAGGATGATAACAGTTACAGTTATATTCAGACGATGAAGCAATTGTCGGACGGTACGATCCGTGCAATTGTCAGTGACAGTTCGGACAGAGGATTTTCAGTTAAGGATTCTACAGACGGCGGTAAGACATGGGGGGATGCTTCCATGGATTTATCAGCCCTTGATCAGCTGAATCTCGGAGATGATAATACAGATGATGACGGCAATGGTGATTATGCTTACGTGGGCAGTATGACCATTGATGCGGATGGCGATCTGGCTTTTGTTTATACACAGAGCCACTCAGAGACGAAGGATAATGTGACTTCTGTGGATTCAACTGAGAAGTATTATCTTCTGACAAAGGACGGCAAGCTGTCAGAGATAGCCATGGAGATTCCGAATCTCCAGAAGGAGCAGCATTATGAATATGATTCATCTGAGGATGAGACCGGTTCGAAGACCGATGATCCTGCTGATTCCGGTGTTTCCGCTGAATCTGAGACAGAGGATGACGGCGTTGTGATCAATGAAAATGGTGACAGCGACAATAAGGGTGATACAGAGGCATCCAATGGTATCCAGACGCTCAAGTTAAAGGATGCCGAGAACCTGTATGTTGCAGATTATAACGGTGCAGTCTATCATGTGACAACGGCTGACGGCAAGATTGTAGCCACATTTGATGATATGAACTATGTCAACAATATGTATCTGTGCGGTGACAAGCTGCTGCTTGATGATTATGAGAAGGTTTATGAATATGATACAGCAACGGATAAGAAGATAGCTGAACATGAAGCATTGGCCAGTGTGATTACCTCCAAGGGCAGTGTCACGATCGCAGATTATCTGAAGGATGGACATACGATTTATTATTCCTGTACAGAGGGTATCTATACATACGATCTGGATAAGGATACTTCCGAACAGATTGTGGATGGCAATATGTCATCCCTGGTTTCCCCAAGTGGCAATGTAGAGTATCTGATTCCGAAAGATGACGGACAGATTTTTGTGAAGTTCAGTGATTATACCGGATATACGTCTGAAGAATCTTTCCTGAATTATGCTTATGACAAAGATGCTGCAAAGCGTCCGGATAAGGAACTGACCATCTATACACTAAAGGATGATTATACAATCCGTACACTGGCTGCTGCTTACCAGAAGGCACATCCGGATGTTTATGTGAAGGTTGAAAGCGGTGTCAGCGGTGATGATGCAGTGACAACATCCGATGCCATCCGTACATTGAACACAGAAGTAATGGGCGGCAACGGCCCGGATATCCTGCTTATGGATGGACTTCCGGTTAATTCCTATGTGGAAAAGGGATTACTTGCAGATGTCAGTGATACAGTGAATCCGCTGATCTCTGACGGCAAGCTTTTTGATAAGATCGCACAGACCTATAAAGGTGATGACGGCAAAATTTATGCAGTGCCGATGACCTTCCAGGTGCCGATTGTAATTGGCCGTAAGAGTGATCTTGAGAAGCTGAATAATTTGTCGGATTTCGCTTCTCTTGCTCAGGATTTTGTCAAGGATCACAAGAAGAATGAGAATTTTATCGAATCCTATAGTTTATATTCAATGGTTGGCGATATGATGTATACCAACTCAGCCAGTTGGTTCAAGGAAGACGGATCTCTTGATTCTGACAGCCTGAAATCCTATCTGAACGATATTAAGACCATTTATAATGCGGTTTACGAAACTTTATCAGATAAAGATAAGTCCGATATGGATCAAATGAAGCAGTACTATGTAAGTGAGGATTATGAAATGGATGCTTCCTGGTACGGCTCAGATCCAAGTTATATGGCTATGTACATTATGGCCGGCATGAATCGCATTGCCTACGGCAATATGGCCGGAACAAGCAGCCTTGGAGATCTCGCATCCATCATGAGAAAGGATGCCGACATTAATTACAAAGCACTGCCTGGTTCTGTTCAGAATGTTTATGTTCCGTCAGAGATTATTGGTATCAATGCCAAATCCAAGAATATAGACACAGCTAAAGATTTCTATGCATTTGCCCTTAGTGCAGACGGTCAGAAGGCCATTGACAGTTACAGTGGATTCCCAGTGAATAAAGAACGCTTTGATGCTTCACTGGTTGATCCGGATGCAGGCACAGAAGGCTATGATCCGAATGAGTCCAAAGGCAGTTGGGGTATGACGGATGAGGATGGCAATGAGATCTCTGTTGACAGTTACTGGCCGACAGACGATCAGATCGCACAGTTGAAGAACCTGATTGATTCTCTGGATACACCGTCTTATGGCGATTATACGATTTTGTCAACGATTTTGAAGGACAGTATGAATGCCATTATCGGAGATACTTCTGTGGATGATGCAGTCGAACAGGTTGTCAAAGATATCGATATTTACTTATCTGAATAAGAAAGAGGTATGAAAGCTTATGAAGATCAGCCTGAATAAGAAAAAACTTACTGATATTGCTTTCATTGTACCGAGTTTAGCAGGGGTCAGCATTTTTGTGCTGATCCCCTTTATAGATGTATTGCGCCGCTCTTTTACGAATGTATCGGGTACGCAGTTTGTTTTCTTTTCAAATTACATCACGATTTTTCAGAATGCGGCATTCAGACTGGCGTTTTCGAATACCATCAAGTTCATGGTGATCTGCATTCCAATTCTGATGATTTTTTCATTGCTGATCGCAGTGTTTTTGAATGCAGGCATCCGGGGAGCCAATTATCTGAAAACGGCATATCTGGTGCCCATGGCGATCCCGGTGGCTTCGGTTGTGCTGATCTGGCGGCTTTTGTTTCATCAGAATGGCTATTTCAGCGGTCTTCTGCATATGTTTGGGATGCAGTCACAGGATTGGATGGATACAGGATTTGCCTTCTGGATTCTTGTTTTCAGCTACGTTTGGAAAAATCTCGGTTACAATGTTGTTCTGTGGATGGCGGGTCTGACGGCTATCCCGGATACCCTTTATGAGGCGGCCAGAGCAGATGGGGCCAATAATATTCAGTGTTTTCGGTATATCACCATGCCGAACCTGATGTCGACACTGTATACAATCACGGTGTTGGCCTTTTTGAATTCTTTCAAGGTGTTCAGGGAGGCTTATCTGGTGGCGGGGGATTATCCTCATGAAAGTATGTATCTGCTGCAGCATTTGTTCAACAACTGGTTTAGGGAATTATCCCTTGACAAAATGTCTGCAGCGGCAGTTGTGATCGCATTGCTGATCCTTGTGCTGATTCTGGGTCTGCAGCGTTCATGGGACCGTGAAGATTAGGAGGCAGGAGATGAAACATAAGATTTTTAAAAGAATATTACTCCTGCTGCTTTTAGTTCTGGCAGTTATCATCTGTTTTCCGGTGGTGTTTCTGATTGTCGGTTCTCTGATGGGAACGGATGAATTGAATCATTATCTGGGGGCTGTGCTTGGAAAAGCCGATGGTTTTGCTTCATGGGCACTGCTGCCGACATATCCGACCTTTAAAGCTTATGTACAGCTCCTTTTGGATTCGCCGGAATTCTTTGTGATGTTCTGGAATTCCGTGAAGATGACGGGAGCGATTTTGCTCGGACAGATCGTGACCGGTGTGCCTGCAGCCTGGGGTTTTGCAAGACTTGATATCCCGGGAAAGAAGGTTTTATTTAACCTGTATATCATTCTTATGCTGATGCCATTCCAGGTCACGATGCTGTCGAATTATCTGACACTGGATGCGATGCATCTGGTAGATACGCAGTGGGCCGTTATTTTGCCGGCCGCATTTTCCACATTCCCTGTATTTATTATGTATCATTTCTTCAGAAGTATTCCGAAGGGCATTATTGAATCGGCGGAATTAGATGGTGCCAATAAGTTTCAGGTGTTTTTGTCGATTGGGGTGCCACTTGGTTCATCCGGCATTGTATCAGCGCTGGTCTTAAGTTTTCTGGATGCGTGGAATCTGATCGAGCAGCCGCTGACATTTTTGAAGTCAAAGACGTTGTGGCCGTTGTCTCTCTATTTGCCGAACATCAGTATGGATAATGCAGGCTTGGCTTTTGTGGCATCGGTGATCACACTTGTTCCGTCACTGCTTGTTTTTCTTGCAGGACAGAACTATCTGGAACAGGGTATTGCAGCTTCGGCTGTCAAAGAATAAAGTCTTATAAGTGATCGACTTGTGAAAAAGAGGAGATACCAAACAATGAAATTAAAGCAACTGATGGATTTTGAGATGGATAAGAATAAAAAGAGTTCCCTTCAGGTCAAAGCTGTCAAAGCGCTGGCGGGGTTCCTTATTCTGATGTTTTTATTAACGATTCTGTCAAGAGCCGCTGATTCTCTGACTATTGCGAAAGTCACAGCATCTGCTGCAACAGGCGGTGTTATCAGCCATAATATTGAAGTGGACGGCAATATTACGCCGAATAAAGATATTGCCATATCAACAAGTGCCAATATTAAGATTGCCTCCGTGGAAGCGACGGAGGGCAAAACCGTCAAAAAGGGGGATCTGCTGATCCAGCTTGATACAGCTGATCTTAAGAAAAAATTGCTTAAGGCGCAGAAAGAACTGCAGGTGGCAAAGGCAACAGCTTCTGACAAGAAAGCGAATGAAGCCATTGCGGCAGATACGAAATCAAAAAGCCTTCAGAGAACCTATGAAGATTATAATCAGACGGTGGCGGATGCCAATGACAGTGTTTCAAAAGCCAAATCTGATATGAACGAGGCCTGGAATGCTTATAATACATATAAGAATAGTAACAGCAATTCCGGTGAAACGGATACGACAGTCAGTGATTCTCTGGAGAAAACGGTTGAGGAGAAGCAGCTGGCTTATGATAAAGCAGTTACCAATCTGGATGGGGTCGAAAAAGATATAGAGGCGGATGTCCGGAAGGAGATTGATAAGGCTGAAGAGGCCAGTAAGGATGAAAGCGGCAATTCTACCCTGACTCAGGAGGACAGACAAAAAATCCGTGAACAGGTGAATGCCCGCCCGGAAAATGTTTCCCTGCTGCAAAATGCCAATGATCAGATCAATACAGCAAAGGATGCATTGACGGAAGCCGAGAATGCGTTGTCTGCTTATAACGAGCAGCAAAATAACAGCAGCAGTGCCAGCTATGATGAGCAGTTAAAGACATTGTATGATGATTATAAAGCAAAGGAAGAAGCTTATAATGAAGCAGTGAAGCAGCGGCAGTCCACCATCCAGTCTGCGAACCGGACGCTGGAGGATGCCAAAGCACCTGAGAATGTCGATACTGCGACGGCATTGACTGAAAATGATGATCTGGAAGAAAAGCAGCTGGCAGTGGATGAGCTTCAGAAGGTGATGGATGTCAACGGCAAGATCACGGCACCTTCCGATGGCCTGATCACAAAGGTGAATGTGACAACCGGTGAGACGACCACAGAAGATACAGCTATCCGTATTTCAGATCAGAGTGCCGGATATAAGTTTACAGCAACTTTGGACAAGGCCAGTGCCAAATATCTGTCAAAGGATGATAAGGTAACCCTGGATCTTGGCAACGGCACAACCGTTGAAGGTTTAACGGTACAGAGTATTGATGTTTCAGCAGAAGATAAGAATTCATATGAATTGACGGTTTCTATCCCTGCAAAGGTCAAGAAACTGGGAAGTATCGCTACATTGAAAGTGGAGAAAGCCAGCAAGAAATATGATACATGTGTTCCGCTTGGTGCGCTGCATAGTGACGGAGACAAGTACTATGTGTATGTGATCAATGAAAAGGATACCATTCTGGGTACAGAAACAGCGGTGGATAAGGTTCAGGTGGATATTCTGGACAAGAATAATGAACAGGCAGCCATTGAAGGCTCTTTCAGTTGGGGACAGCAATTTGTCCTGACATCCAGCAAGACACTGCGCAACGGAGACCGTGTGCGTCTTGTGGAGGGAGAATAATGCGGCGGGCGGCAAAGCATGCGGGTAAATATATCCTTCTTTTGATCATGCTCGTATGTTTTGGACATATTCTGGCCATGGGTACGGAAATCGGAGGCTATGGTACGCCGGTGATCTATTATCTGAAAGAGGGCTATTCCCTGTCAACCGTGCAGGACATGCGAAAAAACGATGAGGAACTGGAGAATTATCTTCCCTTTACAGCGGTGGGGAGCCTTGATCAGCAGACCTTTACCAATGATGATCTCGGTAAAACTCTGACAGGTACGCTTACCTATATATATGGCAGTTCGGAGAATCTGTGTTCATCGGACGGCGAATTGATGGAGGACGATCTGACCGGCTGTGTATTGAGCAGTAAAGCGGCCTGGGAACTGTTTGGGGAGAGTGCCATAACCGGAGGCATTGTGACTTATAATGAAAAAAGCTACTATGTCAGAGGTGTTTATGAGGATACGAATGCGGTGGTTATTCTTCCGGCAGAGGCTGTTTTTGACAAGAAGCAGAGCGGAAATAGCGGGCAGAACAATTATCCGGCATCGGATGCAGATACTTCAGCTCCATCGACGGATACAGGGACAGCATCTGCTGATTCAGGGAATACAGGCAATGCAGCTCAGGAACCATCCTTCAGCAAAATTGTCATCAAACCGGGAACAGAGATAAGCGGCAATGCAGAGAGAACGGAATATCTTCAGGCCTTTGAAAACAGATGGGGATTGGGCAGCGATAAAACAGATTGTCAGATTTATCAGCGGCTGGCGGTGTTTTTTATGTTTCTTCTTCCGGCATTGATTCTGATTCTTGTGGTGATTCGCGGTATCCGGTTTCTGATGGTCAACAGGTACCGTCCTTTCTGGCTGGCGGCCGGATTTGTGGGGCTGGCTGTGATGATCATGGTGTTCTTTGCCATTTGTCAGGCAAAACCGTCGATTCCTGCGGATATGATACCGAATACCTGGTCTGATTTTGACTTCTGGGGTGAAAAGATCACAACCTTCAAAAACAGTATCCAGCATATTCTTTTTATCGATAAGAGTGAAGTGGAGCTTGGCTATTTCAGACCGCTGACATCCATGGTGGGTTATGCCGTTGTGGCGGTGATCATGTTTTTTGCTTCAGGAAGATTTTTCAAACCGGAGAAGGCAGAAGGCTTGTATGGCATGATACTTGCCGTGTGCGTGACGGAATTGATCGCTGTGTATCTGCTTCACAGATTCGGTGTCATGATAGAGGGAAAGAGAATGGTGCTTTATCTCTGGCCTTACTTTGTTATTGGTCAGTTTATATTCCGAAAAAAAGACGCAAAAGTTGATGAAAAAACGGTTGACAGAGTTTAAAAAACATGGTAGTATACAGAAGATGCCGCACAGTGAGGTCTAAATTTGCAGAATAGTTTTGCAAATACCGTAACTGGCGAGTAATGTGAATAGGAGGTGCCCTATAAATGTACGCAATTATTGCAACAGGTGGAAAACAGTATAAAGTAGCAGAAGGCGATGTCATCAGAGTTGAGAAACTTGGTGTTGAAGCTGGTGCTGAAGTTGTTTTTGATCAGGTTCTCGTTGTAAGTGGTGACGAAGTTAAAGTTGGTGATCCAACAGTAGCGGGTGCTACAGTAACAGCTACAGCTGTTGGTGATGGCAAGGCTAAGAAGGTTATCGTTTATAAGTATAAGAGAAAAACTGGCTATCATAAGAAGAACGGTCATAGACAGGCTTATACAAAAGTTAAGATTGAAAAGATCAACGCTTAATTTTGAGGTCATGTGATGATCAGTGTGACAGTCTATAAAGACAAGAATAATCACTATACAGGTTTCAGATGCGACGGCCATGCGGAATATGCAGAGCCCGGTGAAGATATTGTCTGCAGTGCAGTTTCAGTGCTTACATTGAATACATGCAACGCCATTGAAGCACTGACAGAAGATGCATTCAGCGTCGGAGCAGATCAGGAAACAGGGTTGGTTGACTTTGATTTTGATGATGTGCCGGGACATGATGCAGCATTGCTCATCGATGCACTGGTGATCGGTATGCAGTCACTCTCGGAGCAGTACAGTGAGTTTATACATTTTGAAATCGAGGAGGTGTAACTCATGTTAACAATGAACCTTCAGTTTTTCGCTCATAAAAAGGGTGTTGGTTCTACTAAGAACGGTAGAGATTCCGAGTCCAAGAGATTAGGAGCGAAGAGAGCAGACGGACAGTTTGTAAAAGCTGGCAATATCCTTTACAGACAGCGTGGTACTAAGATTCACCCAGGTGTGAATGTTGGTAGAGGCGGCGATGATACTTTATTTGCACTGGTTGACGGTGTTGTAAGGTTTGAAAGAAAAGGTAGAGATAAGAAACAGGTTTCTATCTACCCAGTCGTAGTAAACGAATAATAGATTAAACGGCTTCAGATTTTGATATTTGAAGTCGTTTTTTTGAATCAGTATCTAATTAAAACGACAGAGGCAGCGCGGCATGCGGCTGTTCTGGCAGGAAGGAGTGTTTTTATGTTTGCTGATCAGGTTAAGATATATATACGCTCCGGCAAGGGCGGTGACGGTCACGTTGGCTTCAGACGTGAGCTTTTCGTTCCTGCAGGAGGACCAAACGGCGGCGACGGCGGTAAGGGCGGCGACGTTATTTTTGTTGTAGACGAAGGATTAAATACATTATCAGATTTCCGTCATATGAAGAAGTACTGTGCACCAAACGGTGAAGACGGCGGCAAGAACCGCTGCCACGGTGCGGATGGTGAAGATCTGATCATTAAAGTGCCGGAAGGAACGGTTATTCGTGATGCAGAATCAGGACGCGTGATTGCAGATATGTCCCATGGCAACAAGCGGGTGACTGTTTTAAAGGGCGGCCGCGGCGGTAAGGGCAATCAGCATTATGCGACAGCAACAATGCAGGCACCGAAATACGCTCAGCCGGGCCAGAGAGCCATGGAGCTTGTTGTTACCCTGGAATTGAAGGTGATTGCGGATGTAGGCCTTGTAGGTTTTCCGAATGTCGGCAAGTCAACTTTCCTTTCCCGTGTAACGAATGCACGTCCGAAGATTGCCAATTATCATTTTACAACACTGAATCCGAATCTGGGTGTTGTGGATCTTCCGGATGGCAGAGGATTTGTGATTGCGGATATTCCGGGTATCATTGAAGGTGCATCAGAGGGTGTGGGACTTGGTTTTGAGTTTCTGCGTCATATTGAGCGTACGAAGGTGATGATTCACATTGTGGATGCAGCCAGTGTTGAGGGACGTGATCCGATTGATGATATTTATAAGATCAATGCGGAGCTGGAAGCCTACAATCCTGAGATCGCGAAACGTCCGCAGGTGATTGCAGCCAACAAGATTGATACCCTTTATGAGGGCGAAAATGACGATGCCATTACACTGCTAAGAGAAGAATTTGAGCCGAAGGGGATCAAGGTTTTTCCTATTTCTGCAGTCAGCGGCAAGGGAGTCAGAGAACTGCTCTTTTATGTCCGTGAAATGCTGGATCAGATCGGGGATGAGCCGGTTGTATTTGAACCGGAATATGTACCGGTGAATACAGATGTTGAGGAACCATATACAGTCAGCGTTGAAGACGGGGTTTATGTTGTAGAGGGACCGCGTATTGAGAAGATGCTTGGCTATACGAACCTTGAATCTGAAAAAGGTTTTGATTTCTTCCAGAAATTCCTGAAAGAAAACGGTATTCTTGATGAACTTGAAAAGGCAGGTATACAGGAGGGCGATACGGTCCGTATGTATGGCCTGGAATTTGATTATTATAAATAAGAGGGATAATACAGATGATTAAAAATAGTAAGCAGAGAGCCTATCTCAAAGGGCTTGCCATGAACATGACACCGATTATCCAGATTGGTAAATCCAGTGTGACACCGGAACTGACACAGGCTGTGGAAGAAGCCCTTGAAGCGAGAGAGCTGATCAAGATTTCTGTTCTTCAGAATTGTCTTGATGATCCGCGTCAGATGGCAGAGGTACTGGCTGAACGTACACATGCAGATGTGGTTCAGGTTATCGGCAAAAAGATTGTTCTTTATAAAGAAGGCAAGGACAACAAAAAGAAAATTGTTCTTCCTGAGAAATAATATACGTCAGAGGAGATGCTTGCGATGAGCCGACGAAAACGTATCGGAATCATGGGAGGTACCTTTGACCCAGTGCATATGGTGCATCTGACGCTGGCTGAGAATGCCTATCACAGTTTTGGACTGGACGAAGTGCTGATGCTGCCGAATGGTGATCCGCCGCACAAAACGGACAAAATTATCACACCGGCAGTCCACAGACTGGCTATGCTTCAGCTGGCGGTGGCAGGTATTCCCTATTTTCGGATTTCTGATATGGAGATCAGACGGAAGGGGTACAGTTATTCCTCTGTCACCCTGGAGGAGCTGAAGAAGGCACATCCTGATACGGATTATTATTTTATTATGGGTGCGGATTCCCTTTTTCAGATTGAGACGTGGCATGAACCGGCGGTTATTATGGCAGATTGTATCATACTGGCGGCTATGAGAAACCATACACCGGATGATGTTTTCAAAAAGCAGATGGATTATCTTGAGGCGAAGTATCATGCAGATATCCGTTTCCTAAATATTCCGGATCTTGCACTGTCATCCAGCGAAATCAGGCGTCGTGTCAGGGAACATCAGTCGATTCGTTTTATGGTTCCTGAGGGTGTTCGGGAATATATAGAGGAACATCAGCTGTATTGCAGATGAGAGCAGCTTTTCGGCTGTTCGGGATTTGCAGTCAAATGATGGGTATAGTTATTTCGAAAACGTTGTACTAGAATAATAGGACAGACAGAAGGAATTTTGATGATGGAAATACAGGAAATTGAAGAGATGTTGCAGCAGAAACAGAATCCGCATCGATACAGACATACCATCGGTGTGCGCTATACATCCATTTGTCTGGCCATGCGTTATGGGGAAGATCTGACAAAGTCGTCCTACGCAGGCTTGCTGCATGATTGTGCTAAGCATATGTCCGGTGAGAAGCTGTTGGAGAAGTGCCGCAGTCACCATCTGCCTGTTTCAGATGTGGAGGCTAAGAATCCGTTCCTGCTTCACGGGAGAGTCGGGGCATGGCTGGCCAGGCACAGATACGGTGTCGAAGATCCTGAGATCCTCAGCGCCATTGAGTGGCATACTACAGGTAAGCCGGATATGACGCTTTTGGAGAAAATCGTCTTTACAGCGGATTATATTGAGCCGGGACGGGATCAGGCACCGAATCTTGCATGGCTTCGTCAATTGGCATTTACAGACATTGACCAGGCAGTCTGCGAAATTCTGAAGCAGACATTGGATTATCTGCGTGATCAGGGCGGGGAGATCGATCCCGCCACAGAAGTTACTTATAGTTATTACTTACAGAAGTGTGCAGAGGATGCAGAATCATGATTCTGGATCTGCAATGTGCATATAGATAATTAATGGAGGTAAGCATGAATCAGTCTAAAGAAATGACCAAACTTGCAATTGCTG
Organism: Pseudocoprococcus catus; assembly: GCF_902381825.1. GTDB lineage: Bacteria > Bacillota > Clostridia > Lachnospirales > Lachnospiraceae > Coprococcus_A > Coprococcus_A intestinihominis. The sequence continues at coordinate 1,970,244 of NZ_LR698973.1, forward strand.
CACTGGAAGACAAGAAAGCCAATGATGTTCGTGTCATTGACATTGCCGGTGTATCTGTTATTGCAGACTATTTTGTGATCGCAAGCGGTTCCAACACCAATCAGGTACAGGCCATGGCTGACAGCGTTCGTGAGGCCCTTGGCAGAGCAGGCCATGAACCACGTCAGGTGGAAGGCTACGGCAGTGCTAACTGGATCCTGATGGATTATAATGATATTATCGTGCATATCTTTTCAGATGAATCCAGAACATTTTATGATCTGGAAAGAATCTGGAGAGATGGCAAGGAAGTATCTGTGGGTGAATTTGAGACAGAAGAATAGTATTGTTTGAAAGTAAAGAAATAAAACGAATAAGCCGTCAGCTGACATCTGATGATCGAAAAACAGATGTCAGCTGGCGGCTTATTGCTGTTATGCAGGCAGTATCTAAAACAGAAAATAAAATATGAAAAGTCTGCTGCACAAAACGTCCGGACAGATATAAATTACATATCCATACGGACAAGGCCGATAACCTTGCCGAGAATTTCACAATGCTTCACGATAATAGGAGAGAAAGCATCGTTCTGAGGCTGAAGACGGTAGTGGTCTTCTTCCTTATAGAATGTCTTGACAGTTGCAGAATCATCCACCAGAGCAACAACCATATCGCCATTGTCGGCAGAAGACTGCTGCTGAACAATGACATGATCGCCATCTAAAATGCCGGCATTGATCATGCTTTCGCCTCTGACAGCCAGCATAAACAGTTCTGCGTTCGGCATCAGTTCGCTTGGTACAGGGAAATAACCTGTGATATTCTCAACAGCGAGAATCGGTTCGCCTGCAGTAACAGTACCGACGATTGGAATGTTCACCATCTCGCGTCTGGCAAGATTGAATTCATCGTCAAGGATCTCGATGGCTCTTGGCTTGGTAGGGTCTCTTCGGATATAACCATTCTTCTCCAGAGTTTCGAGATGAGAGTGAACGGAAGATGTGGACTTCAGATGAACTGCTTCACAGATCTCGCGGACTGAAGGCGGATAGCCCTTCGCTAATAACTGAGATTTTATGTATTCAAGAATTTCCTGCTGCTTGGCAGAGATTTTACCATTTGACATATTCAATACCTCCTGTATGGATAACAAACTATTTTATCACTGATACTATCATAACACGGCAAACGTATATTTGCAAACAAATGTTTGAAATTTAATAGAAATGTAAAGAAATTCTATTGACAAACGAACTATTGTTCTGTATAATACAAATACAACAAACGAATGTTTGGAAAATGTGTTCGGAACGATTGTTTGCATTTGATAAAATGTGGAGGGATGAAGTGATGAGAAGAAGGAAAATGGTTTTAAAGAGACGCATTCGTATGGTGATCGTTGCGTTTATATTAATCCTGATCGGTATTCTGGTGATTCCTATCAGCCACTTTAAGGTGGCAGCCAGTGAGAAGAATATGCGTCAGATTGAGTACAAGACGTATGTTGTTCAGTATGGCGATACATTATGGGGGCTGGCAGACAGCTATATGGGGAAGAATTTTAAGAATCATCAGGACTATATCCATGATGTGATGCGTGCGAATGGTATGAATCAGGCGATGATTTATGAAGGACAGCTGTTGATCATTCCATGTGAAGAGGATGTGGCAGAGAATACACAGATGGCGGCAGCAGGTGAAGATATGAGAAACTGACCGGATTAGAGATGTTAGAGATGCCGATGCAGGCAGCCATTGAGCATATAAGCAGATCAGATCGCGAATGAAGATATAGGATGAATGAGCAGTTATAATTACGAAAGCGGATAAACAGGTGATCGACCCGGAGAAGGTGAATCAGGCAGTTATCCGCTTTTTGTTTTTATACTTTCTGTAGGAAACCGGACGGCTGTGTATGCATCCGGAAGATGATGTATTGAATGCTCATGGTTACGGATTGTGGTAGTGCGGATTCGGCATTGACTGCGGCCAGTCGGAGATATTGCCGTTCAGAATCGCGGTGAACATTTTATCGATCGCTCCCGGATTTTCTCGGTTGATCTGATGCATCAGATTTTTGGTATATTCGCGGCGGGTATGGCCATTGGCGGGACATGGACTTTTGGCGACAGGAAGATTTTGTTTTCGGGCAAAGCCGATGATATCCGGTTCGGTCATGTACAGCAGCGGACGGATAACCGTCAGACCGGTTCGTTCAAGTTTTGTAACCGGAGGGAATGCATAGAAGTGGCCCTCGTAGATGAGAGACATCAGCATGGTTTCTACCAGGTCATCGCGATGATGTCCGTAGGCGATTTTATTGCAGCCGAGTTCCAGTGCCTTATTGTTCAGCGCACCCTTGCGCATTTTGGCACATAGCGAACAGGGGTTCTTTTCGTGACGTTGGTCGAAGATAATCGGGCCGATTTCTGTGGATACAATGGTATAAGGAATATTTAATTCATTACATAAACTTTTAACGGCATCCATATTGAAGTTACCGAGACCAAGGCCAACAGTTATAGCTTCAAGTTCAAAATGCTTTGGATAAAAGCGTTGAAGGCCTTTTAAGGCATATAACATAGTTAAACTGTCTTTGCCACCGGATACGCCGATGGCGATTTTGTCACCTTCATCGATCATTTGCCAGGTATCAATGGCCCGGCGTGTATAGCTGTATAATTGCTGCAGTTTCATAGTTTTAGATTGTTCCTTTCAATTGAGAGTACATGATGCCATATGGTGAATCATAGCAGCATGTGACAATTCGTATTTAATGTATTTATAATGACAGCATTATTCTGTACATTGCATTTTACCGATTCTTTGATTATACACAGCTAAAACAACCTTGTCAAAGACAAATAGAAGTGACAGATATCATGTCGCAAAATCAATATTTTACGACATGATATTGCCTTTTAAAGGAGTTTAAGGTATAATGACTTTATTCAAGCCAAAAAAGGCGTTTTGATTGACATAATATTTTTATGGTAAACTGTTTTATATCTATTGCAATTATTTGCATGTTTTGAACAGTTTCATATTTGTGTACTGCTTCTTTGACTGTATAGCGCAGGCAGAATAATTTTAATGAATTATAGTGAATAAATTTTTGGAGGTTTAACGGATGGCTGAATTATCATATAAGGATCAACAGGATTTAAAGAACATTGAAAAGATTCGTGAACATTTACAGATTTTACCAAGATTCTGCGGCGAATACTTCAGATCTCTGGAAATCCGTAAAAGCACAAATACCCGTAAGAACTACGCTTATGATCTGGGTGTATTTTTTTATTTTCTTAAGACCAATAATCCCTATTTTAAGGATAAAGACATACATACGCTGCCTATTGAGGTCCTTGATATGATTACGGCTATGGATGTTGAGGAATATCTTTCTTATCTTGAATCTTATACAAAGGATGGCAAATTGTATACAAACCGTGAGGAAGGCAAGGCGAGAAAACTTTCATCACTGAAGTCTTTCTATGACTATTATTTCAAGAAGAACCTGATTAGGACCAATCCGCCTCGTCAGGTAGATGTGCCAAAAATCAAGAATAAGAATATTATCCGTCTGGATCCGAATGAAATTGCGCAGCTCCTGGATGAGGCGGAATCCGGTGAGAAATTATCCGGACGCCAGCTGGCGTCCCATGAGAAAACAAAAGTTCGGGATGTGGCAATTCTGACATTGCTTTTGGGAACAGGCATTCGTGTGTCAGAGTGTGTCGGTTTGAATCTTGAGGATGTGGATTTTAATAATGGTGCCATTCGAATCATTCGAAAAGGTGGTAATGAGGCGTTGATTTACTTCGGTGATGAGGTCAGTCAGGCGCTGGAGGCTTATATGAACGGATCGAGAAAGACAGCCGAGCCTGCTGCCGGACACGAAGAAGCGCTCTTTATTTCTTTAAATAAGACACGTATTACAACTCGGTCTGTTGAGCGGCTGGTGAAGAAATATTCAAGACTTGTCACCACAGTCAAAAAAATAACCCCTCATAAGCTTCGAAGCACCTTTGGTACAGCGCTTTATCAGGAAACGGGGGATATTTATCTTGTGGCGGATACCCTTGGACATAAGGATGTCAACACCACCAAGAAACATTATGCAGCCATCGATGAACATAGACGCCGGATGGCTGCTAATGTTGTCAAACTCAGGGAAAGCTGAGTTTGAGACAGGCTGTTAAGAATTGCTGCTATCTGACAGGTGCGACTTTTTAGTTGCCAGAAACGGGAACATCTCTTCCACTGCGCAGACTTTATCGGCCAGGCAGACAAGCCAGGCCTCTCTGGATGCAGGAATTTGGGTGATATTCAGAGGCCACATATGGCTTCTGATAATCTCCTTTTCCAGATTGTTCAGAGGATAAACTTTCTCGGCATTTCTGATGGCAATGCTGGCATGCCGTGTTCCATGATGCCATGGTCCGAGATGCTCGTCCTTTATGTCATACAGATAATAGTCATGAAACATACAAGCTACAGCCAGCGCTTTTTCATTGACTGTGATATGCCATTTCTCTGCTAATTGATAGCTCATAACAGCGACATGTCTGCAATGCTCATAGGTTGTTGTGAACCGATGTTGTTTGAATTTTTTTAGCTGCTGCAGACAGTCTTTATGCAGCAGTTCATTTAAAATGTCCCAGTACATATAATCACTTCTTTTTACTAATCTACTAACTAATAGAATTAAAAATGTCCGATCGTCCTGAAGAATCGTCAGAATTCCGTCCGCATCCTGTACAATGCCGTGATAATTCAGGGTCTGCATCACTCTCGTATCCCCATATCTTTTCAAAAAGACGGTCAGATGAAATAACCTGTCCGGGGTTGGCCATTAAAAATTCAAGCAGCTGAAATTCCTTATTGGTCAGCTGATATCGCATGATGTTTATCTCCTTCATTTCTTTTTCTCAATGATAGGTCATTTGAGCGGGAATGTCAAATTATTTTCTTTTCAGCGGCGGCCATACGGAAATAGATGCAGAAGGTGATGGTATTGATGCTACAGGCGGTATTTTAGTTGCAGCAGGTTCTTCAGGCATGGCGGTGAATTTTGGTAATAATTCGACGCAGGGGTCTGTTCTGGTGAACATGGATCGTCAGGAGGCAGGAACAGATATCGTTTTGACAGATGCATCAGGAACAGAGTTGATAAACTGGCAGGCTTCTAAGAAATACACTTCCGTTGTGATTAGCTGTCCTGGAATTGCTCAGGGTGAAAGTTATACATTGAAAGCCGGAACATCCAAGACAACAGTTACTATGGATAGTTTGATTTATGGTACAGGTAATACTATGGGAAGATAAAATACGCACCCGGGAGTCTAGGCTCTTGGGTGCGTATGGCTGTATATATCCCGGATTCTTCCGGTGTTCATCTTAAGGTAAATCTGTGTCGTAGAAATATCGGAATGACCGAGCATTTCCTGAACGGAACGCAGATCAGCACCATTTTCAAGAAGATGCGCAGCAAAAGAATGACGCAACGTATGCGGTGTGATATCTGATTCAATGCCGGCCTTTGCAGCGTATTGTTTCAAAATCTTCCAAAATCCCTGCCGGCTCATTGGCTGCCCGCTGTAGTTTGGGAAGAGAATCGCGCTGCTGTCATCGGAAATCATGGCGGGACGTGCCTGCTTCAAATACTGACGCAGGGAAATGCGAGCAACACTGCCAATGGGAATGATGCGCTCTCTTCCACGCTCGGAACAGCGAATATAACCGGCCTGTACATTGATGTCATCAATTGTCAGGGAAACGAGCTCACTGACCCGGATGCCTGTTGCATACATCAACTCCAACATAGCCTTGTCACGAAGCTCCTTGTTATTGCGCCCAGCAGGCTGTTCCAGAAGCCTTGTTACTTCGGCAACAGTTAGTACCTCCGGGGCCTTTTTCTCGATTTTCGGGGCCTTAAGCCTTGCTGCAGGGTTGCCCTGATGGTTCTCATATCGTTCAAGATAATCAAAAAAAAGACTTCAGAGCGGCAATATTTCTTGAAATGGTGGATGTGGCAAACTGTTTCTGTTCCATCATGAGAATATAAGCATTCATGGTCGTCTCATTCACATCGGTCAGATCGACAACAGCCTGAGCGTCAAGAAAAGCCGCGAACTTCTCAAGATCCCGCTTGTATGATAAAATGGTATTGCGGGAGGATTTCCTGACCGCTTCAAGATAATGTATAAAATTGTCTAATTGTTGTTCCATTGCTTTGCCGCCTCTTTAGTTTCTTAATAATATGAGTATTATTATAGTCAAATGTGAACAAAAAATCAAATTATTTTTTGTTATAAAAGTAATTGAATACCATATTGCAGTAAAACGGGATTAAAAGCCCATTCTACTGCCGTGCCGATTGTCCAGAGCAATAAACCGATAACGAGAAGTCGTTTGTTAATGGGCAGCAGATGATCCGTAAAACCGGCAGTCATGCGCCAGGTCGCATAAAGAGCTGGGACATAAAAACAGACCTGAGGCAGGAGTCGGAAAATACACAAGATCAGGCCGGTGATACCGTATTCAAAAGCTGATAAAAGTCCCACAGTACCATAAATAAAACCGATATACCAGAAATACAGATGACAGAAGATTTTTCTTCTGGTTTTGAATGTCAGTGCAATAAGCAAATAAAAAGGAATACACCGGCATAGAAAAAGATAAATAAAAAATCCGCTGTCTGTTGTGAAATCCAGGATAAAGCGGTCATAATCTGACTGGCAGAAAAATGTTGAAGGAGAACTGCCCTGTGTCATCAGCAATAAAACAATTGATAGCAGTATGCCCATGGTCAGATCCAAAAGCCATGGATGATAAAATAAATACGAACGAATAAAAATCCCCCCTGATTCAGCATAGTATATGCAAAATTCAGAGGGGATATGTGCATTGACTCAAAATTCATGTAAATGGGACTACATATTTCTGCAGCGGTCACAGACGGCAGAAACTGCCTCGATCAAGCTGCTTCTGAAGCCGGAAGCTTCAAGTGCAGCAACAGCAGCAATGGTCGTTCCGCCCGGGGAGCAGACTTTGTCTTTGAGGACACCTGGATGCTCACCTGTTTCAAGAACCATCTTGGCGGAGCCTAAAACAGCCTGGGCAACAAATGTGTAGGCTTTGTCCCGAGGCATGCCGTATTTTACAACACCATCAGCTAATGCTTCAATCATCATATAGATAAAAGCCGGTGAACTTCCGCTGGCTGCGGTAACCGCATCCATAAGATTCTCAGGAACGGTTTCAGTCTTTCCGAAAGAAGTAAAGAACTGCATTAATTCCTGGCGTTCCGTATCTGAAAAAACATCCTCAGACCAGGAAAGACCTGTCATGCCCTCACCTACCATTGCCGGCGTATTTGGCATGGCACGGATAATACGCGCAGATGCACCGAGTGACTGCTTCAAATCTGCAATTGTATAGCTTGGCGCCAGAGAAATGATGATTCGTGAGTCATCAAGTACTGGCTGTATCTCTTTTAAAACACCGTCATAAAACTGCGGTTTGACAGCAAGAATAATGTATCTGGACTGTTCGGCGCATGCGCGGTTGCTGTCAACCCAAACAGCGCCGGTTTCCAGTGACAAAGCTTTGCCTTTGACAGCATCTTTTCTTGAGAAAGCAAGGGTGCTGGCGGGAAAAACAGACAGACATCCCTTGAGCATTGCTGATCCCATATTACCCATGCCGATAAAACCAAACTGATACATTGTCTTACGCCTTTCTTATTCGTCCCAGTTATGATATACGTTCTGAACGTCGTCGTCTTCATCAAGAAGATCAAGAATACGGTTCATTTTCTTAATATCATCTTCGTTTGTCAAAGTAGCCCATGTCTGAGGAACCATTGTTACCTCGGCCTCAGCCATTGGAATGCCTTCTTTCTCAAGGGCATCACGTACAGCGCTGAAATCATCAGGATCTGTAATGATCTCATAAGAATCTTCTTCATCACTGAAATCTTCAGCACCTGCATCAAGGGCGATCATCATCAGATCATCAGCATCCATATCGCATTCTTCCTTGTCAATGATGATCTGGCCTTTCTTGTCAAACATGAAAGATACACAGCCACTTGTACCAATGGAACCGCCGCCCTTTGTGAAAGCACTTCTTACATTGGCAGCTGTACGGTTGCGGTTGTCAGTCAGTGTCTCTACGATAATGGCAACGCCGCTTGGACCATAGCCTTCATATGTATTATTCTCATAGTTAACAGAACCAAGGTCGCCTGCAGCCTTCTTGATACCACGTTCGATTGTATCGTTCGGCATATTGTTGGCTTTCGCCTTGGCAATAACATCACGCAGTCTGCTGTTATTGTTCGGGTCTGAACCGCCCTCTTTAACAGCTACAGCCAATTCACGGCCGATAATTGTGAAAATCTTACCTTTAGCAGCATCATTCTTTTCTTTTTTATGCTTAATATTCGCAAATTTCGAATGTCCTGACATAATTACACTCCTATCTCGTACTAATAATATCAACCTATTTATTCTATCATTTGTTTCAGCAAGAATCAACCCGTAATTTTGGTAACCTTTACAAGGCTGATGGCGTTATCTTTAACACTCATGACCTTAAATGTATAGCCATCGATATCAATGCTGGCAAATTCATTATTTTGCGGAATATGTTCCAACTTGGAAATCAGAAGGCCGTTCAATGTTTCGAAATCGTCATCAAATGTAATGCCAAGAGTACGGGTGATATCTTCTAATGGGGTCAGGCCTTTCATCAGATAGGCACCGCCGATAATCTGGATGTTGTCTTCATCGGGATCGTATTCATCAAGGATATTACCGACGATTTCTTCAAGAATATCTTCCATGGCTACAAGTCCGCAGGACTGACCGTATTCATCCACAACAATAGCCATATGCATCTTTTTAGCCTGCATTTCACGGAAAAGCGAATTGATATTCTGGGTATCCGGTACAAATACCGGCTTACGCATAACTTCTTTGATGGAGGCATCCGTTTCACCGCTGACAATCAGACGCATGACATCCTTTAAGTGGAGAATACCGATAATATTGTCTGTATCATTCTCAAAAACCGGATAACGGGAGTAGCGTTCCCGGGCCATGATTTCTGCGGCTTCGCTGAGGGAAAGACTGCAGTCCACGGCACAGATATGACGTCTGTGCGTCATAATATCAGAGACTTCCTTGTCATCGAACTTGAAAATGTTGCTGATCATCTCAGCTTCACTGGCTTCAATTACGCCCTGCTCATGTCCTTCGCTGACCATCATGATGATCTCCTCTTCTGTCACATTCTCCTCAATATCCTTCGGATTAATGCCGGCAAGGCGGACAAGAAGGCCGACAGAGCCATTGATGAGTGCAACAAAAGGTCTGCAGAGCGTGCTGATCAGTGTCACGATACGAATGGCGGAATAAGCCCATTTCTCAGCATACTTAAAAGCCAGACGTTTTGGAAAAAGAATGCCGAAAACAGTGACAAAATAAATAATGATCAGACAGACGAGCAGGTGACTGATAACTGCAGCAGGCCAATACATCAACCGTGCCCGGGTCATCAGGAGAAATGTCAGGTCCGTAAAGAAAGGCCGTGCAACAAATGCGCCGGCGATAATCGTCACGGCTGCACCGATCAGATCAATGGTACTCATAAAGGCAGCAGGCTGTCCGACAAAACGCAGAATCCTGGCAGCACGGCTGTCGCCTTCCTCTTTCTTCTTGGTCAAAACGGACTCATTGACAGCGGAAACAGCTACTTCTGTTCCGGTAAAAGCTGCATCAATTAACAATAAAATAATAAATATGACGATCCGTATAATGGGGTGTCCATCGTCCATGAAAATAATCTCTCCTTTTTGTAGTGTTTTATAAAAATATATCAGATTTGAAGTTGTTCGTCAAATAAAAAAGCTGTCTCTTTAAGAGACAGCCCCGGAATTATGTATCCAGTTCAAGACTGATGCTTAATGCACGGTCTACTTTTTTGAGAATTTCATTGTCCAGATGACAGACTTTTTCTTTCAGGCGTTTCTTGTCAATGGTACGCACCTGTTCAAGGAGAACAACGGAATTCTTGATAAGCCTGTACTTTTCAGCATCCAGTTCCACATGGGTAGGCAGCTTGGCCTTATTCATCCGTGATGTTATGGCAGCACAGATGACAGTCGGGCTGTGACGGTTGCCGGTGTCATTCTGAATAATGAGTACTGGCCGTACCCCGCCCTGTTCTGAACCGATCACCGGCCGGAGATCAGCATAATAGATATCGCCTCTTTTAATAATCACGCATATCACACTCCTGATAAACTATAAGGCTATTATTCCCGTTTATCGGAAGTGTATTCATCAGGACTGCGAAAATCTCTGATTATCACCGAAGATAATTCACGATATCGACAACTTCACCGTTACGATAGTAAACACGCGGTACACGGCGATTGATATCGCATACAAATTCGTAATTAAAGGAATTGTTGATGGCGGCAACTTCTTCTACAGGAATGGATTCGCTGCCTTGAGAGCCCACAAGAACGACTTCATCGCCTTGTTTGATCTCATAATCAGCATCTGTAACGTCAACCATCAGCTGATCCATACAGATACGGCCGATGATCGGCCAGGACTGACTGCCAATCAAAACGCGGCCTTTATTGGATAATGCTCTTGGATAGCCATCGCCGTATCCAATGGAAACGGTAGCAATTTTGGTTGGACGCTGACAGACATAAGTAGCTCCATATCCGACGGTGGTGCCTGGTTCCACGGTCTTTACATAGATGACATGGCTCTTCAGACGCATCACAGGTTCCAGTTTGATAACTTCTCTGTCAACTTCATCAGAAGGATACAGACCGTAGATAATAATGCCGGCACGGGCCATATTCATGCGCATGCCAGGGTATTTGATAATGGCTGCACTATTTGCACAATGTTTGATCGGAATATGAACGCCGTTTTTCTCAAGACGGTCGATGACGTTGTCAAAACGCTTCAGTTGTTTAAATGTCATATGATCATCTTCGCAGTCTGCACAGGCAAAATGTGTGAAAATACCGTCGATACGGATATTCTTAAGCAGAGAATTGATCATAACAATACCCTGAACAGTGGCTTCGATACTCTCAGCATCGGATTTGAAGCCGATTCTGCTCATTCCTGTATCCAGTTTAATATGCACATCGGCAACTGTGTGCATGGCGTTTGCAACAGCATCAAAATCTTTGGCCATGCTGTATGTAAAAATAGCAGGCATGATATGATGGGTGATCATATCTGCATACTGTTCTTTGGCAACAAAACCGAGAACAAGGATTGGCTGGATAATACCGTTATTTCGCAGTTCAATACCCTCATCAACGGTTGCAACAGCAAAACCGTAAGCACCCATTGCAGCTAATTCGCGGGCAAGGACAATAGAGCCATGGCCGTAGGCGTTTGTTTTGATGACACACATAAGCTTGGTATCACCGAGAACAGCCTGAATTTCCTGGATATTATGTTTCAGTGCGTCTAAATTAATCTCGGCGCAGGCACGATAAGTGTTTTTCATATTTTCCTCCAAATTAAGCATTGCTTTTTAGTCTAAAGTGATCTCTTTCAATAATTCGGGGATAGCATCTAAAACATCAGAAGCTGTCATTGAATGAAATCCTTTGTTGAAAGCTGCCGTATCTCCCGCGCATCCATGAAGATAGACACCCAGACGGGCGGCTTCGGGTAAAGGCATGTGCTGGGCACAAAGCCCGGCAATGATTCCTGTAAGAATATCACCGCTTCCGCCTGTTGCCATGCCATTATTGCCTGATAAATTGATATATATTGTTTCGGAATTATCAATAATCATTGTTCTTGTATCTTTCGCAATACATATTACACCATATTCACGCGTAAATGTTTCACAAACTTGTACCAGATTTTCTTTAAGATATTGGATATTATGGCCAGTTAATCGTGAAAGTTCCTTCATATGAGGCGTAATGACCGTTGGAACCGTGGATTTTGACAGCCACTCCATGTTTTTTGACAGGATATTCAGTCCGTCAGCATCAATGATCAGAGGAATCTTGATATCCGAGGCTGTTACTGTTCTGACAATATTTTCGGAAGCAGCATTTTGACCAAGCCCCGGTCCAAGTATAATGGCCTGATAATTGTTCAGCTGATCGGAAAGCGCTGAAATGTCAGGGGCTGTATCAGGATAAGTTTTCAAAACAGCTTCAGGCAAAAGCTGCTGAAGAATACAGCGATTACTCTCCGGAGTATAAAGTGTGACAAGCCCTGCCCCCATTCTGTATGCAGCAAGTGCGGAAAAATAAGCAGCGCCTGCCATATTCTTGCTGCCTGCGATAACCAGCACATGGCCGTAAGTTCCTTTGTGAGAGTCTGCATACCGTTTTGGAAGTCGTTTGTAATCTTCTTTGGTATAGGTGATGTATTGCAGACCTATGTATTCTGCAGCTGCTGGATCAAAACCGATATCCCGGCAGATGACTTTGCCGGCACAGGATGCACCGGGATAAAGAACAAGTCCCTTTTTGATATAGCCGAAGGTGACGGTTCTGTCTGCATGGACAGCGGTTCCCATGATCTGACCACTGTCAGTATGGATACCGGAGGGGGTATCTACAGCAATAACTTTGCTGCCGTTTTCGGATGCACTGTTGACGGCGGTGATCCAGTCCTTATAAGTGCCTGTCACAGGACGGTCAAGGCCGATACCAAAGATGGCATCGATGATTATATTATATGCGTCAAGGTCCGTGTCATTGCTGATCGGGACTGACAAATTCTCGGCAATAGACAACTGTTTCTGACAATCCGGTGACATCTTTTCTCTTCGGCCTGCGAAGAAAATCGTGACATCATATCCTCTGCTGTGAAGAATTCGGGCGGCAGCGATGCCGTCACCGCCATTGTTGCCGCTGCCACATACAGCTGCGATCCGGACGGCAGGAAGCTTCAGCTGTGCAGCCACTTGTGCAGTCTCTTCAGCAATGGTCAGGGAAGCCCGTTCCATAAGGACAAGAGATGGAATGCCGGTGTGTTCAATTGTATACGTATCAATGGCTTTGGCCTGTCTGCCTGTGACAAGATATTCCATAGTGCTTATCTCCTTTTAAACAGAAAATTAGCTGAAGAGCCAACCATTGACGCTTCAGCTAAAAAATCAGTATCCAGTTCATTAATCATCCATATAGGAATGATAGCTGTATTTCTCTTTGCCGCGGTTGCGGAAGTTATAAGATAATGTCATCAGACTCTCGTCAAGATGGACATTCTTCACACAGACGTCATCTGACACATGCAGATCTGTTGGCGCAAAGTTCCAGATTGCGCGGATACCCCATTCTTCCAGCTGGCTGGCGAGCGTACGCGCATTCTTCTTCGGAACGGTCAGCGTTGCAACGTGAATCTCATGGGTCTTGATAAATTCTTCCAGCTCGTCCACCATTTTGATCTCTATGCCATGTACAGCGAGACCTTCAAGACGTGGGTTGGCATCAAAAATACCGATAACCTTAAAACCGATACGGTCAAAGTCATAGTTAGCTAATGCCTGACCAAGATTGCCGGCACCGATAATGATCATATTCTGGATTGTGTTCAATCCGAGAATCTTCCCGATTTCTTCGAAGAGATATTCGACGTTATAACCGTAGCCCTGCTGCCCGAATCCACCGAAATTGTTAAGATCCTGGCGGATCTGTGAAGCCGTCACTTTCATTCGGATACTTAATTCCTTTGACGAAATTCTAACAACATTATTCTCTAGTAATTCGCCCAAATATCTGTAATATCGTGGTAATCTACGGATTACTGCTGATGATATACCTCTTTCTGACATTTCAATCACTCCTGTTTTCTATATTTCGTATACGTATCTTCATTCTAACCATTTATACAGATAGAGATATGTACAAAAAATCTGATAATAAATTCACAATAGTCGATGCTATACATATTTATTATAACGGAATGATATTTTATTGTCAATCAATGTTTTATTATAAACGTATGAATAAATGTAATAAACGTATTCCGTATTGTTTAATTCAAAGCTTGAAACAATTTCCATGAAACGTTATAATGAAAAGTAAAGTTTAAAAACAGGAGGAGTTTCATATGATACTATCTTGCCAGCAGATTAGTCTGGCCTTTGGAACAGAGGTTATTCTTGACAAGATTTCATTCCATATAGAAGAACATGAGAAAACAGCCATTGTCGGCATTAATGGTGCCGGCAAATCCACGTTGCTGAAGATTATTATGGGCGAACTGACACCGGATTCCGGTGAGGTGATTATCAGCAGAGGTAAGACCATTGGTTACCTGGCCCAGCATCAGGATATCCATTCAGAGGCAACAATTTATGAGGAAATGATGAAGGTCCGTGAGAATGTTGTGCGGATTTATGACAAGCTCCGTCAGCTTGAATTGGATATGAAGCATGCAGATGAGGATAAACTGCCAGAGATGTATGCAGCCTATGATCGCCTGAATCATGCCTTTGAGCAGGAAAATGGATATGCCCTTCAGAGTGAAGTGACCGGCGTATTAAAGGGACTGGGTTTTACTGAGGAGGATTTTAATAAGAAGGTATCTTCTCTCTCGGGAGGACAGAAAACGCGAATTTCCCTGGGACGTCTGCTTTTGACGAAACCGGATATTATTCTGCTGGATGAACCGACGAATCATTTGGATATGAAGGCGATTGCCTGGTTGGAGACATTTTTGCAGAATTATAAGGGGGCCGTGATCATTGTTGCCCATGACCGGTATTTTCTGGATCGTATTGTTACCAAGGTTGTTGAGATTGAGAACCATAAGGCGAGAATGTACAGCGGCAACTACTCTGCTTTTGCGGAGAAGAAAGCACAGATCCGGGATGCTGAATTGAAGGCCTGGATGAATCAGCAGCAGGAAATTAAACATCAGGAGGAAGTAATCGCCAAGCTGAAATCCTTTAATCGCGAGAAATCCATTAAACGTGCCGAGAGTCGTGAGAAGATGCTTGAGAAGACCGAACGTCTTGAAAAGCCTCAGGAAGTTAATGCCTATATGCATTTGTCCCTGATACCGGATGTGCAGAGCGGTAATGATGTGCTTCACATTGAAGGCCTGAGCAAAGCCTTTGGGGAGCAGCGTCTTTTCTCTAATATCGATATTGATATTAAACGTTCAGAAAAGGTGGCACTGATCGGGGATAATGGCACCGGCAAGACAACGATCCTGAAGATTATCAATCAGGTTATTCCTGCTGATAAGGGTCTTGTCCATTTGGGCAGTAATGTCCATATTGGTTATTATGATCAGGAACATCAGGTTCTGGATATGAATAAGACGATTTTTGATGAGATTTCCGATACATGGCCGTCTATGACCCATACCCGTATTCGTAATGTATTGGCGGCGTTTCTTTTTACAGGCGACGATGTATTTAAATATATCCGTGACTTGAGCGGCGGTGAACGCGGGCGTGTTTCTCTGGCCAAGCTGATGCTCTCTGATGCCAATCTTCTGATTCTCGATGAACCAACTAACCATTTGGATATTATGTCCAGAGAGATTCTTGAGAATGCACTGCGCTCCTACAGCGGTACAGTTCTTTTTGTTTCGCATGACCGATATTTTATCAACCAGGTTGCAACAAGAATTCTGGAATTGTCGGAAAACGGTCTGGCGAATTATAACGGCAATTATGATTATTATGTTGAGAAACAGCTGAATCCCTCTGCAACAGAGTCTTCCGGTGAATCCGTTGCCTCAGAGACAGTGACTACGGAGACTGTCAGTGCAGCCAAAATGGACTATAAACAGCAGAAAGAACTGCAGGCAAAGGAAAGAAAACGTAAGAACCAGCTGAAGAAAACAATGGAGCGGATCGATGCCATTGATGCCAGATTAAAGGAACTGGATGAACTCCTTGTTCAGGAAGATGTTTATACCAATGTCAGCCGTCTTATGGAGATCAACAAAGAAAAAGAAGCATTGGATGAAGAACAGCTGACATTAATGGAATTATGGGAAGAGCTGGAGGGCGACGATGACAGCCTGGATTAATGACTGCCGCACCTGCCGTCCAGGCATTCCGGGATGTGAAAGAATCCCCAGCCCTGATAGGATTTGGGGTAATTCAGAGGTCGGGCGCTTTTTAAAAGACAGCGCTTGACTTCTTTATTTGTTAAATCCGGATATTTATTAAGTATCAGAGCGATTCCACCGCTGACAACCGGGGAGGCCATGGAAGTGCCGCTGCGGATGGCATAAGGATGAGCAGGCAGATGACCGCAGGAGCAGATCCTGAAACCGGGAGCGAGAATTTCAGGTTTACAGATGCAGGTACGCGTTGGTCCCCTTCCGGAAAAGAGACAGCTGCTTGAGGGGTGTTCCGGGACCGTAATTTCATGCGCGGCACCGACGGTAATAATCTTTTTGCTTGTTCCGGGGGATGTGACACTTCCGGAGGCCGGACCGTTATTGCCGGCTGCCGCAACGACAGTCAGTCCTCTGTCCCAGGCATATTCGGCGGCATCTATGAGCATTCGGCTCTCTGTTGTCTCCTCTCCGGCTTTGGCACCAATGGAGATATTCAGGATGTGAATGTGAAAACGGGAACGGTTTCTGACGGTCCATTCAATGGCACGACAGACGGTTTCGGCGGTGCCGTTTCCTTTACTATCCAGAATTTTCAGGATGATCAGATGGGCCCTGGGAGCCATGCCCATATATTTCCCTTCAGATAAATAGCCGCTGCCAGCGATAATTCCGGCAATATGCGTACCGTGTCCATTGTCATCATAAGGTGTCTGGCGATGGTTGACAAAATCACGGAATGCCGTAATGCGGCTGCCATGATTCATAAAATCCGGATGGGGATAGATACCGCTGTCTAAAACAGCAATGCCAATACCGGAACCATAGAGATTTTGTTTATATGCGAAATCGGTGCCTGTACGCTGTCGAACGATATTCAATATGAACCCCTTTTAGATAGAAAGAACCGTTTATTTATCATATTCATAAAGCTGAAAAAGTAGACAAAAAATAATCCTGCAGGCAGCACCAAGGCCGATTGCAGGATTATTTTTTGTCTGTATGGTTATGTGACGGATCTGCAGCAGCTACAGAGGATCAAAACCGTCTGTTATTTGTTTGCGTAAACAATGCCTTTCTTACTGTCCACAGTTACGAAAGCGCCCTGTTTCAAGATTTCTGTTGCATTCTTAGCTTCAAGAAGAACTGGAATATCAAGGCTCATGCCTACGACTGCTGCATGGGATGAAAGACCGCCTTTTTCAACAATGAGGGCAGATGCTGTACGAAGTTGCGGCATCATCTCATTATTGGTTTCTTCAATAACAATGATATCACCCGGTTTGTAGTTATGGAGCAGTTCGCTGGCTGTCTTGCATACACAGAGATTGCCAGAAACAACCTTGTCGTTGATGCTCTTGCCCTTCATCAGGACATGGCCGACAACATGGACTTTGATAAGGTTTGTTGTACCGGAAACACCAAGAGGTACACCGGCTGTGATAACAACAACTTCACCCTGCTGAACAATGCCAGTTTTCTCAGCAGTATCAACGGCCAGGTCAAAGAGTTGATCTGTGTTCTTCTCAAGCTGGCACATCATGATCGGTGTTACACCCCAGGAAAGGTTCAGCTGACGATAAGCCTTTTTATTCATGACACAAGCAACAACAGCACATTCCGGACGATACTTGGAAACCATGCGTGCGGTGAAGCCGGATTTCGTAACACTGAGGATGGCAGATGCATTCAAATCCATTGCTGTTGTACAGCAGGCATGGGAAATGGCATTTGTGATATCAGGGTTTACAAGTGTTGTTCTCTCTTTAAAACGCTTGCGGTAGTTGATGGAAGCTTCTGTACTTTCAGCAATCTTCACCATTGTCTGAACGGCTTCGATCGGATAAAGACCTGCAGCTGTTTCGCCGGAAAGCATGATGGCACTTGTACCGTCATAGATGGCATTGGCAACGTCTGTGGCTTCTGCACGCGTCGGGCGAGGGTTCTTCATCATGGAATCAAGCATCTGTGTAGCTGTGATAACAACTTTGCCGGCTTCGTAAACTTTCTTGATGATCATCTTCTGCAGTACAGGTACATCCTCAAATGGAATTTCAACACCCATATCACCACGAGCTACCATGATACCATCTGATACACGGATAATCTCATCAATGTTCTGAACACCCTGCATATTCTCAATCTTGGAGATGATCTTGATATCTGTTCCGTTATGATCCTCGAGAATCTTGCGGATATCAAGAACGTCCTGCGCGTTTCTTACGAAGGATGCTGCAATGAAATCATAATCGTTTTCTACTGCAAAAACGATATCATCATAGTCTTTCTGGCTGATATAAGGCATTGTCAGATGGCAGTCAGGTACATTGACGCCTTTGTTGTTGGATACAGCACCGTTGTTTAATGCGCGGCAGATGATATCTGTATCTGTTTTCTTGATAACAGATAACTCAATGAGACCATCATCGATCAGAATTCTGCCGCCAACCTGTACGTCGTTGATCAGATTCTTGTAGGTGATGCTGACGATATCCTGTGTACCTTCAATATCTCTTGTTGTCAGTGTGAATGTATCGCCTGTATGCAGTTCAATTCTGTCATTTTTAAACTTGCAGACACGGATTTCAGGACCCTTTGTGTCAAGCAGGGCTGCAACAGGAAGATTCAGTTCTTCTCTGACTTTCTTGATAATATTCAGTGTTGCAAGATGGGATGCATGATCACCATGGGAAAAATTCATACGTGCAACATCCATGCCGTTTAACATGAGCTGTCTGATCTTTTCTTCATTATTTGTTGCAGGACCGAGTGTACATACGATTTTTGTTTTTCTCATTACCATTTTTTCTCCTTTTGTTGTCATTCGATTTAGTAAAAACATGTAGATTTACATCTGATAGATGCCGCGCTGTTTTAAAGCGGCAATAGCGGCAACAACAGTTGCTTTGTCTTCTTTATAGGTGACGCCGTACCATTTGTCATTGGAGTGCAGAACCTGCACCGTTGCTTTATTGTCAGCAAGGAGGCTGCTTACAACAGATGGCAGGAAGTATTCTGCCTTAAGCGGATTCTTCGGCATTTCATTGGTGAGGAAATCGGAAAACTGTTTTTTAAGCTCTGCCATGAAGCTGGCAGAAAAGCCCCACATATTCATCGATACGCGTTCATCCGGTGAAATCGGAATCAGTGTCTGTCCGTCATCCTCGGAATAGGCAGCACCATCCGGTGTCATAACGATATAGGTGCGCTCACAGATGCCAGTCAGATAACTCTTTGAATCAACGGTGCAGACACCACGGGAAACATGTCCGTTCTCCGTTAATGTATTGCCAAGTCGATAGCCGACCATTGTGTATCTGTAGCGGCTGTCATCTTCATGGGTTGTCAGATAATCATAGATCATCTTGAAGGCTTCCGGACCATAATAGTCGTCTGCGTTAATAACGGCAAAGGGGCCATCCAGGATATCGATACAGCTGAGAACAGCATGCCCGGTTCCCCATGGTTTTATGCGGCCTTCAGGCACCGTAAATCCATCAGGAATATTCTCAAGTTCCTGAAAAACATAAGCAACTTCCATAAGTCCCTCTGCTCTTTTGCCGATGGTCTCACGGAAAATCTGTTCGTTTTCTCGTTTAATAATAAAGATCACCTTTTCGAAGCCTGCGCGGACAGCATCATAAATGGAAAAATCAATGATGATATGTCCATCGGAATCGATGGGGTCAATCTGTTTCAACCCGCCATAACGGCTGCCCATGCCGGCTGCCATAATTACAAGTACAGGTTTCTTCATTTGTCAGTTCCCTCCCTGTATTAGTCTTTCCAATACTGCGACTAAATTTCTTCAGAGCTATTTTATCATAACAAATCTGAAAATTCACCTACTTTGTGAAAAATTTTTCAATTCTGTTCAATAATAACTACGATTCGCCTTTTCTATGATGTTTATCAGTGGTTCATTTAGCATATCAGATAGAATCAGCAGTGAGCCCATTGACGGTTTGCATACTTTTGTTTCCCATAAATGGATTGTATTGGTACTTACGCCGAGACGCTCTGCCAGCTCCTGCTGTGTAATATTATTTCTGACACGATATGATTTCAATGAATAGCCCAGTTCTGTCATTTGACTGTCAATAATCATTGCGCTTCCTCCCTCATCTTCATTCTTTCTGTTGTTGTCCTTTGATTGAAGTCACCTCATCCATGGATTTTGCGGTAAACCTATTCTATCACAGAAGGAATAAAAAACATGTCGAAATAAAATAAGTATTCTATTAAATTTTCCTATTGTCTTTCAGCTTTTTAATCAAATATAAAACAGGAGGCGTGTTTTTTCGATTAAAAGAATCAATCTTCATGACGGAAAAGTATTTTGGAGGCAGATTGTGGAGAAATTCTTCTACAGCCGCTTTCTCTTCTGCACCGCCGGGATGGCCGTAATAAGATAAAACAGCACCGCCGCCACCTGTCTCCGTTATGGAAAGTGCAGCTTCAATTGCTTCCAGTGTCGAGGTACCCTTTGTTATAACGGTGGGATCACCATCCGGCAGGTAACCGAGATTAAAGACAAAAAATCGGATTGGATGATCAATATACTGTTTTAAATGGCTGTGGGAATCAAGGATCAGGCGGGCCGGAGTCAGCAGGTGTTCTTCTGTCAGAAGCGCCTCTGTTCGTGAAAGTGCTTCCGGCTGAATGTCGAAGCTGTAAACAGTGCCTGTATCTCCGGTAAGACGGCACATATACGCGGTATCATGTCCGTTGCCCATGGTGCAGTCGCAGACGGTATCACCGGGACGGATCTGTTCATCCATGCACTGATGGATGATATCAATCATTTTTAAACGGGTTATTTCAAACATTTTATGTACTCCTTAGGAACGGGGACAATCTTTGCCCCATAAGATATATCAAACATGGATGTGGAGGCTAAAATCATGAGTGATTTAGCTGCAACAGGATGCTGCAATGACTGCGGCTGCAACGGGTTAACAAATAATAACGGAAATGGCTGCGGAGGCGGCAATAACTGGATCTGGATCCTGATTCTTCTTTGCTGCTGCAACGGCAGCAATGGCTGTGGCTGCGGAGGCTGCGGTAATGACAGCTGCGGATGCGGCAATAATAACTGGATCTGGATTCTGATTCTTCTCTGCTGCTGCTGCAATAACTAAAAATTAAAGCCGGATGACCTGTTTCAAGGGGCCCTTTTGGGGCCTCTTTTGTATAACCAATGATCTTTTATGCAGGTGTGGAAATATGCCTCAGTTCCTTTGCTGCGGCAGATATCCGTGCCTGGCGGCGCAGTGTTTATCTATTTCGTAAATCGTGTTCTCATCTTCAACAATGAAAGTTTCGCTGTCCTGTCGGATAATTTTGGAATGCGGATGCATAGACGTTTCCTCATTGTGAAAAGGATACCCGGATACGGATTTTTGTTTGTCCATCTGATATCATACTCCTTTTTCTGTTCTAATACAATATATGATTGGGAAGGGTTTCATGTCAGACATATCTGTACAGCAGGCATATTTCAGATGAAGTGATCATAGAATATAAAGAATTCATTTGCCTGGGAGTGGTCTGTGATAGATACAGAAAAAATTCCTTTGACAGAAGCAGATACAGCTGCCTATGATTCAACAGCCCAGATATTGAAAGCGGCAATGGCCTATGTCAATCCATCCATTGGGAGAATGATGGCGGTTATGGCAAAATCCATAGAACTGCGGCATATGATGCAGTATTTAGATCAGGGAGGTGTCAGTGCCTGCGGTGTGAACAACCGCGCAATTCCGCCGGAAGAAGTTATCCGGGATTTGAGAAAGTATTGCGGGGCAAAGGAAAAAGAGCAGCTGGACCGTTGTCTGAATATGATGAATATGGCGAAAATGTATGAGATGTACAGAAATTTTTCCGGATCCGGGGATCTTTCAGCCATGGCATCTATGATGGCATCCGCGTCAGGCGCAGACAGCGGTGAGTCAACGAATAGGGATGGCAATACCTGCTCTGCCAGCGACACTGATTATCTCAGGAAAATGCAGTCAATGCTCACACCAGAGCAGATCCAGCTGATCCGTCATATGAATGGACAGCAGAATACATAAAGGAGGCAGCAGTATGACACGAGTAGATTGGGCCAGTCATCCGGCCGTCAGAAAAATTGATATCCGAAAATTATCAGTGCTTATGGCGCTGATAAATCAGTCTGAGGGGAAAAGTTTTTCAGAAATGATTCCATCTATTATTGAGGCGAATAAACATCTGACAGCCATGGGGCTTGCGTTTACCAATGATGAAATAAAATTGATCTTTGATGTAATGAAAAAAGATATGTCTGAGGAGGAAATGAAGCAATTCAATAAGCTGAGGAGCCTGATGAACCTGCCGACGTGGCTTTAAAAGGCTGGTGCAGCTCGAAAGATTTTGAAATAGTTCGATCGATAAGAAAATAGGACTTAAAATAAGCAATACAATTTAGACGCTTATTTTAAGTCCTATATATTAGAACCACACTAGCGGTTGTTTATTTCACGATCAGATTCAGAATCTTGCCTGGTTTATAGATAACTTTGACAATGTTCTTGCCTGCGGTGATGTTGGCAATCTTAGGCAGTGCCATGGCTTTGGCTACGGCTGTTTCTTCATCATCATCTAATGAGAGTTCAACTGCATCCTTTGGCTTACCGTTGACCTGAACACCGATTTCGACTGTTTCGTCTACCATCTTGGATTCATCATAAACCGGCCATTCGGAAACGGACAGGAAACCTTCGCCGCCAAGCATCTCCCAGAGTTCCTCTGTGATATGCGGTGCGAATGGTGAAAGCAGCTTCAGGAATGTGACATACTGCTCTTTGCCAACCGTCGTCGCAGATTCGAAATCGTTCAGCAGTGCCATCAGTGTAGCGATGGCTGTGTTGTACTTCATATCTTCAATGTCGTCGCTGACCTTCTTGATGGCCTTGTGGAGCGGATTGTCAAGGCTGTGGAGATTCTCGTCCGTAACCTTCTCAAAGATACGATAAACACGGTCAAGGAAACGCTTGCAGCCGCGGACAGAGTTCTCATTCCAAGGTGTAGAGGCGCCGTAATCACCCATGAAGAGGATGTAAGTACGGAGTGTATCTGCACCGTATTTATCCGCAACATCCAGAGGATCCACAACGTTGCCTTTGGATTTGCTCATCTTTGTACCGTCAGGTCCGAGGATCAGGCCCTGTGCGGAACGTTTTGCGTATGGTTCAGGTGTGTTGACAACACCGATATCATACAGAAAACGATGCCAGAAACGGGAATAGATCATATGTCTTGTAACATGTTCCATACCGCCGTTGTACCAGTCAACAGGCATCCAGTATTTCAGCTTATTCGGATCTGCCAGTGCTTCTGTGTTGTGAGGATCGATATAACGCAGGAAATACCATGAAGAACCGGCCCACTGAGGCATTGTATCTGTCTCACGTTTGGCATCCCCGCCGCACTTCGGACACTTGCAGTTCACAAAACTGTCAATCTTGGCCAGTGGAGATTCACCGTCTTCACCAGGCTGGAAATGCTCTACCTTCGGCAGACGAAGCGGTAACTCTTCGTATGGTACACCTACCATACCGCATTTCGGACAGTGAACAATCGGAATCGGTTCACCCCAGTATCTTTGACGGTTGAAGGCCCAGTCTTTCATCTTGTACTGAACACCCTTCTCGCCGATACCCTTTTCTTCAAGGACTTCGATCATCTTCTCAATAGAATCCTTCTTGTTGGTATAGCCATTTAAGAAATCAGAGTTGATCATCTCACCATCGCCGGTATATGCTTCTGTGTCAATATCGCCGCCTTTGATAACAGGGATGATCTCTTCACCAAATTTCTTGGCGAAATCATAGTCACGCTGGTCATGGGCAGGAACAGCCATGATAGCACCTGTACCATAACCCATCATAACATAATCTGCAATGAATAACGGCACTTTCTTGCCGCTGACAGGGTTAACTGCCATAAGGCCGTCAATCTTGACCCCGGTTTTGTCTTTATTAATCTCGATACGTTCAAATTCGCTCTTCTTCGCGCATTCTTCACGGTAAGCTTCAATCTGATCCATATTCCTGATCTGATCAGCATACTTGTCGATCAGAGGGTGTTCCGGTGCGATAACCATAAATGTCACTCCGAAAAGTGTATCCGGGCGTGTTGTATAAACGCGGAGACTCTCCTGTTCATTATCCAGCTTGAAGTTCACAAATGCACCTGTGGACTTGCCGATCCAGTGCTGCTGTTGCTGTTTGATATTGTCAGGGTAATCGACTTCGTTCAAGCCTTCAAGCAGTTTGTCTGCATATTTCGTAATACGAAGATACCATACTTCCTTAGACTTCTGGATAACATCACTGTGGCAGATATCACATTTGCCGCCCTGGCTGTCTTCATTGGAAAGGACAACTTTACAGGATGGACAGTAGTTAACCAGAGTCTTGTCCCGGTAAGCGAGACCTTTTTCAAAAAGCTTCAGGAAAATCCACTGTGTCCACTTGTAGTAGTCTTCCTGGGTTGTATCAATAACACGATCCCAGTCAAAGGAGAAGCCCATACGCTTCATCTGATTGGAAAAACGTTCAATGTTCTGATCGGTAACAATTCTTGGATGTGTATTAGTCTTGATGGCGTAGTTCTCTGCCGGAAGGCCGAATGCATCGAAACCGATTGGGAAAAGAACATTATATCCCTGCATACGACGCTTACGGGATACAACTTCAAGACCTGAATAAGCCTTGATATGGCCGACATGCATGCCGGCACCACTAGGGTAAGGAAATTCTACAAGTCCGTAGAACTTCGGCTTGTCACTGTTGTCTTTGGCAGCAAAGAGGTCAGCATCGGCCCATTTCTTCTGCCATTTTGATTCAATTTTCGCGAAATCGTACTTCATAACGCTTTGTATGTTCCTCCTTAAAGGGAAAATCTCCCATAATAGTTAAACTATTTTTAATTCTATCATAATGTAATTGAAAGTCAATGGTAACTATTCAGTTTCACCGGTTGTGTTCTCCGCTTCTTCGGAAGACAGATTGGTGTTCTCTGGCTGAAGAGTTTCAGCCGGAAGTGTGGAGATAAGGTTCAAAAGCTTCTCCAGTCGTACAATAGAGTCCTTCGGTGTGATCTTCGCGCAGAAGAAAGCAATAATGGCCAGTGCAAAGAGCAAAATTGCCTGCTGCCATAAATGCTGCGACAACATGACGATGCCGCCGATACCCATTGCTGCAACCATAAACCAGAGAAAGAAAATGGCGGATTTCATCTTACCGATGACGCCGCTGATCTTACTGCCTGTACCATCCGGTTCAATAGTTCCCATAAAACGTGTTGACAGATAGACGGTATCATAATCGCTGTGGAAAAAGACCATCAGTTGATTCTTCTCATGCGTACCGAAAAAGCATCGCTCACCGCTGTAGGCACCCTTGTTCTTAGAAGTAAATTCTACAATTTTGCTGTCCCATAGGCGGAGCCATGTTTCAGGATCGTGATCACTGTGTATTTCAAATGGTTTCATATGAGAAACGACCTCCCTTTTTGTTGATTGTCTGAGTCGAACAATCCAAATAATTGTAACATATGTTGGGTAACATTACAAGTAGCTGCCCATTCCGGCATACAATGCATTTAGTTGTCATAGAAAGAAATAAAAAATTTGATCATATAAGAAAAGCAGCCCAGATATGTGGACTGCCTTTCCGAAAATGTCTGATATCAAATTGAATGATTACTCTTCTGCTTCGTTGGCATTCTCTGCAATGACACGTTCCTGAACATCTGATGGTGCCTGTTCATAGCGGTCAAACATGTAAGAATAAACACCTCTGCCGCCTGTCATAGAACGAAGATTGGTGGAGTAGCCGTATAATTCGGATAATGGAATATCTGCAACAACTTCTGTCTTGCCGTTGCCGACAGGGTTCATACCAAGGACACGGCCTCTTCGTTTGTTCAGATCGCCCATAATATCACCTGTGTAACTGTCAGGAACAACAACGCTCAATGAAGCGATTGGTTCAAGAAGAACCGGTGTTGCTTTCATGAAGGCAGACTTGAAGGCCTGTCTTGCAGCTGTCTTGAAGGCCATTTCTGAGGAGTCAACCGGATGATAGGAACCATCAAATAATGTGGCTTTCACACCGACAACCGGATAACCGGCCATAGGACCTTTACCAATAGATTCCTGAATACCCTTCTCAACTGCAGGGAAGTAATTCTTCGGTACAGCACCGCCGACAACGCGTTCTGCGAATACATAAGGGGTCTCAAGATCGCCGGATGGCTCAAATTCCATAGCAACATCACCATATTGGCCGTGACCGCCGGACTGTTTCTTGTATTTCTCACGAACTTCCACTTTCTTGCGGATCGTCTCGCGATATGGTACACGCGGTTTGGAGAGGGTAATCTCTACTTTGTACTTGGCTGCCAATTTGCTGACAACAACATCCAGATGCTGATCACCCATACCGTACATCAGGAGCTGACGGTTTTCCTTGTCATTAAAAGTCTTCAATGTACAGTCTTCTTCCATCATCTTCTGCAGTGCCTGGGAAATCTTATCAACATCGGCTTTGTTCTTGGCTGCATAACGTTTGTATGTATAAGGGGCACTGAGTTCAAATTTATCAAAAACAAGCGGATCGCTCTTCAGTGAAAGGGTATCGCCGGTTTCGGTGTTGGTCAGTTTGGCGATGGCACCGATATCGCCGGCTTTGAGTTCAGGTACTTCAATGGCTTCTTTGCCTCGAAGAACATAGAGACGGTTCATCTTCTCTTCTGTTTCACGTTCATAGTTATAAATCACGGAATCCGCTTTCAATTCACCGGAGCATACCTTAATTAATGAGTAACGACCGATGAAAGGATCTACGATGGTCTTAAATACATAGGCCGAGAATGGACGTCTGGAGTCATAATCCACATTGTATTCCTTGTCAGTTCTAGGATCTTTACCAAAAATCTTGACTGTATCACGGATTGGTGACGGAAGGAATTCAACACATGTCTTCACGAGATTCTCAATGCTGATATTGTAAAGGCCGGAACCGCACTGAACCGGAACAACATTGCCGTCATTGACATTCTGTCTGAGGGCATCGATAATCTCATCAATTGTGAATTCGCCGCCTTCGAAATAGCGATCCATAAATTCTTCACTTGTCTCAGCAACCGCCTCAAGGAGTGCTTCGCGGCAAGGTTCTAATTCTGCCTGAAGTTCATCAGACAGATGCATATCTTCTATCGCAATGTCTTCGAACTTATTGCCGTCGTCTGTGCATTTGCGTCCCAGCATCTTAACAACATTCACATAGCCGGTGAACTTTCCGTCTTCCTTGACAGGCAGATGGAAAGGAGCAATCTTCTTGCCGTATAATGCACGAAGGTCTTCTACGATCTTCGCATAATCTGCATTGTCATCATCAATATCTGTTATAAAGAATACTCTCGGAATATCATACTTCTCACAGAATTCCCATGCACGTTCTGTGCCTGCTTCTACACCAGCTTTACCGGAAATAACGATGATCGCGCCGTCTGCAACGGATAATGCTTCTTCAACTTCACCAACAAAATCGAGATAACCCGGCGTATCAAGAAGATTGATCTTCCAGAATCGCCATTCAATTGGAACGATGGATGTGCTGATTGAAAACTTTCTCTTGATCTCTTCTTTATCATAATCGCTGATAGTATTGCCATCAACCACTTTGCCCATACGTGATGTAACACCTGTTACATTCGCCATTGCTTCAACAAGTGTTGTCTTTCCGCAGCCGCCGTGTCCCAGAACTGCTACGTTACGAATATCCTGTGTCTTATAAACCTTCATGTCCAGTCCTCCAATACGATTTGATACATAGGTTAAACTTCTGGTGAATACATGATCTATTGAAGAAAACCCATGTCTATATTCTACTAAAAAGATGATGATTTTTCAAGTATTTTATCGATATTTAACAATAAATTCTGAAAATTATTTTCTGATAGTTGGAATATTTGAACTAGACAGATAAAATTTACTGCTTTAAAGTCATAAATCATTGACTTTTATATAGGTAAGTGTTAGACTGATAAAAGCTTAACTTAATTTTATCATACAAAAGGGGAAATATTATGTCTGACAAAACAATCGGGTTTATCGGTCTCGGGCTTATTGGCGGTTCCATTGCCAAGGCCCTTCGTCGTGTACATCCTGAATATAGATTAATTGCATACAATCGCTCCAGAAGCAGTCTTGTGGAGGCGATGTCTGATGGGACGATCAATCAGGCAACGGATGTGATCGATGCGTCATTTGCAGAGTGTGATTTTATTTTTCTGTGCATGCCGGTCTCTGTGAATATCCAGTGCCTGAAGAAGTTAAAGGATCTTGTGCCGGATACCTGTGTGATTACAGATGTGGGCAGCGTTAAATCCACAATTCATGAGGCGGTCAGAGAACTGGGAATGGAGGCGCGTTTTATCGGCGGGCATCCCATGGCCGGATCAGAGAAGACAGGCTATACAAGTGCAACAGACCGGCTGCTAGAGAATGCTTACTATATTATAACACCTACTGCCCTTTCCAATCCTGACAAGGTGGCGGAAATGCGTCAGCTTGTAACAGATACAGGTGCAGTTCCAATCGTACTGAATTGTGAGGAGCATGATTATGCAACGGCTGCGATCAGTCATCTTCCCCATGTTATTGCCTACACACTGGTGAATCTTGTCCGGACATCTGATAGCAGGGAGGGGCTGATGCGTCAGCTGGCAGCAGGCGGTTTCAAGGATATCACCCGTATCGCCTCATCGTCCCCGGATATGTGGGAATCCATTTGTCTTGAGAACCAGGGGCAGCTTTTGAAGGTGATTGATGCCTATAAGGCTTCATTGGAAGATATATCAGAGGCTATCAGAGAGAATCTGGGCGACAAACTGCATTGTTTCTTTGAAGAGGCCAAGGATTACCGCGACAGTATGCCGATGAAGATGAAAGGCAGTATTGAGCCGGCCTATGAGATATATGTGGATCTGATCGATGAATCTGGTGCGATCGCAACGATTGCAACTATACTGGCTTCCAATCGTATCAGTATTAAAAACATCGGCATTCTCCATAACCGGGAATTCCAGGAAGGTGTTTTGCGTATAGAATTCTATGAACAGGATGCCGTGGAGAAAGCAACAGCACTGCTGTCCAAATATTCCTATATTATCCATACACGATAGACGGAAAAAGTTCTGGATTCTGCAGCATAAGAAAACCCTGCTGAAAAACTAATTTTCAGCAGGGTTTTCTGTTGGATCAATAAAATCCTGTATTCTGTGACTCAGGAGATAGGCATAGGCTTCTACCATATTCTCGGCGGTACATTGTTGATTATTGCTTTGAATCCACATCTGAAGAAGGTTGGATAATGAGTTGGCATAAAAAGCAGCAACAAGTTCAGCCGTCACTAAAGGATTGTTCGTCTGGTTCTCTATATAGATTTCGCTCATCTCTGACAGGAAAAGATTATGCAGAGAATTCCTGATAATGTCCGTGAAGGCATTCTGACCTGTAATCTCAAAGGCTTTCCTGTAAAAAGCACAATCGTTCTTCATACATACAAATAACAGTTTTAAACCTTCTGTATACATCTTCTGCTCAAACATTGCGCGAACTTTTTCTATAATATATTCATTAAAAATCCATTCAACGACTTCGTATTTGTCGCAGAAATAATTATAAAAAGTCGGTCTGATGACGCCGGCTTCGTCTGTGATCATCTTGATTGTGATTTTCTCAAAGGGATGATTGCGCATAAGTACTTTCAGACTTTCGCCGATCAGCGCCTTGGTCATCTTTTTTCTTTCCATTCAAAATTTCCCTCCAGGCTGCATGCTCAATTGCAACAATATTAGAAAGTATAACACAAAAAGAAAAAAATGCAAATATAATTTACATATTCTAGTAATAGCAATCATTGATTTCAGAATATTAACATGCAAATTAATATGTGATGTTTGAAACAGATGAATTGCAGACGATAAAAAGGGAACTGCCTCGGCAGTCCCCTCTAAAGAGTAATTATTTTTTGTAATTTGTGTACTGTGGTGTTTTGTGGGTTTCTTCAGCCCAGATCTTATCGGCATGACCCTTCCATTCTTCAGCGTAATTCTTGCATTTACTGCAGAGATGTTCAACGGTTTCAGGAGATTCCATATTTGTCTGGTGAGCACCTGTTTCATGAACCATCTTCTGAAGGAATTCCGGATTCTCAAGCATCGGGCATGGACGCAGATGGTTGTTGTTGAATGGCTGACCGTTATGATAAGCCATAAACAATGGGCTCTGGAGAATCTCAAGAATGGAGTTCTCATGAATGTTTGTATTGGAGAAGTGGATGAATACACAAGGTTCTGCATCACCTGCAGAGTTAATGTGGAAGTAGTTACGTCCGCCTGCAATACATCCGCCGACATATTCGCCGTCATTCTGGAAATCCATTGGGAAAAATCCGATATCACACTGTGGAGAACGGATCTCACGGATACGTTTAATCATGTATTCACGCTGTTCCATTGTAGGCATCAGGTCAAGAACTGCATTGTTGCCCACTGGCATGTAGTGGAAATAGAATCCAAAACGTGCTCCTTTTTCGGAGATCATTCTTAAGAATTCATCACTTGTAACTGCCTCAATATTGGCACGTGTGTAGCAGATGGATGTACCGAAAATGATACCGTATTTCTTCAGCAGATCCATGGCTTTCATGACAGCTGCATAATGACCGTCACCACGGCGGGCATCATTTGTCTCAGGTGTACCTTCGATGGAAAGCTGGAAAGTAATATTGCCGAGACGAACCACTTCCTTACAGAAATCTTCATCGATCAATGTAGAGTTTGTGTAGATTGAAAGCTCAACATCGTTATGCTTCTCTGCAAGACGAAGAATGTCGGCCTTACGTACAAGCGGTTCACCGCCTGTCATCATATACAGATAAACGCCAAGTTCTTTGCCTTCTGTGATGATCTTATCCATATCATCGAAGCTCAGATTAGCCTTGTGACCGTATGTACCGGACCAGCATCCCTGACAATGCATATTGCAGGCGGATGTCGGGTCAAAGAGAATCAGCCACGGAATATTGCAGTGGTAGATTTCACGGTTCTTACGGATCATCTTTGTGCCGCGGAAGAAAGCTTCAAAACCAAGATTCAATGCAGCCATTTTGGCAACATGAGGATCTGTTTCATCCAATACGCGATTGATGAATTTAATCCATCTGTTATCAGGATCTTTGATAGCTGTTCTAACCTTATCGTAATCTTCTTTGGAAAATCCATTGCCCCAGAACTGTTCTGCCCAGTCTACTAATTCAAGAAATCCTTTTTCTCTGTCTTTGTCTACCATCGCAAGGACTTTGTCGATGATAACACTGGCAGCTGCACGCTGCGCTTTATGTGAAATTTTGTCTAATGTTGTATTCATATTTCAATCCTCCTGATTTATGCTAAATATTTTAATACGACATCTATGGCAGAAATCAACAGCAAAATACCGCCAATGCCGTATGCCTTTGTCTTTTGCTCATATCCAAGCCGCATGCCGGTGTACAGCCCGAGTATAACCATAACGGCTGTAATGATCAGTATACTCAGAGCTACAATATAGAACCTCGCCTTTAAGAGGCCAAATCCCATACCGGCAAAAAGTGCGTCAAGACTGGTGAAGAATGCAACAACACAGAGATGTTTGTAATTAACATCGCTCAGTCGTTCGAGAATGCCTTCATTTTTCCAGGCTTTGTATAACATGTATACGCCAATAACCGTAAAAATGATGACTGAAATAAATTCACCTACATAGCTGACATTTTTGGCGATGTCTGCCAGATAAGGAATTAATGTGACCGCATGACCGATGGCAACGGCAACCACCTGCCAGGCACAAAAAAACAGACTCATTTTCAGAAGCTTTGTCTTTTCAATCTTTAAAAGAACGGCTCCCTGACACACAACAACAGCGTAGACATCTAAAGACAATCCGATGGAAATGATAAGTATCTCTATAAGACTCATACCGGACCTCCAGCCCATTTATTTTCTGTATACTTTAGCATGTCTGCTAGCAATTAGTACTATAAAAGAAAATGAGCTGAAAGTACAGATTCACAAAAAGGCAAATGTTCAAAAAGAAGCTACAAAAGGATTAAAATGTCGTATTTTTAGAATATTTTAGTTGTCCAACGGGTGCAATCCCAGACATCTGTAGCGAGACCGTCATAAAAGTCCGGTTCGTGGCAGACCATCAGGATGCTGCCGTTATAATCTATCAATGCACGTTTCAACTCATCTTTGGCATCTGTATCCAGATGGTTGGTAGGCTCATCAAGGAGAAGAACATTGGTCTCTCTGTTGATCAGCTTGCAGAGACGGACCTTTGCCTGCTCGCCGCCGCTTAAGACACGCACCTGGCTTTCGATGTGCTTGGTTGTCAGACCGCATTTGGCCAGTGCTGACCGTACTTCATACTGACTGAAGGATGGAAATTCATCCCAGAGTGTTTCAATGCAGGTTTTTGTGCCGTCACCGGTCATCTCCTGCTCAAAATAACCAATGTTCAGATAATCTCCCTGTTCTACCGTGCCGCTGATGGAAGGAATCAGGCCGAGAATACTTTTAAGCAGCGTTGTCTTGCCGATACCGTTGGCACCGGTAAGGACGATCTTCTGCCCGCGTTCCATTTCAAGATTCAATGGTGTAGATAGTGGCTCATTATAGCCGATGACCAGATCCTTTGTCTGGAAAATGTAACGGCTTGGTGTGCGGGAAAGCTTAAAATTGAATTCAGGCTTTGGCTTCTCGGAGGCAAGTTCGATCACATCCATTTTGTCAAGTTTCTTCTGTCTGGACATCGCCATATTGCGGGTAGCAACGCGTGCTTTATTTCTGGCTACGAAATCTTTCAGCTGGGCGATTTCCTTCTGCTGCTTGTTGTAAGCTGCTTCCAGCTGTGCTTTCTTCATGGCATAGACTTCCTGGAACTGGTCGTAATTTCCCACATAACGATCCAGACGCTGATTCTCCATATGATAAATCAAATTGACCACGGAGTTCAGAAATGGAATATCGTGGGAAATAAGAATGAAAGCATTCTCATAGTCATTCAGGTAACGTTTCAGCCATTCAATATGGACGACATCCAGATAGTTGGTAGGCTCATCCAAAAGCAGGATGTCCGGTTTTTCAAGGAGAAGCTTGGCCAGCAGGACTTTGGTACGCTGGCCGCCGCTTAGATCAGTGACATCCCTGTCAAGGCCAATGTCTGTCAGACCAAGGGCCCTGGCTACTTCATCCACCTTGCTGTCGATCATGTAAAAATCGTGCATCATGAGAAGATCCTGAATGGTGCCGAGTTCCTCCATGGCTGTATCCATCTCATCCGGGGACATCTCGCCCATGTTGTCACAGATGTGATTCATCTTCTCTTCCATTTCAAAGAGAAAGTCAAAAGCGGATGTCAGTACTTCACGTACAGTCATGCCTTTCTCAAGCACGGTATGCTGGTCAAGATAACCGACACGGACGTTTTTGGCCCATTCGATTTTGCCTTCGTCAGGCATCAGTTTGCCTGTAATAATACTCATAAAAGTGGACTTACCTTCACCGTTGGCGCCGATAAGTCCAATATGTTCTCCCGCCAGCATCCGGAAAGAGACATCCTGAAAGATGGCTCTGTCTCCGAATCCGTGGGATAAATGTTCAACATTTAAGATACTCATAAAAACCTCTGTTCAGACTTAAGCAGTGATTAACGTCCACAGCACTGTTTGTACTTCTTGCCGCTTCCGCATGGGCATGGATCATTACGTCCGATCTTCTTGCCTTTAACAACAGTCATAGATTTCTTCTGGGCTTTGTAGAGCTCTTTTCTGCGTTCTTCTGTCAGAAGTGCATCCCATTGAGGCAGGTTGTAAAGCCAATCAGCCTTTGCAGCTACCATGTTGTAGTACAGTTTCTCAAGGTCGATATCAACAGTCACTTCTGATTCAGCAACGATGGTATCAACAGGGTTTGGTGTCTTTAAGCTTTCATTGATACCATCAAGGAAACCGCCGAAACGGACAACATCCATACCGTATTTCTCAGCCAGCTCTGCAACAGTGCCCTTCTCAACTTCTACAGGTTCTGTCAGCATCTTTTCATAGACAGCCTTCTCCTGCATATAGTAATCTGTCCAGAACTTCTGTGCTGTTGCCTGATCTGTATTGTACTGGTTTGCAAGTACTTCCCAATCTTCCATTAAACTCATGTTATTCACCTTATCCTTTATTTTATAAAATTTAATGACAATTTCTGTATTCTGCCTCTGAAAAAGAAACAGGACACACCTTATCAAATTATAAAAGATGAGTCCTGTTTTGTCAAATCATTTATGTGCAGGATATTTATTCTACAAGGACGTCTTCAATCTCTGATTGAAGTGTCTCTTTCAGGTGCTGTTCCTCATCCAGCATGCGTTCC
The DNA here is from genome assembly GCF_902381825.1 of Pseudocoprococcus catus. GTDB lineage: Bacteria > Bacillota > Clostridia > Lachnospirales > Lachnospiraceae > Coprococcus_A > Coprococcus_A intestinihominis. Next base: position 2,004,824 of record NZ_LR698973.1, read on the forward strand.
AGTTCCTCGAGAACGGATTCAATCTCGGTTTTAATTCCTTGAACCTGTTCTTTAGATTGCTTGATACGCTTTTGAACAGCCAGATCTGCAAAGATGCCATCAAAAAAGTAATCTGCAAAACGCAGGAAATCATCTGTGTTGACATGAACATCCGTCTGAACGGAGATATCAGTCAATTCTGTGTTGAAGTGTCTGAGATCCATCTGGAGTTCGGTAATATAGCTCTGGGCATCGTCCAGGTTGCCGTGTTTGGCTGCTGTGCTGAGTAAACCGCCGCCGAGGATATCCCATGTGCCCCATGCTTCTGCATTATCAAGCTTGCTAAGTACACAATCTGTTGTAAAAGCGGCTTTCTGTCCTGCTGAAATAGCTTCCTGAAGTTCTTTGATACGGCTGCTGCAGGCAGATATCTGTTCATCGAGATGGAGTAATCTGTCCGCTTTGTCTGAATTCCTGAGACGAATCTCGTCCTCTCTTGCCTTCAACAATTTATTGTAGGTTGCTTCGCATCCCTTCAGATAATCCAGTTCCTTGACATATGTATGGATATGATACTGAATGGCCTTTAATTCCTGATTCGCGGCTTCGTACTTCACGGAGGCTGCATAAGCTTCCTTCTGTTCCTTTGTCATCTTCTCGTCGATTTTTCCGATGAGACTGTAAAAAAGAGCTGTCAGACCTCTGTCTTCCAGCCGGTCTACATCCTTCTGCTCATCTTCCTTCTCCTGTCGCAGTTCTTCAACCTTTTCCTTCTGCTCTTTTTCCTGAACATACAGATTGTCAAGCATGGATGTCAGATGTGCCTTTCTGCCAATCTGTTCTCTGAGTTTCTGAAGCTGTTCCCTGTCTACGTCCATATATAATCCTTTCCTTTTTGTAGTATATGAAATAATATCCTGATACCATGTTATCTCTATGGCATCATACCGCTCCATTATAACACTTTATGATACGGGTTGTCTATGAATTTTCGGTTTTATCCGGGAATCGGAAATAAAAAGTACATTACCTGCATAGGACATGCAGTGTAATGTACTTGAACAGTTACCAATTATTTTATAAACATCGCATCCCCGGTTGATACAGTAACGCAGCTAAATCATACTTTTGTCATCTGTAACTGGGCAATCATCCATTCTTTCATTATCGTTCTTTTCATCCACCCGGATTACGTGACCGGTGATGAAGCAAAGACCAAATTCAATTAGATCATCCGCCACCCAGAACGGACAGTCTGTGCATGATTTCGGAAGTTCTTTTGCGGTTACTTTAAATCCATGAGATTCATAATCATTTCTTATTCTCCTTTACACATACAATGATGCACCGTATTTTCGCCGACATACTGCATTGTCACGATCAATACCCCCCCCGGATTGTGACATAGGCTGTCTTGCGGCTGTTCAATCTAAGATTTACAGGTTTTCCGCAGGATAGGCAGTTATGGGTAAATTCCGATGTCTGAAAGTTTGTCTTATATTTGAACTCAGAGCCACACTTGCATCGGAGATATAATGGACGCAAATTATTCAGGTGTGTTTCATGGCCGCAATCACAGTTGTAGGAAGTCATCTTTCCTTTGGAACAGAAAGCTTTGACCTTTCCACATTTATCACATTTGATAAGCAAGAAGCCGCTGTACTCTTTTTCTTCGACTGGCCTACTCGGTTCAGTAGTTTGAGCTTCAACATCCGGTATCTTTTCCCTCCATGCAGAACCGAACAAATTGTCAACCCGGTTTTGCCGCTGCTTCTCAATGTAGTATTCCAGAGTTTTGCGTGACTTTTCAGATTCTGGTTCTAACTCTTCTTTCTGGGATACTGGATGTTCTTGTGATGCAGAGGGCTGTTCGCTGGTATTTGTTTTAGCCTGTTTAGCTGCTTCTTGTAATACGGCCCATACCTTTTCTTCTGGAATCTCAAATACATTTTCACCAAAACTACTGATAATCTTAACTTTCATCCGGCTTTTCTCCTTTTATAATTTCTCTGATGTCTTTACCTTCATCAGTATACATAAAATTTCCAAGGCCCTTGTTGAGTCGGTCGCATACTGCTTGACACTCTTCTTCACTGTTGAACAGGATTTTAAGAACGTTTCGGTCAAGTTCTTTTATAGCTGTTTCTTTTTCGTCTCTCGTTAAATCGTCACGCAGGACGTGTGAATATAGTTCATAGTGTGCATCATCATCGTTGCTTTTGCTCTCTTTGTAGTAGGCATCTATCGTTCCACGACCATACCTGTCACTGAAGCTATTAAGAATATACATTTTAGGATAATAAAACCATTTACCTTTGGTCGCACATTTGCACGTATCTTTTACAGTTCTCCCTGATGGTAAGGTCACTTCTACTTGTCTGTTCTTGTCACATCTCTGACATTTTGGCCCATATACCAGTTCCCGACTACTCTTCCACTTTACAACTTTGTGGTCTTTCATCAGTTTTACAAGCCTCGCAGTTCTGGCAGTAAATTCTGCATTTTGAACAATCCCGTCGCATTCGGCTTTCTTTATCTCGAAGTCTCTTTCTATTTCTTCGAAATGTTCTTTGATGCCTTGAAGCTTTTCGTTTTCTGCTCTCAGTCTGTTCATTTCTTCAAGAATCTCTGATTTGACAGAATTTCTGACAGCCGTTTTCAGTATATCTATTTGTTCTTGATACTCACCGTCTGAGTAAAATTCATCTTCTGGATAATCATAATACATACTATTTTACCTCCGCAAATCTATTATTGAGACTGTCCATAATTAACTGCAATCGTTTTGTGCCTATACCGGGAGTTTCACTGATTGCTTCCTGAACTTCTGTGATATCAATTCCCGGGACTGATTTCCGCCCTTCTTCATATGCCGCCATGTAAAGATTCTGGCAGAACGATTCAAATTGCTGTCGGTCCATTTTCTTAACTCTCTTGTAATCTTCTCTCCGGAGCAGATATCCTGCCCCGGTTGTCATGTTTTTTGCTTTGTTCATACTCCTGCACCTCTACTTTGCCAGCTTCTTCATCGTCTTAAAGAATTTCTTCATGCTCTTCATGAATTTCTTCATACCTCTTCGCCTCCTTTATGCAAATGGAATCCTGGCGTCAAACCAGCCGCCGTGTTTCTCAATCACTTGCTCAATCACTTCAACCGGCACATACGGGTACACTGCCTTTGTCGGTTCTGTCAGATCTTCAATATACGGCATCAACAACTCTTCTTTCTGACTTGGATATCCGACTTCGCAAGCTGCATATTCTCCGCTTTCCAGATTCACCCGTGGCTCACAATATAATCCACCTCCAGCCTGGACGCTCATTTCAAAACCATCTGTGCAGAAGATATGAGGTCTCGGAGCCTGTGTAATCCCACACACCAGCTTGTATGTCTCATGCAAAAATTCCTGCACACTATCCCGTTTCTTGAACTTGTCAACGTCTACAAACATGTGAGGAAAGCAGTTTCCGCAATACTCCCAGGTCTCTTTTCCTCTTACAGCGAATGTTGCATATGTACCGCAGTTCTTCATCGTCTTCGGGTTGATTGCATGACTATGCGTCTCTCCTACCTGGAAGTAATCTCTTGTCATGGTCCGTGGTGGCAAGATATCCAGGAAGTAGTCTGCTACTCCCTGGTCTACCATATCTCCGGGCTTGCAATATTCATCCCAACTGTTGCAGCCGCTCTTGTGCCATCCTTCGATTGTCTTCAGCTCTTCTCTTGCCATTGTCCCTTCTCCTTCTAAAATGCTTCAATAATGTTCTCAACTTCACAGGTTCCAAAATCAATATCACAGTCATCACAGTGCCATGATTCACAGCTGAAATTATTCAGTGAGACTACATTCTCCTCAACTGTTAAATCCACCGTAACACCATCACTCTTGCATACTTTTCCGCACATCGGGCATTCACACGCCATTATAAATTTGTTCATTTTAGCATCCCTCTCTTTCTCTGATTTCTGTCGAAGCCTTATCCAGAGCTTTCAGCATTACTGGTGGCGCTTTCAGATCTTCCCAGGTTAATCCCAGACAATCCAGCGTATCCTCAAGATCTCCGGTGTATCCGTACTCGTGGTTATCCAATTCATACAAGAACATCTGATACAAGAACCCTGTCCCGTCCGTATCTGACTTCTTAGCCGCTTCCATCTCATCATAGTGACGTTCAATAACTTCATGGTAATAATTCAAGTCTTTTTTCTGCAAGAATCCACCAAAAGGAATCTTGTAAATCTTGTCCAGGTCTTTTATCGGGTCAAGACCCCATTTCTGCATCATTTCATAGAACTGTTTGTCTGAAAATGCAAAACCTAACGGCAATTCATTGAACTCCTTCTGCTGTCTTTCTCTTAACTCTCTGTAGCTCTCCATCTTACTTCTCCTCCAATCCAATTTCATGTTTCAAACGGTATTCTCCTTCTCCGCTTTTCGCCAGCTCCCAGCCGGTGTCATAAACGCTGAATGTTACATAGCCATCAGCACTAAATGTCAGACTTCCAAGATTCTTCATCTCTCTGTCTTTCAAGAGCTTCTGCAATGCCTCGATGTGAGGAATAGCCTCTCTACAAATTTCCTTGATTTCCGCTTCGCTTAACTTCTTTACTTCCATGTCTGTTTCTCCTTTCATCGTTCGCAGTAATTTGCATCAATAACTTTTCCATCGCTGTATGCAAATAAGTCATAGCAGAACCATCTAACATCTCTTTTCTTTACAAACCAGACAATTCCAAACCGGTCAATATAACATCTGTTGTCGTTGCTTATATTGCAAGCAGAATTATCCCGGTTGTAATAAGCATTCCAGAACAGTTTATGTAACTCATTTCCTATTCTGATTTGGTCTGGCTCTGGAAGCTTCTGGTACTGTTCTTCCGGCATTGCAAGACGGTGGATTCTTTCTTTTCTTTCCTTCTTTGCCAATCTAGCTTCCTTGCCGTATGTGCTTTTCCACAGGCGATATGCTTCTTCTTTTGACATGTGATTGCAATCCATGTAAATCTGCTCAATCTTCAAGAACTGCTCGTATACCTTTGAATTTTCCGGTGCTCCGGTTCCTTTCAAAAATTCTGAATACATCATCTGATCTGTTCCTCCTTGCGATTTGTAATTGTTTATCGTGACGTAATCGTAATCTACATCTGCGTACTATGTCAAGCAATATATTTACAATTGTGGATAAAAAAATTACAGCCACGCTTTATCCGTAGATAATGTGCTGTAAACCATCTTCAAATTCATCGTATCTCTTTTTCAAAATATCAAACACACAATAGAAAGACTGCATCTTCTCACTGGCATCTGCCGACAGGTAATCATAGTAATAGTTGTCCATCATCTCCATGAGGCTTTTAATCTTGCCTGCTTCGATGACCGCATCCTCAAGGCCAAGGCTCTTAGGAGACACGACAATCCTTCTGAAATCCGCATGCTGCTTTTCTGAGCTTCCTGAGGTAGATTCTTCCGCTTCATTGCTTTCTTGTGAATCTGAGGCTTTCTCGGACGTTTCGTCTGGTTCTTTTTCAAGTTTCACTGCCGGTGCGGGTTCTTCCTGCGTCTCTTCTATCGCTTCTGATACCGACGGTACTGCTTCAACTATTTCCTCAATGACCTTAGATTCCTTTTTCTCGGTTTTTGTCTGGCAGTCTGCTACATACAGATCATACAGGATATTTACAACCCCCATTGCAAGTTTCATAGCACTTGGTCTGGCGATTCCCATTTCGCAGAATCTTGAAACGATTGTCATTGATACGCCCTGTTTTACAAGGCTGTACTTGAAATCTTTGTCCTTTCTTCTCTTTGCGATTTCATCATACGTCTGTGCAATGATATCATCATCTTTCACGAACTGTTCCACCAGGGATTTAATTTCTCTATCTGTCAGAAATCTTTTCCCGTTATTCTGTTTTCCAATTTCATTGTGAGCGTTACAGCACTTGAGTTCCTGGTGAACCATTTCATCTTCGCAGCCAACAGCATACTTCAGTGGCTCTTCTTCTGGAGCTATTACAACTTCACAGTTTCTGTAATGTTTCAATCTTCCCATTGTTTACTCCTTCCTCCCGGATTTCGGGCATAAAATTACAGCCACATCAGTGACTGTAATCATTTTCAATCTGTATCCTTTTTATGCACGGCAAGTTCCGTCAGCATCATGAGTCCAACTACTACTTGTACTGCGCAAGTCAAAAGAATTGCAACCAGGAGCTTCGGACTCATTTTTGTTGCTGCCCAGATAACAACCTCGACCAGCACGAGAAAAAATGCTGAATACTGAACTTTTTGCAATGTTCTAATTCTTGACTTCTGAATTTCCTTTTTCAACTCTGATTTATTCATTTACAATTATCCTCCTTTATGGTACAATCCAGGTAGCGAGGGAGAGGTCGCTCCCAAGCTACCCGAACCGTTTGAACTGTTTGGAACAATTACTTAGAAATCGCAACAATCGCTGTTGCAATCGCTATCGCAATTGATACAGTTGTGAAAATTGTATTGGAGACGCTTTCCACAATCTGTGTTCTAAGTAACTGCTTTTCAAGCAGTTCTTTTTCTTTGTCCTTTTTGGGCTTTTTCTTATGTTTCCCCATCGGACTGTCCTCCTTTCGCTTACTCCGATAATCACTGGTTATGATTTATCGTATCGTAATCGTAGCAGGCTGTTTCGCTGGCAGTCAAGCAGTTTCGTTACAATTTAATATGCAGTTTTTTTGCTTGCTGAAATCCACATCTCCTCTGTCCCACCCCCAGTTGGCTTTCTCTCGCTCACGGATGTACTCCTGCTGGATAATTATTTCTGTTATAGTTCGATTAATAACCCATTCGCCAGCAATCTCCTTGGCCTCTTCAAGACTCCCGCTCAGTACCAGTTCAAGAATGTTATCCAGGGCTTTCACGTTATCTCTGTATTTCTGTCTGGTTTGTCCAATCGTTACGGTATTGAGAAACTCCGGTCTACTCATCGTACATATCTCCTTATCAAATTCTTTCAACGAATGTCTTGCAGCAGTCGTTAATCACTTTCCATAATGTGCTATCGAACAGCTCTTCTTCTGAGCATCCGTACTGACCGCAGAAGCTATTAACATCTGAGTGCTGCAGGATGTCTTCCGTAATCTCCTCCAAGTCATCCATCGTGATTTCTTTCTTGTAGTCGCAAAGGTCAACCAGCAGATGCGTGTACGCATCCACATCTCCTATGGTGTAATAGCTTTCTCTGATGCACATGCTTCTTACCATGTCACTGTCAATCTTTCTGAACTCTCTATATCTTGCCATCTTATATTCTTCTCTCTTTCACCTTAAACTGAAATGTAATTTACACTGCCGCCATCCTTCCAAGGAAGGCCAACTTCATCAAGCATTTCCTTCATGTCCTTACAGCTCCAGGAAGTCCATCTATGTTCTTCCCAGGAATTTTTTGGCTCTCCAACTGCTCCGCCAAGGTCATAGTCTTTCAGCTGCTTGAATCCGTCCGAATCAGCAAACTGATTAAAGTTGCTTCTCAATTTCTTTTTGCTGTATTCGCTGTGTGATTTTCCACATCTTTCCTGGAAACTCTTTTCTTCCAGGAACCACCAGCTTTCCCATGGGACCAGGATTGAATTTGCTGTCATTTCAATTGGCTTTCTCATCAATAAGCTCATTTCGTATACCTCCATCGCTGTGCTTTCAAGGTGTTTTTTGTTTTCGTGGCGTAATCGTATCACTCATACGCGCGGGGCTGTCAAGCATTATTTTTACATTTTGTAATTGTTTTTTATGACACTTTTTGATATGCTAAAAGAAATACGCAAGAGGTGAAATCATGTACACTGGAAACGAAAAATTAATATTCAAAGACAAAGATCTTGGAAAGACAATGTTGAATTTCTGGTCGTGGGCTTACTCTGACTTGATCCGGAACGTAAACCGTGGAGCTTTTGCGGAGTTCGTAGTCCGTGAAGCTATGAATACCCAATGTAGAAATACCCCCCCCCGAACAGATTTTCGAGTATCTATGGATGCATACGATTTGCTCAGTCCGGACGGCATACGTGTAGAAGTTAAATCTTCCGCATACATACAAGCCTGGGAGAGTGAGCATCCAGCAAGAATCTCTTTCCGAATAGCACCGGCAAAATCGCTGGACTCATCCGGCAACTACTCAGCCGATTCTCAATACTGCCGGCACTCAGACGTGTACGTGTTCTGTGTCTGGACTGCCATGAGCCGGGAACAGAACATACTTGATTTATCATTATGGGATTTTTACGTGATCGCAACAAAGACATTAGACCAGAAGGTCTCGAATCAGAAAACAATTACCTTCCAGTCTTTGCTGTCTCTTCAGCCAAGGAAGGTTGACTACTTCGGTCTTTACGAAGCAATAAGAAGTGAAGCTATGAATGATTGAAAATGGGACGTCATTTGTGACAAAGCACACATATATATTTATATATAATATTTATATTTTTTATTTTATTATATAGCACCGTCATTGTGATATCATTTTTCCAGTCATTCAGCGTATTTGTCCAGATATGTTTTTACATTCTTCCGGGCAATGGAGATTTTAACTCATGTCAGATGGTAGAGAAAATTCCTGTTTCAAAAGTCATTTTTCAATCATTGTGTATGTCATTGCTGACATCACATTTCTAGTCACTTTATAATAAGGTAGAAACTGATTACATTTGTAACATCTTTTGTAATAGTCCGATATGCCATAGAAAGCCGTAATTTGCTTTTTATGGCTCTTTTGCTTTTAGTGAAGGAGTATATGCAGACTTTCTCTTTAATCCACTGGGACGCTTTTCGTCAAAAGTGGCTCTGCATTTTTATTCATTATTTTTCTTGACAAAAATACTTTTATCTGAACCACTCATTTTCAGCAAATAGAAAAATGCCCCAGGCATCCGAAGATACCAGGGGCGAGTGCGTGATATGTTATTCTATTTGAATGATACTTATGTTTTAGAGACTGTTCTAGCTGACCATTTTGCTGAAGCCAGGAAAATGGTCTGATAGATACTAATTGTTACATGCTATTTTACCCGGATTTTCTGACCCGGATAAATTTTGTTTGGATTTGAAATGCAGTTCAGCTGTGCAATCTTCTGATAGGTTGTCCCGTACTCTTTGGCGATTCCGGATAATGTATCACCGCTTTTTACGGTGTAATACACTTTGGAACTTTTAGCTGCCTGGTCATTAATGATTTTCTGAATTTCATCATATCTGGAACCCAGGACGGTTCTTCTGACTTCATTATCTCCGTATTTTCCCTGTTTTACTTCAGCTGCCAGTGTTACGGCAGAAGCGTTGGCGATATGATTAATCATTGCCTGAACTTCATCGTATCGGGAACCGAGCTTCTTTTTTCTCTCGTCACCTTTTCCGTATTTGTCTTTCATAACACCATATGCAAGGTCAAGAGTTGAACCACTCGGGGCTGATTCCTGTGCCTTTTCTGTTGAACTTGATGTTTCTGTTTTTGTATTGTGACCAGCTGCTTTAGCGTATGCTTTCCATCCGGCCGCATCCAGATAAGCAATGTCCATATCAAGATTTCCGCTGTATCCGGATAATTTGCCATGGGATGAATACTGGAAGATTGCAGGACTCTTCCATGCGCCGTAACCGGAACCATCTGTCCATGGTTTTGTCTGGTAGCCCGTCTGTTTATCGTTGGCATACTGAGCAACCCATAAACCGTACTTAGCTGCGACAGTTGACCAGTTATGCTCACGGCATACACTTTTAGACATATAGATCAACGGGTTGACGCCTGTCAGCTTAGCTACTCTGTCCAGGAACGGCTTCGCAACTGCGGGACCCTGGCTAAACTTTTCATTCATCCGGCCTTCCCAGTCAAGAACCAGGATAGCTTCGCCGATATATCCTTTGATGTTTGAAACAAAGAAATCAGCTTCTTTGATCGGGTCACCGCCGGAAAAATAATGATAGACGCCTAACAGCTTGTCTGCCCTTTTTGCCTGTCGGTAGGCTCTGTCACAATCATCGTTGACATATTTTGTTCCCTGAGTTGCTTTGATGATAACGAAATCACCAGGGACTTTCGTCATGTCAATACCTTTCTGCCATCCGCTGATATCAATACCATTTAATGCCATAATACATACCCCTTTCTGTGCATTTTGCTATGCGTTCTTTGTCTGTGAACCGTTGATTTTGCCATCGTCCAGTAAATCTTTGACTCCTCTGAACCATTCATTGACCAATTTAATCATCATGTCTTCTGTGATAAATAACTGCATCCACCCAGGAAGCAGGCCTCTCGCCTGACGTACAACAAATTTCAATTTCTGTTCACCCTGGCCAGATTCCGTATAGAGATGTTCAGCTCTCAGAATCAGCTGATATACGTTCTCACGGATGCCTTCAAGGCCTTGCATCTTTGCATACTGGTAAGCAATGACCACAGTCAAGACTGCCAGTGCTGCAATGACCAGAATAAGAACTGGCAGCGGTACCTGGTTTAAATAATTTAATAATTCCATATGTAGATTCCTCCTGTTATACTTTGTAAACTTCTGATAGTTCCCTGTAACATTTTTAATTGTGTAAGTAGGGAAATTATTGCTAAAATGCTACAAAAGCAAATAAAAGCTTATAGAGCCTCTTTTTATTCCCTGTATTGTTCTGTGATATGGTTCACTCCCTGCCTTGTCAGAAAGTTCTCCAGGTCATGCTTCGCATCCAACTCGTAATCCAACGCCTTGTGCATATCGCCGTTGCATTTCGCATCTGGAATCCTCTGTACCGCTTTCGCTGTAGCCTCTGACAGACAAAGAGAACCGTCGAGAGCTTTCAGCATCATGTACTGCAACTTCTCACGATTCTCTTCTTTAATATCCTGTTCTTTCTGCCTGCGTGCCCGTTCGCTCTTTTCAGTCTCCGCCCGTTCCTGGATACGTCTTTCAAGCATCCAAAAGCAGAATGCCACAATCGCAGACGGGACCCCGGCAGCTATCCATAACTCCACTGGTTCTGTTTCTCCTTTCTGCTGTTACTCCGGAACTTTTGGACTAATCCGCTTTCCGGGCTGTGCTCGTACCCGCATATGCAACACCTCCTTCACTCCCGATTGCTATCTCATCATCATCGCAGTCCACATACTTCCGGCACGCATACTCGATAACGTCAAGATCTGATTCTATCTGCTCCAGCGTCTTCGTCGGCGTCCCCTTTACCAGAAACACCAGGTCATACACCGCAGACCATAATTTAGCGATAATCTGTAGCTTCGTCATTTATCCGACGGTCCTTTCTCGAACAGATGGTAATGCGGTTTCTCCTCTCCGAAGAACTTCCAACGAATCACATCATCCAAAAAGATTCCTGCTGCCGATAGGAAGAACCACACCACCATAAACTGAGGGCAAATCTGCCCCAGGACGTTTCCCGGCATATTGCTGTAATCCCACATTCCCAGGCCAAACCACACATTCAGAATTAACCCGAAAACAAATTCAATGGCCGTAATTCCACACGCCGCTATCGCCATCTGGAGAACCAGGGGCATACACCTGTCTTTCTCATTCAACACACCGCAGATAATGAAGCACAGTCCGCCGCATCCTGCCATCGCTAAGAACGAATATCCCCGGAACAGCACTTCCAGGGCATAATAAAACGCCCCTCCGATCAGGAAGAGCGTCAGGTACTTTATGAATTTTTTCACTATGCAATACCTCCGGATGCGATGATCTTCATGTAATCTTTCAGAACTTCGTTCTGGAACTCCTCCGGAACTTTTGCTCCCCACTGGATCTGATCCAGATCTCCAGGTTTCGTTACCGACTTGATCCACATATTCAGAGCATTGCAATACGTTGTGTTATAAGACACATAGAACATTGCTTTATTGACGATGTTCTGCATATCCTCAGCCGAGAAATACTTGCAAGGATGCCCGTCCTCATGGTATTCCAGCTTTTCCTCTCCAGCTAGCAACTGCATTTTCTTTCCAAAAAGATTCAGCTGATCTTTTTCTGTCAAGCTGAAATGTTCCACTCCGGAAGATGTACTCACATCTACTCCGGCATAAATCGTCTGCTCACATGCAGATGCGATTTCCTGGTACTTTGCTTTTCTTGCATCTTCCAGGCTCAGATCTTCCACGTTGGAAGGATCCGGGACTTCCTCTGCTTTTGCAAACCAGTAATCAAAATTGGATTCAATCTCTTCCTGTGCCACTGTTCCCTGGTAATGGAACTGAACTTCATCACACTCCCAGATCTTCGTCTTTACTTTCTTCCCGTCCTGGATCTCCTCTTTATCCACCAGCTCAATGTTTTTTCGCATGATAACATCAGTTCCGGAAAATACCGGATAAACCTCAATCGCTGATGGCTGCGATAAGTAAGATTCTCTTCTCATTTTCTACTTCCTTTCCGTGCTTACTTGCACTGTATGAACACATTTTGAATAGTTCATCAAAACAATATAGAACTCTGAATTTAAGGCTGTTGCTATGTTTTACCCATCCTTTGTATGCCGCAATCCGGCAAGCTCTCCACCACGGGATAAATCCCTTTTCCCTAAAATCCATCCAGGCTCTGAGCACCTGTCTTCGGATTCTCCGGAATACTCTTCCACGAATGATTGTGTATCTTCTCCGGACTACATAGCCCATCATGTCAACTCCCGGAGTTCTCTTCTTACTACCTTTCTTTCGTTCCTCCAGGTTTTCCCGTTCTTCATCAAAAGAAGCTACCTGGTAGAATTGCCAGATATCTTTTATCTTCAACCCGAACTTATCATGCGCCCAGGATGTGGCTTTCTTCATTGCCTTTTTTAGCTTTGAAAGATCGCCATAAATCGTAAAATCATCCGCATAGCATACAACCGCATATACAAGCCTATTTCGCTTTCCTCTGCGTATCTGGGCTTGCTCGTAAATATATCTCAGAACATAAGACATCACGTAATTGAATAGCCATGCCGGAAGATATCCGCCTATGCAAAGATGGTTCCCAGGATAGTTGCTCATAAGAGCACCCAGGAACCATAGCAGCACTTTATTCTTGCCTATGTCTCTTCTCAACATCTCCATGACAACCGGGATTGTCACTGAGGGATAGGCTTTTGTAACATCTCCTTTCAAAGCTACTACCTTGCCATGAAATTTCTTCCGAAGTAGTCTTTCGATTTTCCGCTTTCCGGCCACTCCTCCCTTATTAGGGATGCTTCCGTACTGAATCGGTAAAATCTTCGCTCTGAAAAGAGGTTTCAACGCATATACTCCGATATATTCAAATACCTGCTGTTCTGGAGATTCCTGGCAGATATCACGGAGCTTCTGCGTCAGTCCGTCAATTCTTTGAAATTGGCGAATCGGTTTTAATTGTAGATCTCGGTTGATTATACGTTGCGTCAGCATCTTTGCTACTTCTGATTCAGCTTCCAGGGTTCGTTTAAAATCCTTGTTCAGCCGATCTTCTGCAATCTGACGCTTTGTGATCTTTCCGGTCTTACAGAGCAGACGTTGGAAATCATTTCTGCCACGCTTATTCCGGAAACATTCTATTACGGCAACCTCGTTGAATTTCCAGTCCTCAACATTCACGGTTGCCGGTTTGCAATAGGTTTTCATCAAACCTCCTTACTATCATCTGGTTACTACCGTGGCTTTCCCCGTAGGTACTAGCCTCGTTGGTTTCAAGTTATTTTCGCACATAAGCGCGGATTATACGGTGCAATGATTTTTAAATACTCTTTTCAAAATTGTACCAGTTGCTCCGAGAGAGCCGTTCCAGTTAGCGTTAGACACCCCATTGTTCGAGTTACGGCAAGGAACGCCAGCATTACCACCGTTGTTCAAGTTGCCAAAGCACCAAGCCGCACGAACACCAGACGCCGCAGGTTCGTAATTGAAGCCAGCTCCCAGACACCGTATAACCCTAAAATTATTTTATTTGCAAATAAGACAATAAAGGGGCTTACTGCCCCTCTGCTTCGCATTCACCCCGTTTTTAACCCTCAAGACCAGGTGCTCCGAGAGAGCCGCTCCAGCTAGCGGCAGACACCCCAATGAACGAGGCACGGCAAGGAAAGCCAGCATGACCACCGAAGCCCAAGAGGCCAAAGCACCAAGCCGCACGAACACCAGACGCCGCAGGAACGCAATAGAAGCCAGCTCCCACTCCAACGCCGCTTCCGCTTGCGTTGGTTGCCTCCGGCCATAGAACATCATCATTGATTGCATTATCAGTAATATACTTCCATGTCCAGGCAGTCGTATCTTTCGGAAATACCAATGTTGGAACATTTACTTTTTCGTAGTTCTCATTGATTGCAGAGCCTACTTTTGACTGATCGTAACATTTGTAGCAATCAAAACAATAATTCTCATTCGCATCCTGGCTCCACTGCCATAATTCATCGGAGACAATCAGATAGGATCCGTTCATAAATTCTACACCCTGGATCATTCCTGGTTCTTTTCCGGAAGTCGGGCTGATCTTGCTACCATCTCTGCCAAGAACATTATCATTCCATCCGGAATAATACGGGCTTGTAGAAAGATATGTGCTTCCGGCTGTTGTGTCAAAAGTCTTTCCTCCGTTATCCACATAGACTGCTGAATATTCTTTTGCTTCAATAGTCACTGTTTCGATGGCTGTAATCAGTTTTCCATCGAAGATAGAATAGTTACTTGCTGTGTTTCGGTCAGATCCGCTCTGGATTCCAAGCATAACAGCTGAACCAACCAGAAGGTTTGCAGCCTGCTCTTTGGTCAGAATCACTCGCTCTACTCCGGTTTCACTGACTGCAACTGTGTACTGGTAGTTGTAATTTGTACAACCTTCGATCTTTCCAGAATTTCCTTTACGTCCATATTTCAAACGCATCATGGCATCCAGGAACTTGATAAGAGATCCGGAAGCTCCGGAATACTGTGCTCCTCTGCCTCTCCATCTGGTAACGCCTGTCTGGTGGGAAGTGCGGTTGACTGGTTTCAATCCGGTTCCGCATGTGATGCCTCCATCTGCATCAATTCCGGCATAATACTTCGGGTGTGCCATATACTCATGCACTTTTCCGGTTCGGTCGGTTCCTTCTTTCCATCTCTTGTATCCCGGTGCTGGCGTACATCTGGTTTTCAGATACTTATAATCTTTATCCTGCCACTCCCTCTTGTAAGTATTCTTCTGGAGAACCCAGCAAAGATGTTCTCCGGATCTGACGTCTGCTGTATCGTCAATATGCTCCACATAATAGATCGTGTGGGATCCGTCCGTGTTCTTTTCTGCTGATACCTCAAGACACCAGAACTGTGGAAGATGTGCAAAAGGATCGGATCCGGCTGTTGATTCTGTAGACGGTGTGCATGTTAATCCAGTGGAATCATCGGTCAGCTCTCCGATCATGGATGTGCTTTTTGAATATCTCGGTGTAGTTACACCATGCACTCTAGTATCAACCAGGACATTCCCGAACCACCTTTCCAGCATTTCGGACTTTGTAAAAAGATCCGGGTTATACTGAATCTTCCACCATTCAGCAAAAAGGGCGTCCACCTCCGCTTTAGAAGTAGCCGCCGCAACTTTCTCTTTGTATTTCAGATCCATTTCTCCAGCGATCTGATCTCTGTGTACTTTCACAAGTAACTGCATTGTCGTGTCTCTTGGAATGTTTATAGTTTCACTCACTAAACTTACCTCCTATGCACTTAAAATAACAACGTCAAGACCGTTATCGTCCGCATTAATCCGGAACGCAATGGTATTGACCTGGTCAATAAGTATCTGAGTAGCCTCTTTTGCTTTAGAAATTGCATCTGCTGTATTCGACTGTCTGTCCTTCTCATTTTGGATTCTGACATTTTCCGACTGGATACGAACATTCTCAGCAGATGTTCTTTCACTTTCGGCCTGGCTTCTGGACTGTTCATTCTGAACTCGGACTGTCTCAGCTTGTGCCCTCTGTTCCTCTGCTTTATTTGCGTTAGCAGCTGCCGTATTTGTATCTTTCGTTGCCAGTGCTGCATTGACTGCAGCAGATGTAGCTTTAGAAGTAGCATCAGCCGCCAGGCTTGCTGCTTGATTTGCGTTGCTTGCTGCTTGGTTTGCAGCAGAAACTGATGCTTGGATAGCAGAATCCACCTGTTTTGCAGAATCTACTACCTTCTGCAATGCCACCTGCTGAGTTTTACTATCTGACGTAGCTTTTTCGGTAGCGGCTTGCTGAATTTTAGAATCCCCTGTAGCTTTCTCTGTGGCTGTCTGCTGGGTCTTTCCATTCTTGATAGCATCTTCAAGTGCTGTCTGCTGTTTCTTGCCATTGGAAATGGAAGTCGCCAGATCCTGCAACGCTTTCTGAACTTCCGCAGACTTCGTGTTAATTGCCTCTACCTGCTTCTTCATGGTTGCAGCCGATGCATCTACACTTTCTTTGATGCTGTTGTAGCTTTCATTCTCCTCATGGATTTTCTGCATACAGGAGATAAAAGCTCCTCTTACTTCTTCTCCATAGACCGCATTTCTGAGCTGATCTATCTCCTGAGAAATATTTGCCATTTAGTCTACCTCCGTTTCCTCTGTAATCTCCTTCACCGTGATATCTGCCGGTACTACTTCCGACTGGTCAGCCTCTTCTTCAGATTCTGCATCTTCCGAATTTTCAAAAGCCTGGATTAAATCTGCTTTCTCTTTCTCAAAAGATTCCTGCATTTCTTTCATCTTTGCTTCGTAGTATTCTTCCGTCTTCTGCTTGTGATCGTCCACCGTAGAGGCAAGCTCCATGTAAGCTTCATTCCGATATTCGAGCAAAATCCCTTGCAAAATGCTGTCAATCATAAACAGCGGAAGTGGGAAAGCTCGAATCAAGTTTCTCACTCCCAATGTGATTGTCTGCTTAGCATCCGCATAATACTCCTGTGCCGTTGTTTCTGGTTTTGTCACTTCTACCGATTTCTGATTATCCATTGGTTACCTCCTTTGCTTTTTCAAGAAGAGCTAAGACCTCCTCTTCTGTGAAAGTCTTAGTTTTTTTTGCGGTTACTATTTCTGACTGCTCATTTTTCCGGATATTGCTCTGTTGGTTTTCCGGAACCCTATATTCTGCCATGTAATCTCCTTTCTTAACCATACCAGGTTCCTTTTATAAGGATCCCGTTTTTAAACTGCATCAGACAGTTGCTGGACCATTGCCCTGCCGTACCATCACTATTCATGGATATAATTTGGACAAATCTCAGCGTTCCGTTGATTGATCCGTCTGGCCATGAAACATTTCGTAATGTCCAGTTATGCATATCAATATCGCAACCAGCATGTAATCTTCCTGCCGTGTAATCGCTCCATCCTTTGTTTTTCTGTACATATGTCCATTTCATTGTGTATGAGCTTGCTCCGGAATAATCCTGCGCCGCCCAGGCCATATAAGCTCCTGGCCATTCCAAGTCAAAGTTAAGACCTTTCTTTGAGTTGTCACTGTTCAGCATATTGGTTCCAATTTTTCCGACATAATAACCGTCTCGCCAATAATGGCTTCCATTCTGGTCAAATACTGCTCTCTTCTTGGAATCAGAAACGCCATTGTTATAAATTGCAATTTCTCCTGGGTTGATCTGCACGTATTTTGAGTTTTTATTGAAAGCTATAATCACGTTGTTGTAATACTGCGTGATATAGGATCCCATATCGCCTTTGCTTACCTTTGAAGTAATGTTATCGGCATTGACCTTGATAGATGCTGTTAGCTTTTCTTCAGCTCCTTGTGCTCTTGTTACTTCCGCAGTGATGGAATCTTTCAAAATTGAAAGTTGCGACTCTGCATATGCGTTCAAGTAACCTAATATTTCCACGTCTGTGATGTACACGGTCGTATTTGCAACATGGTTATAAAAGTATATGTAAAAATACGGCGGTGTAGCATATGAAGTGAACTCAAACTGTTTCCAGTTACTGCTCAGCTCTCTAGCAGCGGTGTAGAATGTCTTTCCGTCAATGGTTACTCTTATGCGTGCCGTACTTGCATCTTCGGAAGCGCATGCCGCTTTAAATCTGACTGTGACATTCCCCTTTTTTGCCCACGGTTTCTGATACCATGAGATATTATGTGTCGAAGATGTGTTTTGAATCTTTGCACAGCTTCTATTGCTGAAAGTTGTCTGCGTTATCTGTGCTGTGTCACTTCTACTCCATCCGGTGAACTTATCCTTGCTATCCGAGAAGCTTCCGTTATTGCAATAGTTGTGAAGCGAATTTTCGTAAACCTCAGATACTGATGCTGATACTTTCCCAACTTCCACATCCACTCTGGAGTTTAAATCGTCAAGTAACTCTTGCATATCTCTTAGGCATCTGATATCTGTGACGTACAGAATATTCCCGGAATTTCCATATACCGTGATTGCTACAGACTTCGTTGCTTTCGTGATTTTTACTTCTTTTCCGAACGTTTGAAATTCATCAGCTTTGTATCCGCTTAGATACGCTGTGCTTTTGTTCTCCGAGAATCCGTACTGAATATAGGACGGTCTGTACCTTGCCCCTTCTGGATATGCAGCTTCCACGGCAATCTTGTAATTGCCAGCTTCTAAGGTTCCAAGATTCTGCGTCAATGTGATCGACCCAGTCCCGGAAAATGTCAGTTTGAACGCATTCTTGTTTAGGAACTCAGCTTTTTCGACTTTACAGATTCCTGTTGAGCCGGATAAGTTGAACTTACTGAGATTCAGCGATTCTTGCTCTCCTCCAACAATGTAATTCTTCCTGGCAACCGTTTCCTTCACGCTTCGGACTGACAGTGAAATCTTATTCTCCAGATTTGAAATAGAATTCTCTATCTCCTCTCTGGCAACTCTGACTTTATCATCGGCATGATTTTTCGCCGTTGTTTCACTCTCTGTTATCTTCGTTTCTACTGATGTCCGGTATCCGGCATCCAGAGATTCCGTCTTGACCGAATTTACAAGAAGCATTTCACCATTGATCTTTCCGTCCATAGTCAACGCCACTCCGTCTATCGGTCCGTCATATCCCTGGCTGTAATGAGCAAAACCGCCAAGCCCCCATCTCCACAGGTTCTTGGCTTTGTTCTTATAATCTACATCGTCAGCAACAATGAACTCATTCGGAACGTGTACTGCATATCCACTGGCTACCTGTTTATTTATTAGGTCCTGTGCGCTTCTGAGAGCCTCCTGCAAGATTTCTGTCTTGCTCGGCAAGGATTTTATTGTCTCTTCCATTTCAGCCGTACTCTGGCGATTTGACGAGGTATAGGACTTAGCACTCGTTTCATCGCCCAACGTAACGGTGTTGTTCTTGAAGCTGGTAATATACACTTTCTTCTTTGTCAGTGGAAACTCCCGGTCTAAACCGTTCGGTGTGGAAACGCACTGAATCATGTTACCGACCTCAAATCTCTGGAAGGATTCATCCGTCAGATTTAAGTCTATCGCTTTCAGCTCCAGCACCATCTTCTCAAACTGTACCGACTTCAAATATTCCTCGGCCTTTTTCTTCAAGTTCTCCGGAACTGTCACATCGTCCCAGGTTACTGTCTTGTAAATCTTGCCGTATTCCTTCACTGCATTATCATCTGTGACATAATCTACACCACCGTTGACGCTCGCAATGGTTCTTCTCTGTTCAGAGATTGCCTCCAGTGCCGGGTCCTGCTCATCTTCATCCAGTTTCGCTCCCAATGGGATAATGCACGTTGCCAGGTCCGAAGCGTCCATGTTCTTTGAGAAGTCCAACAGGTTCTTCCCAAACCGGATGCCCTGCGTGTTCCTGGTGTAATAGTCTTCATCTGACAGGTAATCAAGGATTCTCAGGCCGTCTTCATGCCGGATAACCAGATGCCCTCCAAGTCTGCTCGTCAGTTTCTCTTTGAACGCCGTTCTGGTGTCCTCGTAATTGGAATACCGGTACAGTGAATCATTAGAATCCTTTACCGTTACTCTGCCGACAACGAACCGCTTTCTCTCCTCCACCTGTGCGTTATGAATATCTATCAAATCCTGCACATACGCCTTGACCGATATGTTGTGATAAACCTTCGGCCGCTGGATGCTGTCACATAAAAAGGCAAGCTCTCCTTCAACGAAGACTTTCTTTGTTCCAGAAAAATCTTCATCGTCATAGAGAACTCGCCCGTAAAACTCCGGCTCATCATCCCTGTAAATCACAATGTCTGTTGTCAGCTTCTTGACCTTGTCATAGTAAGGGTGTGTCGGAAACACCTTGAAGGTTGCCGAACCATTGATGTTATCTCCAATTTCAAAATACGGATTTCCGCCAACGGTCAGTGCTTTTACCCTGGCATCGTGAATCGTGTACTCCTTGCCGTCCACATAGGCTTTAATCGTATACACCTACAACATCCCTCCTCTGTGAATCAGCGTAACCTTGCCCGTTCCCTGGAAGTAAAGGTCATTCACTCCCTTGTACAGAACAATGTCATACATGATATTCTCTCCGGTATATATCGTATAGGTCGAATTACGATACCTTACCTTCATTTCTGCATTTGAAACAATTCTGAGCGTTTCGTTATGCACCCAACCGTCCAGTGTAACCTTCTGCCAGCCAGAGCCGGAGCTGATCGTGATGTCTGAGGTGTTCCGGATAACGCCATTGATGAAGCTGAACGTATCCCACTTCCAAGGCTCATCTGAAGAATCCACGCTGATTTTATACGGCTCGCATTTGCAGCTTATAACAATCTCTGCCGTTACATCATTATTCTTCTCTGTCTCTATCTCACACCTGCCGGTATAATAATAGCCCTTGTCGGTATCCAGGATGATTCTCTTCGAGATTCCCTGCAATTCAGAAGCAATCTGACTTAACAGACCGCTCCATCTTTCATAACTACAGTTTCTCGCCCCGAATGTGAATTTCAAGGTCCGCATCTCATATTTTACACCGCCGTTCTGGGCTTCTGAGAGGTCCAGGTCCCCGTTCATGCCGGGGACGCTCACATACTCTGTCTTTGCTTTCGGTATGCCGATAACAATCTTCTTGAGCCTTAAGCCCCAGTCCCGGAACGAATGC
This sequence comes from Pseudocoprococcus catus, assembly GCF_902381825.1. GTDB lineage: Bacteria > Bacillota > Clostridia > Lachnospirales > Lachnospiraceae > Coprococcus_A > Coprococcus_A intestinihominis. The sequence goes on from NZ_LR698973.1 coordinate 2,025,828, forward strand.
GTTTCATCAAACGTAATGCCTACTCCCGACATGATTAACCTCCTCTCTTCTTGTGTGTATCAATTCTCGCCATGTTTTCATCGACAATCGGTGTCGTTGTATCTCCAACTTCCCTACCGTCCAAATCTACATGAACGTGTGTCTCTCCGGTAATTTCTACCGTTGTATCTCCGCTCTCGAAGACACCCTGCTTTTCTTTCTCTACTTTGTAGGTTGTGCTGACTTTCTTATCAACAGCAATCTTTCCTGTCTCCACATTAACCGCCGTCTGCATCCGCTTTCCGAGGTTTGCCATTTCATCATCCATCTGCTGGTACAGATCCGGCATCTCAGCTTCAATACCTACTCCGATACCAGGTGGAATCCATTTACCAATCTCATCTGCAAAGACTTTGGACGGGGAATGAATACCTAAGGCTCCCTTAACACCATCTACGATGCCAGAGAAGAAACTCTGCACCTGGCGTCTGAACCAACCGGCCGCATTACAGATTCCGTTCCAAACGCCCATCACAATGTTATAGCCGACACTTGCCATCTGAGATGGTAAATTCGACACTCCATTTATGACAGCAGCGCACAGATCAGATGCCGCCTGTCTTCCCTTCGCCACCATATCGGAACCCCACTGGATCACTTTCTGGAGCGTATTACTTAACCAGGTCCAGATTTTTCCTGGTAACTGGGAGAAGAAATTAATGATCGTATCTATCGTGTTGGCTCCAACTTCTCTTGCTTTCTGCAGGATATTAGAACCCCATGTTGTAAATCTGTTGAACGCATCAGTTAGCCAATTCCAAACCTTACCAGGCAACTCAGAGAAGAACGTCACAATGCTGTCTATGCAGTTGCTTGCTACCTCTCCGGCTTTCTGGAGCATCTGACCGCCCCATTCAACCAGCTTATTGTATGTGTTTACGAGCCAGTTCCAAATCTTGCCCGGCAGTTCGGAGAAAAACGTGACGATATTCTCAATCATCTGAGGAACGTTCGTTGCAATCCAGCTGATCACATTTGCTCCCCACTCAACCAGAGTACCGATCACAAATCCAATCGCATACCCGATTTTATAAGGTAATTCGGAGAAAAACTGTACGATTGAATCAATAATCTGTGTTACAACTTCCGATGCCGTTTCCAGCATTGAAGCTCCCCACTCAGCAAAACTCTCTGCCAGTGAGCTAATCGCATCTATGATTTTTCCTGGCAATTCGGAGAACCACTCAATCACAGAGTCAATAAATTCCCCTATGCTATCCAGGACACTAGAGCCCCATTCAGCGATAGCCGAACCAAGTTCGCTTAGCTTATCCGGTATGCTCTGGAAAAATTCTACGATCTGATCCCAGTGTTCCTTGATGACCACAACCGCCGTTGCAACCGCAGCTACAATTCCGGCAATCGCAGCAGCCACCAATGCAGGTGCACCCAGGATAACCGCTCCGACAGCCGTCAGCGCAATGCCGACCACCATAAGAGCTTCTTTTACAGCACTGAAGCCGTTCACGAACATATCTACGAAATTGGTAACTGCAAGAATCGCTCCGGCAATAATAGAACCAATTCCGGCTATGGTAGAACCGAACTCTGCAAAGAATCCGATTACTTTCTGTACCGCTCCACCAATAGAACTGAAGATACCAGCAATCTTAGGGAACTCCAGCTCCAGGACTTCCATGAGCGAACCGGCTCCACCACTCCAGAGCGCGAATCCTTCTACGACTTTTCCGATGACTCCGGAAATTCCGCTAATTCCACCCTTTAATGTCTTCAGTATGGAGAATAGTGTGCTTAAAGGCTGAATAACACTTTGAGCAACGTTTAAAGCTGCGATAGAGCCAGCAATCACACCGATTGCATAGCCAACAGCCTCTAGGGCTCCAGGATCAGCTCCGTCAATCACGCTGAACAGGTTAGAAACCACATCTACAATTCCCTGGATTATAGTGCTTGCTGAATCTATGAATCCATTCAGAAATCCCTCGATCAGCGAAGATACACCAGGAAACTCTTCCGAAAGCCCCTCACAGAATCCGGCCACAAAATCTTTCGCAGCCTGGATGATAAGCGGCAGATTTTCCTGTACCGCCTCTCCGATTTTACTGAGCATTTCCCCGAACGACTGGCCGATTTCTTCTGAGTGGTCGGCAAGTGCCTGTAGGAACTCTGTAAACAAATAAATACCTGCAGACCACATGTCCCCGGCTACATTCATGATCGCTTTTACAAGCTCAGCAACAAGAGTCGCCCCTGCTTCGGCAAATTCCTCCTGGTGGTCCATGATGGCATTTACGAACGTCCCTATCAGATCCTCTGCTATTCCGATCAATTTCGGTGCAGCATCCATCGCCATCTTAGCCAGTTCAGCAAGTGAGTTGCCGAATGCCTCAATCAGACCATCAAAGCCTTTCTCAGCCATAGCGTTGTTCATATCCTCAACCATGCTGGTTATGACTTTGACAGTCTCTTTCATTGGTTCCTGTACCTCTTCGTACAGTGCAATACCTACAGACTCCAGTGCACTCTTACAAAGTGTGATCGCTCCCTGTAGGTTGTCATTCATGGTGTCTGCCATTTCTTTCGCAGCACCATCCGCATCATAAATGGAATCCTCTAACTTCTGGTAGTCTTCATCGGACGCATTCACGATGGCTAGAAGACCAGACATCGCCTCCTGTCCACCAAGAGCCGCAGCTACCTGGGCTTTCTGTGCTTCTGTCAGACCGGCAAATCCAGAACGCAGGTCTTTCATAATCTCTTTCAGCGATTTCATGGAACCGTCACTGTTCGTCAGAGAGACTCCCAACTGGTCCATCGCCGCCTGCACTTCTTTGGTCGGCTTCGCCATTCGTGTGAATATCGATCTCAGAGAGGTACCAGCCTGGCTTGCTTTGATTCCGGAGTTCGCCATCAGACCAATTGCTGTAGCACAGTCCTCTACAGAGAATCCCAAGGCTCCAGCTACGGGTGCCACATACTTGAACGTCTCGCCCATCATTCCGACATTCGTGTTGGAATTGGACGCTGCTTTCGCCAGTACATCCGCAAAATGGGTGGCATTTGATACTTCTTTCGTGTATCCATCTTTAATGATAGTTGATGTGCCGTCAGCCGCCAGACCAAAGGCGGTCATGGCATCGGTCACGATATCGGAAGTAGATGCCAGGTCTTCTCCGGATGCCGCCGCCAGGTTCATGATACCTTCGATACTGTTCAACATATCTCCGGTCTTCCAGCCGGCCATTGCCATGTACTGGAACGCCTCGGCACTCTCTGTCGCTGAGAACTTCGTCTTGGCACCCATTTCCTTCGCTTTTTCCGCAAGCTGTTGGATCTCTGTCGCAGACGCACCGGAAATGGACTGTACCTTACTCATTCCTGCTTCAAAGTCAGAACCAACCTTGATCGCAGCCGTACCAATACCGGCTACTGCTGTTGCAGTACCTCCGAGAATCGCTGTGGTAGCCTTGATGGCTCCACTTGCAAGTTCAGATAATTTGCTTAATCCGGCCTGGAAACCGGAACTATCTATGCTGGTGTCAAATTTCAGCGTACCATCATAGCCCATGTTTTCACCTCAATTCTTCGGCTCAATCATCGGCTCATAATGGCACTACTTGATCTGTTTTCCGTTTTTGATTCTTAATTCAAAACGGGCATGACAGTTCCTACCTTTACAGGAGACCATCACGCCCGAACATTCTGCTGTCTCTTCAAAAAACAGCGGCATTTTATATCTACATTCCGGGCACTCTACCCGGATCATTTTCTTCTTTACATCTTCAATAGCAAGCCACCCCCATTAAAGCAGTCCCGTAAGGTCGCCGCCATTCATAAGGGCTTCTGCTATTGCATCTACCTTTTCTTCCTCATCAGCAGGCAACGGTAAAGCGTACAGCTCTTTCTTCCTGCGGTAGAAATCCCTCTGCTCCTTTGTCATGGACGCATCAATATCTATACTGCGATACCCCATGATCTTGCTGAACTCCAGTTCAGAAGACAGTGTTCTCATCAGAGCTTTGAACTTCCACCAGTGCAGATACTCAATGTCTTGTAAGTCGATATGGTACTGCGTCAGAAATGCTGAGTAGATGTAATCATCATCATGCTCGAAGGAATAGATCCTCTGCACTTCTTCTGCCCCTTCGACCGTACCGGCTCTCTTCTCTCTCCACCGCTTACCGCAAGCATAGAACCACAACAGCTCATCAACAGCAGCTTCCAGGTTTTCCGGGATCTCCGGATATACCAGCTCAAGCCCCTGTCTTGCTTTCTCATCGTCTGAGAGTTCCGGGTCCTGCATCATCATCTCAAACAAAATATAGGTGCGGAAATTTGATTCTATCTCATACTCCGCACCTTCAATTTCTACCGTTTTCGGAAGATGGTCTACAAGCATGTTGTGGTTCATGAATTATCACGCCCACTCGCATTACCGGTTGGCGTTACTACTGCTCCGTTCTTGCCATGCTTATTTTTCTTACCTTCCTGGCGTCTCTGTGCCCGGTTCAGGTTGTACTTGTTGGTAATCGCATTTACCTGGCCTTTCATCTTACCAGCCTCAGAAGAAACAATTCCGAAAGCATCCATGCAGATTGCCAGGTTGTTTTTACCCTTGAATAGCTTTTCAGCCGTTCCGTCTCCAAATACTTCATCGAAGAAGTCTTTCATGATTCCGCACGTTTCCCGAATGCCTTCTGCATTTGATAACTCCGTATGCTTCGCAGATTCCTTTGATCTTTCCACTACCTTGTTAAGGGACTTCTCGTATATTTCCATCGTGTCTGCATCGAACAGATCTAATTCTAATTCCTGTCCACAAATTTTTAACATGCTCATATTACTTTACCTCCAAATTCTAAGCCGCAGCTTCTTCAAATGTCTTTGATTCTGTGTTGAAATATCCGTCAAGCGGATCTCCTACTGCATTGAGATTTCCACTCATGCTCTGCTTCTTCTCTCCAGATACGCCGCTCACTTCGGCGGATACCAGGAACTTTCTGGCCGCAAATGTATTTGCAACCGGTTCAGAAGCGTTCTGCTTCTGGTCCCATAACTCTACTCTGCAATACTCAAATTCTGCATCGCTGCCGGTTAAATGGTTTCTTCCTACATGGTACAGTGCGTTGACCGCATCCTGGCTCTTGATGAGTCTTGCTTCAAACGGAAATACCGATGTGTAGGACACAACAGAGGAAGAGGAAGACGGCTCGCACACGTACTTCTCAGATTCGCTCTCTGCTCCGAAGGTTTCATCCAGTGTTGTGAAACCAACGCCCATCAGTACCCAGTTCGCCTTTTCGGATGTTCCGATATTCAGATAATCCGCAAACTGGTGTCTCTGTACCACTTCTCTTGCGCCACTTACATTACCTGCCATTTTTACTTGCCTCCTTAAAATACAATAATCGCAAGGAAATCTGATACCTTGCGTTTTTCATAGCTCCGTCAAAGATATATCCAGGGGAAAGAACCTCTATCTCCTCTGCACACATTCCTTCCGGAAGTTCCGGGAGGTTGCCTGTCATGCTGCTCTCCTCTACCCAGTTCGCAAATTCTTCATAAAACGTGCTGTTCTCGATGTTCTGTACCCGGTCCATGCTGTAAAACTCCCTGGAACCGAACTGGAACTGATACTGCCGTTCCGAACTGCCATCTACATATCTTTGGATTACCGGGTCGAATATCCCGGTCTCTATGGTGTACTCTACCGGGTCTGGCCCAAGGGCATCTACCCGGAATACACCGTCTTTCAAAAGAGGGCATTTCAGAAAATACTCTGTTATACCCTCCAGTACACTATTTACTGCCATGTGACCTCCTAAATCTTATCTGCGCCTCGCAGAATGTCTTCTTTTTCAGCCACCTTCATTCGTTCAAACCAATGTGCTCCTCGGTTCGCATCATACGGTCTGGTGTCTGCGGTTTGGTAATACTGCATGGCAGCATACGGGGCAATGTAATCTACCTCCCCACTGCCTACATCCGTTCCCAGTTTGCCGGATTTCTCCAACATACCAGTCTGGAACGGAACTCTCGGACTACACCTTCTCAGCACCTCCGAATCCACAAACATCTGCTTTCTGCTGAACTGAGCATTCCTTTTTGCCGCAAAATCCGGATTCCAGGTCATCTCTGCTTTCCCATTTCCAGAATTAATGATTGACCCTTTCGGAGTTGTGATCTTTTTCAGTGCCATCACGCACCCCCTATATTTGTTGTAATAGTATCTGTATTCTTCCCAGTCATGGATAAACAGCTCTTCACAATTGGAATCTATCCAGCCGTTATCAACAAGTTTTTTTACGACTTCTTCTGGTTCCAGATTTTCTGACAGACACGGTTTGATTGCCAGTGCTATATCGCTGATATCTGCTCCATCTATGAGTCCGTCCATGCTTGCATGCCATATATATCCTCCTTTTCTGCTGTGCTGTATTCTTCACCCAGCATTTCAAGTACATCATCAGTTGTCATATCATCCATACAATCTTTACAGATAGGGCCGTCTGGCCCTTCGAAGTATTTCTCTCCGCTGAAAATTGATGAGCCGCAGTCTATACAGATATGGACAGGTTTTATTTCTGGAGCATTCGGGCATCTGCTATCACAGGGTATCTTCATGCATATCGCACACATCTAAGAACACCCCCATCTTTTTCTGCATGTTCACCGCCATTCTTTTCAGAGTTTCTGATAATTTGGTTACTTCCAGTGAATACTCATTAATTGTCTTACGGTAAATATAGTTCTTCATTTCGTCCGCAAACAATATTGGCATATAAAACCGCTTGTCTTCAAATTTCACTGCTTTCAGTTTTACTTTGCATATTTCTCTGACTTCATTGACATCCTGGAACGATACATCAAAGCCTTTTCGTTTGTAGGATTCAACAATATCCTTTTCGTAATCAAAATTGCTCATTGCTATCTCTCCATTCTTCTAAAAAATCTTCGATCGTAGCTCTGATCACAAGCATCAGTGGAAGAATCAAGAGCTCTCCCCCAATTGCAATAAAGCCTCTTACGTGGTACATATGGATCGTTGCAATACACTGGATGACTATTCCAATCAATATGTAACCAATCCAACTAAGCGCCTTTCTTTTCATACATTCCACTTCCTTTTGCTGGCAATACAAACATGCCAATATCTATTGGTTTTTGCTGGTCAATCGTTTGAATCATTTCTTCCAGTGTGTTGAAACCATACTGTTTCATTCGCTTTTCAATTCTTTCAGCTTTTTCCACAACAGCACTCCCTTTCCTGGATTAGTTTTAATTCCCATACCGTTTTTACCATTTCATCCAGTTCCTGGCATATCTGGTTGAGTTCCTGTGTTTCCTCTTTGCTGACCCTTCCGTCTTCTGCAATTCCAATGAGCTTATCTTTTAAACTTTCAATCTTGCTTTCTTTGAACTGCTTAATGATCCGAAGCACTATGTTATCAATATTTCCGGCATCAACAGCTACTGGCATGCACCGTCCGATTAAGCACTCATTCTTGCAATACATTGTCTTCAATTGTGGAGCACGATACAGGTCAGCCATCACGATGATAATGTTTACCGGAGGTACCGTGACTCCTAGCTCATAATTACTCAGTGTATTAACAGAAACACCGAGCATTTCAGCAGCTCTTTCCATGCTGCCTAGAGCGTCATTGTAGATTGCAGCCTGCTTTCTACATTCACGATATGGGGTTTCACCCAGTTTCCTACAATTGCTATCCATTGTTTTTATCCTCCTTATGGCTTAAAATAAGCTCATAACCTATAAGGTACAGCCACAATCATACGGAACGTTCAAGTAATCGCTGATAAGCTTTACAGTATTAGCAGAATATGACCTTCCGTTAACAACTGCGGAAACATGTCCTCTGGATAAGCCAATGACTTCTGCAAGTTCCGTGGTTGTCATGTCGAGGTCAATGAGCTTCTTTTTAACTTTTTTTGCACCATGGCGATAACTTACGGCTCATGTCTACCTCCTTCCTTAGAATTTTGCTTTACACCACGGATAATCTGTTGTAAAATAAGCAAAAGCGTACTGACAAACGCTGACAGGGGATACTGGCATATCTCCTTGATTTTTTACCACTTTGATTACAAAACATGATGTAAAATGCAATGATTTTCGTGTTGATTTGTGTTGTACAAACTAATCATAGTCAACATTAGCATATTTGTCAAGCAAAATGGTAATCATTTGCATACTTTTATGGGAGGTAATTTCTTATGACCATTGGAGAACGTGTTTTCTTCTTGTTGGACAAATACGCTATTCAGCAAAAGGAATTGGCAGATGCCATCAATGTTTCCAAAGCAACTGTAAACGGTTGGAAAACCCGTAAAGGAAGCCCTTCTTCGGATTTGATTGTACCGATAGCAAAGTTCTTTCACGTATCTACTGATTATCTTCTTACCGGGAGTGAAGCCGAATCAAGGATATTAAGCCTTGAGGATGAAGAATGGTTGAATATTGTTCATCAGATTCCGGAAGACAGACAGGCTATGTGCAAGGACTTTCTGCGAACGCATATGGTTATACCTGATAAATACACGACCAAGAAGCAAGCGTGATTTCTCCTGCTTACTTCGAGTACGTTCAAAAGAACAGGAGGTAACATTACGGGAACTGAAGACATCTGTTGCAATCATTGCAACGAAAAGAGTGATTTTGTAAAGGAGCTTGAAAGACTGATTGCTTGCTATCAAATAGCTTCTTTCGATGATCGAAAAGTGATTTGGGCGGTTCTGAACAAATATGCCGCCTATATAGACTGAAATTGCCCCCATAGAGGGGCTTTTTCTTTTATGAGGTGAAATATATGAGCGTAAACAAAAATATTACAAATGAGACGCCTAAAAAGGCCGCTTTGTATGTGCGTGTGTCAACAAGTTACCAGGCAGACAAAGACTCTTTACCGATGCAGCGTCAGGAACTCATTGCATACGCAAAGCTGATGTTTGGCATCGAAGACTATGTTATCTTTGAAGATGCCGGCTATTCTGGAAAGAACACTGATCGTCCGGAGTTTCAGAACATGATGCGCAGAGTACGTGCCGGAGAGTTTACCCATCTTCTGTGCTGGAAGATTGACCGTGTTTCTAGGAACCTTCTGGACTTTGCATCTATGTACCAAGAACTGAAGGACCTGGGTGTTACTTTTGTCAGCAAGAACGAGCAGTTTGACACCAGCACGGCTATCGGAGAAGCAATGCTGAAAATTATTTTGGTCTTCGCTGAATTGGAACGAAACATGACTTCTGAACGAGTTACGGCGACAATGCTTTCCAGGGCCCAGAATGGCCTTTGGAACGGTGGTCGTGTTCACTACGGTTATGATTATGATAAAGAATCCAAAACACATTCTATCAACGAGCACGAAGCTTTAGTAGTCCATAAAATGGCTGATCTCTATGAGGAACATAAGTCTCTCCTTGTGGTATCCAGGATACTTAACGAAGAGGGATGCAGGACAAGAGCCGGTAACGAATGGTCCCCAGTCACTATCTGCACTATATTGAGCAACCCGTTTTATACCGGCAGATACAGATACAATCATTATAAGTTTCCAGGTGTAAGAATAGAGAAAGCCCCTTCTGAATGGATCGTGATACCAGATCACCATCAACGAATTCTGTCAGATGATCAATTTGAAAAAATAAATCGTATTCTGCGAACAAACTCTCGATTGCAGAGGAAGCCTGGACAACAACATACATCACAGAATACACATATTTTTGGTGGACTGCTTTACTGTGGAACATGTGGGTGCCAATATGTCTCTACTCCTTCTAGGATGCAAGCATCTGGATACAGGCCTTCTAAGTACGCATGTCCAAATCTTCGGAAGACGAAAACCTGCAACACGAAATCTGTTTCTGATCCTGTCATTGGAGAGTTCATAATTAACTACGTACTCAACATGATGCATGCAAGACGCGATTTCTCAAAAATACATAATCCGTCCGATTTGCAGGACGCTCTTTTAAAAGGCGGTACATTTGAAGACGTAGATCGCATTGGCAAGGATGGACTGGATAGCTGTTTCAACATGTTCACTACAACGCCGCTGGAAGGAAAACGATTCCGGAAACCGAAAACAGTAAATACAATAGACCCAGAACTGAAACGGTTGCGTGCTGAAAAGAGAAAGACTGAACGGGCCTTAGATCGGCTTATGAATATGTACCTGTATGATGATAACCCTATAGGTGAAAAAGACTTTATAATCCGTAAACAGGCTCTTGATGACTACTTGAAGGAAATAAACGAGAGTCTCGGCATGATAGACCGCGGACATGGCATTGAGACTATTTCAGATGAGAATTTCATAAAAAGAGCCAGCTACTTCATCATGGGAAAAGAACTGGCGGATAAAGATTATATCTATTTTAAAAAATTAGCTATGGATATAGACAGCGAAATACTTAGGGATTTCTTCCATGAAATCATTGATTCTATCATCATGGAAGGTAGCAATGTAAGGGAAATCGTTTTTAAAAACGGACTTTCACATATATTTTTTTACAAAAACAAAAAAGAACCAGGGGCCTAAAGCCCCCGGTTTTACTTGATTCTTTTGATTACAAATGTACGATTTGGGTATCATTCTATAAACATCGCATCCCCGAAGCTGAAGAAACGATAACGCTCCTGAACAGCTGTCTCGTAGGCATGCATAATATGTTCTTTGCCTGCCAGTGCAGAGACGAGCATTAGAAGTGTTGATTCCGGAAGGTGGAAATTGGTAATGAGCGCATCAATGCATTTGAATTTGTAGCCCGGATAGATGAAAATTTCCGTCCATCCTCCTGCAGCATGCATGGTGCCGTCTTCATCCGCCACGGATTCCAGTGTACGTGTGCTGGTGGTACCAACGGCGATGACTCTGCCGCCGCGTTTTTTTGTATCATTGATGATATCAGCGGCTTCCTGAGTGACCTGATAATACTCAGAATGCATATGGTGCTGTGTCACATCCTCCACCTTAACAGGACGGAATGTGCCCAGGCCCACATGAAGGGTCACACGGGCGATGCGGATGCCTTTGGCTTCAATGGCCGCCAGAAGTTCCGGTGTAAAATGCAGTCCGGCTGTGGGTGCAGCGGCACTGCCTTCATGTTTGGCATAGACTGTCTGGTAACGGTTTTTGTCCTGAAGTTTGTGGGTGATATATGGCGGCAGCGGCATTTCACCTAACTGGTCAAGGATTTCTTCAAAAATACCTTCGTATTCAAAATGGATCAGACGGTTGCCCTCTTCCACCACATCAATGACTTCTGCTTTCAGACGCCCGTCACCAAATGTCAGGCGGGTACCCGGTTTTGCTTTTTTGCCCGGACGAACCAGTGTCTCCCAGACATCATTTTCTCTTCTCTTCAATAAGAGAATTTCAATGTGGGCACCGGTATCCTCTTTCACGCCATAGAGTCTTGCCGGAATGACCTTTGTATCATTGATAACAAGACAGTCTTCAGGGTTTAAATAATCAATAATATCCTTGAAGATATGATGGCTGATCTCACCGCTTTCGCGGTCAAGCACCATGAGTCTGGAGCTTGACCGGTCTTCTAACGGATCCTGAGCGATCAGTTCTTCAGGAAGATCGTAATAAAAATCACTTGTTTTCATTGTCTGTCAGCCTCTATTTTCTCAGTTCGATGCCAAGGGCTTCAAGGCCGGCAATGATCTTGTCCATAGCTGCTGTGATATCTTTTTCTTCCAGTGTTCTGTCGTTTGCTCTGAAAGTGATGGAGTAAGCAACGGACTTGTAACCCGGTTTGATCTGTGAACCTTCGTAGATATCAAACAGATGGTAGCTTTCAAGATGATGACCGCCCTTTTCGCGGATGACTTTTTCAATCTGACCAACAAGGATGTCTTTCTTAACCACCATACTGATATCACGGTTTACAGCAGGATGTTTGGCAATGCCCTTGAAATGACGGTCAAATGTTGCCATTTCTGTAATGACAGGCATATCAAGAACGGCAATGTAAGCACGTGTCTTCATGTCATAGTTTTCGCATACTTCCGGATGAACTTCACCCATGTAGCCGATGACTTTACCCTGGTAAATGATGTTGGCCTGGCGACCCGGATGCAGAAAGTCTTTGCCGGCATTTGGATCATAATCAACGATATCATGCATACCTGCTCTTTCAAGGAATTCCTCCACAACACCTTTCATTGTGAAGAAATCGCCTTCACCGTAGAAACCGAGTGTAAACTGAACACGTTCATCAGCGTATTCTGTCAGTGGCAGTGATTTAGGCAGATAAATCTTTGCCATTTCGTATAATTTTACATCTTTGTTGCGGCGGTTGAAGTTTCTTGCCAGAGAAACAAGCATGCCGTTTAAAGGTGTTGTTTTCATGA
>NZ_LR698973.1:2038490-2080633 GCF_902381825.1 Pseudocoprococcus catus
CATGCCGTTTAAAGGTGTTGTTTTCATGATACTGTAATCTTCACCCTGTGGGTTGGCAATAGTGATTGCCTGACGCAGCGGATCATCAGCATCAAGGCGGAGTTTGTCAAATACCTTCGGGCTTTCAAAGGAGAAAGTCATACCTTCGGAGAATCCGCAGAATTCAGCAGTTTCCTTGGCAACATCTTCGACTCTGTGCTTGAAGGAAACTTTACCGCTGGTAGATTCGCCGCTTGGTAGTGTAGAAGGAATATTGGAGTAGCCATAGAATCTTGCAACTTCTTCAGCAAGGTCTGCTGTGCCCAGAAGATCCTGTCTGAATGTCGGGATAATCATGACATTTCTGTCAGCATCGTATTCAAGTTCCAGTGACTTGAAGTAATCAAGCATCTGTTCAGCAGATAAATCAGTACCAAGTAGACGGTTAATTCTCTCAGGCTGGAAAGGAATTTCATGAGGCTCTTTGACTTTGCCGTAAACGTCTACCATACCGCCGACAACTTCGCCGCAGCCCAGCACTTCGATTAATTGGCAGGCACGGTCGATGGCTGCACTGGCATTATTCGGATCCAGACCCTTTTCGAATTTGCTCTGGGCATCGGTACGCATACCGAGTTTCTTGCCGGAGAGACGGATATTGGTGCCGTCAAAGCAGGCTGCTTCAAATAAAATAGCATCTACGTCATCTGTGATCATGGAATTTTCGCCGCCCATGATACCTGCGATACCAACTGGTTTCTCCGCATCACAGATCATCAGCATAGAGCTGTCCAGTGTTCTCTCCTGGCCATCCAGAGTAACAAATTTCTCGTTGTCTTCGGCACGGCGGACAATGATCTTCTGGCCTGCGATGGTAGAAAGGTCATAGGCATGCATCGGCTGACCGTATTCTTCCATGACATAGTTGGTAATATCGACGATATTGTTGATCGGACGGATGCCCTGAGCAGCCAGACGACGCTGCATCCATTCAGGAGATGGTCCGACCTTGATATTCTTAACCACACGGGCTGTGTAGCGCGGGCACAGTTCTGTATCATTGACTTCAACGCTGATAAAATCGTTGACATCCTCATCGTTGCCTGTTGGTTCTACAACCGGCGGACAGAATGGTTTGCCGAATGTAACAGCAGCTTCTCTTGCAATACCGAGAATACTGAAACAGTCTACACGGTTGGATGTGATCTCGTATTCAATAACAGCGTCATCTAAGCCCAGAGCCTTGATTGCGTCATCTCCCGGTTTGATATCGTCTCTGTTCTTAAAGATATAGATACCGTTTTCAGGGGCATCCGGATACATATCGCGGCTGGAACCCAGTTCTTCGATGGAACACATCATACCGTTACTTGGTACACCGCGGAGTTTGCCTTTTTTGATCTTGATGCCCTCTTCCGGAGGGGTGCTGCCGTCATGACCGCCGGCAACTTTTCCGCCTGCAAGGACAACCGGAACAACAGCGCCTTCAAAAACGTTTGGTGCACCTGTGACGATCTGTACAGGTTCTTCCTGACCAACATTCACCTGGCAGATGACCAGTTTGTCGGCATCAGGATGCTTTTCGATTTTTAAAATCTGTCCGATAACAATGTTCTCGAGATTCTTGTCTAATTCGACATAATATTCGCCCTTTGAACCGGATAATGTCATAGCATCCAGATATTCCTGAGGTGTCAGATCCTCAATACCCGGTACAAGGTCTTTAATCCATTTTAATGATGTTCTCATAATCTATTTTCCTCCTGCTGCTTAGAACTGTTTCAGAAATCTGATGTCATTTTCATAGAGATGATGCATGTCATCAATTTCGTATTTGAGCATGGCGATACGCTCAAGGCCGACACCGAATGCAAAGCCCTGATATTCTTCAGGATCAATGCCGCACATTTCAAATACATGCGGATGCACCATACCGCAGCCAAGGATTTCAATCCAGCCTTCACCTTTACACATTCTGCAGCCTTTGCCACCGCATTTGAAGCATGTGACATCCATTTCGGCACTTGGTTCTGTGAATGGGAAATGATGCGGTCTGAACTTGACCTTTGTATCTTCGCCGAAAAGCTGTTTCGCAAATTCAGCCAGTGTACCTTTCAGATCGGCAAATGTGACATTCTTGTCAACGACAAGGCCTTCAATCTGGTGGAAGTTCGGTGAATGCGTAGCATCCAGTTCATCGGCACGGAATACACGGCCCGGTGCGATCATACGGATCGGCAGCGGCTGAGTTTCCATGGTATGGATCTGTGTACCGGATGTCTGTGTACGAAGCAGCAGATCCTTGGTGATGTAGAATGTATCCTGTTCATCTTTGGCAGGATGATTGGCAGGAATGTTCAAAGCCTCAAAGTTGTAGTAGTCAAACTCAATCTCAGGTCCTTCTACAACTTCATAACCCATACCTGTAAAGATACGTTCAACTTCTTCCTGGGCAATGCTGTTTGGGTGACGGTGACCCAGATGGTTCTTCTTTGCCGGAAGTGTGACATCGATGACTTCGGATTTGAGCTGAAGTTCTCTGGCTTTTGCAGCAAGATCTTTCTTCATCGTATCAAGAGAATTCTCGATTTCCTGACGGGCTTCATTGACCATCTGGCCGAATGCCGGACGTTCTTCAGGCGGGATATCTCTCATGGATTTCATAATGGCTGTCAGTTCGCCTTTTTTACCTAAAAAGGAAACACGGATATCATTCAGTGCATCCATACCACCGGCAGCTTTGATCTGGGCGATGGCTTCATTTCTAATTTTTTGCAGTCTGTCCTTCATTGTACGACTCGTATGAAAAAATCATACGCTCCTTTCTTTGACTAATCTTATTTTGACTGTGGATGTGGTTTGCAGGCAGGTATGTATTCGCGCGCAAAAGTGCATAAAAAAAGCCCCTTTATGAAAAATAAAGGGACGAATTCATTCCGCGGTACCACCCTGCTTCCCCGTTCAAATCGAAGTTATTCAAAAATGACATATAACGGGGCACTTGGAGATGCTTAACGGGCATCGGCGATATCTCCTACTTGGTATATGGTTCAGAGATACAGCTCCTGTGGGAAATTCAGTCATCATCAGAACTTGAGGCAGCTTTCAGCCAATGGCTTCCTCTCTCTGTAAGGAAATGATAACCTGATACAGATATGCATATACTATACATGATCTGCAGCACATTCACAGCTTTTGTTCATGTTTTATTTTAACATATTCAAAAAGCTTGTCAATAGGTCATCTTCACAGTTGTTAATTTTTGTAATCTATGATAAGATGAAGCCATGTGACGTTTTAACGAGGGGGGAATCTATGCATTCAATTTTGCGTTGGGTCAAGGGATTTTTGAAGAAAAATACAGAAGATCATCTGGGAGCTTATGCTTCACAGGCGGCCTTTTTTATTGTGCTCTCTGCATTTCCATTCTGTATTTTTTTGCTGACTCTTCTGCGGTATTCACCGTTGACCTATGAAGATCTGTTGAATATTCTCCAGATGTTATCGCCGAAGATGGCCAATGATGTCATTCGCTTGGTTATGAAGGAAGTTTATGAGCAGTCTACGATTGCGATTACATCGTTTACGATCATCTTTGTTCTCTGGTCGGCAGGACGAGGGATTTTGTCCATTACCAGGGGAATTAACGAGATTTATCATATCAATGAAACACGAAATTATTTTTATATCCGTTTCATTTCAGCAGTTTATACATTGTGGCTGGCTGTAGCATTAATCGTGACCCTCGGTCTTCTGGTATTTGGCAATGTTTTTTATCGCAAGGTGATCAAACTTCTGCCGGTGCTGCATGAGTTTGCTGCTTTTGTCATCAGTATCCGTATGTTGATCATTTTCGGACTGCTGACGATGTTTTTCATCTTTGTTTACAAGGTGCTGCCGAATAAGAAGACACCGCTGCTGTATGTGCTGCCGGGAGCAATATCCTGCTCCATCGGATGGATGATCACTTCCAGCATTTTTGCTATTTATTTCAATTATTCCCATAGTTTTATCTATATGTACGGCAGTCTGGCGGGCATCATGATGATCATGCTCTGGCTGTACACCTGTATGTATCAGCTTTTCCTGGGGGCAGAACTCAACAATCTGCTGCATCCCGAATCTATTTCAGGGGACACAGCAGAAGACATTTTTAAATATTAGGACATTCATCGGAACCCATCTGCAGGTTCCTTTGATGCTTCATTCGAGGGTATTGACATTTTCTATGTTGATACCCTCGAAAAAGTATGTCAGAATTTCTCTATAATCATATCCCTTTTCTGCCAGTGTGTCGGCACCATTCTGGCTTAGACCGGCTCCGTGGCCGAAGCCACCGCCATAAATTTTATAGCCGGTGATTTGTTCACCATCATTGATTTCTTCAAGGAAAAAATATCCGCTTGGCAGCAGAGACATGCCGTTTCTGGTACTTTTGTCCTGTAGAATAACGGCTGTATCCGAGGACGGGGCAAGCAGACATCGGATATTGTATTCACCGCTGATAGTCAATTCCTGATTCCTGCCGGTCAGTTTTATTTTCTGCAGCACCCCGCTTTCGGCTCGTTTGACAATTTTGATCTGCGAAATGTCATCCGGGTCAATAATGCCATCTGAAGACAAAACCGTGAAACGTTTGGGGTCTGCGGACATTCTCTTTGCAAAGGATTCGGCAATATTGGACCGGATGTGTGCCATAGAAAGCTCCGTTTGCCATCGAAACCAGGGATCAGATGATTCAAGATAAGTATTTTCTGCCGGTTGAAAGATAAAGTTTCTGAAAGCTTCTTCTGAGGAAAGTGCAGGTATTCCCGGAGGCTCTGTTTCCAGACGTTCTGTCATATGGGTATCCTGTGAGGCTGTATCCTGATAACCCCATATATCATCACTGCTTGAGAGACTCCCGCATGAAGAGGAAAAATATTTGGCGGTTACGATCTTCTGACGGCTGGATAAAACTTCGCCGGCAGTGGCATCAACAGCCAGATCTGTCTGAGTATCTGTTCCCTGATTCATATAGACCTGGCAGGATGTACTGTCATTCAGGTCAGCAAAATCATATTTAGGGTTTTTCACAGCAGACAGAGCATAACTTCGTGCACAGACAGCCTGTGCCTTTAATGCTTCTAAATGATAGGAAGCCGGCATTTCGGACGGTACGACACCTTTTAAATAGGTTTCTGTCGGAAGAATATTGATCAGAAAGAGCGCGTCTTTTGAACGCATAATCTGCAGCCGGCCACTGTAGGAAGGATTGCCGCAGCTTCTGTTAATGCTGAGAATGGTCATGCAGTGATGATTTTCAGGAACAGCTTCAGCTGTTTCGCCATCCTCCGAAAAATCATCTGCATTCAGTTCGACAACTTCATCCGCCGGATATTGAATGACCTTGTTATGAAAAGTCAGTTGCCATGCAGCATCAGAAGTCAGCCGAAGGTTTTTATGTGCCTCGGATGAGAAGTCATCATTCATAATACAGACCCGGATGTCAGGAGCAGATGCTGCAGGAAGGGGGTCATTCTGAGAAAATGATTCGGAGGGGGCTTCTGCGGCCTTTGTGTTGTCCGTATCAACAGATGTAGAAGCTGTGATGATTTCTGCCTGCTGATGATCGGCAGGAACGGCCATTAACAGCTGATCCTGATAAATATAGGCAGTAACGGTTTGGTCAAGATATTTTTCGAGAGCAAGTCCTTCACAGCTGTATATGCCGCTGTCAGTTTTTACCTGCCATCTGTCCAATGTATCAGATGCAGATGGAACAGCCAGAATCTTTTGTTCTTTTTTTATTAGTTTTATATCTATGTCCTGTTCTGCGAGTAACCGGTCAAAAAATTGCAGCCATTTTTCAAGCGGCATAGGCTTCCGTTTTTGAAATACAGGAATTGAAAGCGAAATGTCAAAAAAATCAGCAATATTTGAGGCCTCCTCCCATGTCAGGTAATCAATAGGATGAAATAGATCACCGTCTTTTTTCATGATGCCCTCTGCCAGAACTGTCGTGATTTCATCGGCATACCATAAAGTGCTGTCAACATCAATAAGCGGTTCGACACTCTTTGCCCTGTCCTTATTCATGTCACATACGGTCCATGCCAGCATGCGTGCCGTTTGGGCACGTGTAATACCTTCTGTAAAAGATTGTCTGTGACTCTGTCGGTAAAATAAAAAAAGAGTCATCGCTGCCAGAAGCAGGATGACCGGTTGGATTCTTTTCATACGGGTCTCCTGTCCTTGATTGCGGTATCAAACACTATTAATCTATGTTCAGGAAGACCGGATTATGATAAATATTTGAAAATACTAGGGTAAAAAGGTCAGAAAGCCGATGCATATCGATAACGCTATTTCTCGGAAAAATGCGAAAAAAAAGAAACCTCCAAAGTGCCGATGTCCGCATTTTTGACTCCTAGCCTTAAGCCAGGTGGGTAACCTAGTCCACTTTTCTGTCTTCCGCTGCCATTGCGGGCGGCCTGACATATTGTGAAACACGCAGTTTCCCAGTCAAAAAAATGTAGGTTCAAAATTGCGAACTGTCGCACACCCCAGATAAGTTTCTTCATGAGTGTATTATACATGATTCATTTCGTTATTTCAAGAGGAAATTAAAGTCAAAGCCTATTGTCAAATAAAAGGGGTTGACGTTATAATAGAGACGGTAAGAAAAGAGGTAATGGATTTATGTTGAAAAAATTTGCACGAACAATGGCTTATATCGGCGGCATCGTGACAGGATTTTATTTATTTGCAAGTGCGCCCGGTATTCATAAAAAGAAGAAATGGCAACATCTTACTGGATGGGATTATGCGCATCGCGGTTTATATGACAATGAGCACGGCATCCCGGAGAATTCCATGGCGGCATTTCGTCGGGCAGTGGATAAAGGCTATGGCATTGAACTGGATGTTCATTTGACGGCGGATAACCAGCTGGTAGTCTTTCATGATGATACATTAACAAGGATGTGCGGAATGAATAAAAAGATTTCGAGCTTTTTATATTCGGATCTGATGCAGCTGCGTCTTCTTGGTACTGAGGAAGGTATTCCGCTTTTCAAAGATGTTCTTGAGTTGATAGATGGCAAAGTGCCGTTGATTATTGAATTGAAGGTAGACGGAAGCAATCAGAACCTGCTTTGCCCGCTGGTCTGGCAGCTGTTGTCCAGGTATAAGGGGGATTACTGTATAGAGTCCTTCCATCCTTTTGTCCTCCAGTGGTTTAAACGTCATGAGCCGCAGGTGGTACGCGGCCAGTTATCCTGCAATTTCTTCAAGGAAAATCCTCATTGTGATATCGTGCTTTTCTTGATGTCGAATCTGATGACGAATTTTTTTACACATCCGGACTTTATTGCCTATAAATATCTTGATCTTGACAATCCGGCGGTTATCTATAACCGGAAGCTGTTCCACATTATGACGGTTGTCTGGACGATACCAGGCAAACCAACCTATGATCGGTTCAAGAACAAAGTTGATGCCATGATATTTGAGGGCTTCGAACCCTAAAGAGTCGATAAAAGTTCAGAAAGGGCTTCAGAAATGGATAAGAGCTTCGCATCCTGTTAATGTGAAGCTCTATTTGTTTACTGGATACCCAGGAATTTTTTGACTGTGGCTTCCATTTCGGTCTTATCGCATACGGTTGTATGGCGAACAGGTGCTGTACGAATCTCTGTAACAGCTGCAGGTTCAGCAACATTGGAAACGGCTGTAAGCTGATCAACCAATTCAAATTCAGAATACTGGCTGACATCACCTTTGATAGCTGTCATGACGCTGCGGGCAAACTTAAATGGACTTGCAGTGGAAGCAATAACGGTTGGTGTTGTATCATGGGTCTCAGTCACGTACTTCTTGTATACAGAAGCAGCTACTGCAGTATGGGTATCGATGACATAACCTGTTTTGGCATACAGATCATGGATGACCTTTGCTGTCTCCTCTTCTGTTGCATAATTACCATAGAAATCTTTGAGATTCTCACGCATTGCAGGTGTGATACTATAAACACCGGTTTCTGATAAGGACTTCATCAGCTGATTATCTTTGGCAGCATCCTGACCGGCAATCTGATAGATCAGACGTTCAAGGTTGCTTGAAATAAGAATATCCATGGATGGAGAGGTTGTAACGTGGAATTCTCTGTTGCGGTCATAAGTACCTGTGGCAAAGAAGTCATAAAGAACTTTGTTGGTATTGGATGCGCAAATCAGTTTGGCAATCGGAACTCCCATATTCTTTGCATAGTATGCGGCAAGAATATTGCCGAAGTTGCCTGTTGGGACATCAACATTGATCGGATCGCCGTTTTTGATCTCGCCATTATGTACCAGTGCCGCATAGGCATAAACATAATAAACAATCTGCGGAACAAGTCTTCCGATGTTGATGGAGTTGGCGGATGAGAACTGATAGCCGGCAGCGTTCAATTCCCTGTTCAGTGTTTCACAGCCAAACATCTTCTTCACACCTGTCTGAGCATCATCAAAATTGCCGTGAATACCGACAACAAATGTATTATCACCCTTCTGTGTCACCATCTGTTTCTCCTGAACAGGGCTGACACCATCCTTTGGATAGAATACGATAATCTTTGTGCCGGGAACATCTGCAAAACCTGTCAGTGCGGCTTTGCCTGTATCACCGGATGTTGCTGTCAGAATAACAATTTCGTTCTTGACATTGTTCTTGCGTGCAGCAGTTGTCATCAGATAAGGAAGAATGGATAATGCCATATCTTTGAAAGCGATGGTCTTTCCATGGAAAAGTTCAAGATAATAGGCATCGTCAGCCTTGACTAAAGGTGCGATAACTTCTGTATCGAACTTCTGATCATATGCACTGTTGATGCAATGTTTCAATTCCTCTTCTGTGAAATCAGTAAGGAAAAGCTTCATGACTTCATAAGCCACTTCCTGGTAACTCATATCTGCTAATCGATCAATGGATACGTCCAATTTCGGAAAAGATGTCGGAACAAAAAGACCGCCGTCTTCGGCAAGTCCCTTTAAAATTGCATAGGATGCAGTTACAGTTTTATCAGCACTTCGGGTGCTTTTATATAATAATTCCATATTTCCTCCTTTTGCCCGCTTACAAATGTCTTCTTTGGGCACACAATCAGTCTCTTTTGCGAATTATAACATATCCATATTCCGGTGACAATATGAAAAATGTATTTTTGGCGGTGCTGATCCACTTTTTTGTGATAATGTGGTATACTGATGACGGAAGGAGGTGCCTCTGATGCATCAATTTTATTCATTATGCTCACAGCTCATCGGTGGCATTGTTGTATGTCTGCTGATTATTTCTTTTTCTGTGACATTGACGTTGAATTTCAGACCGCTTTATTATGCAGATATACAGAATCTGCACATAACTGAATTATCAGGCAGGGAAGAAAAAGACATCCGCAGCAATTACGATGCGCTGATTGATTATAACAGTCTGTTCAATCACCAGCCGCTGAAGTTTCCAACCTGTGCAATGTCCGAATCAGGCAGAATTCATTTTGAGGAAGTTAAGAAAATATTTGATTTCTTTGGGTGGCTTTTTGTAGGAACTTTGCTGTTGACGGCCGCTGCAGCTTTCTATTTTATCAAAAAGCATGCGTGGCTCTGGCTTCGTATTGCAGGAATACTCTGTATTGCTCTGCCGGCTTTTCTTGGTCTGATGGTTGCTGTCAATTGGGATTATGTCTTTGTTACTTTTCATCAGCTTGTTTTTAATAATGATTATTGGTTATTTGACTCTTCCACGGATCCGATTATTGATATTTTGCCGGATGGATATTTTATGCATTGTGCCATCATGATTTTTGCTCTTGTCTTTGTCGGCAGCTTTTTATGTTTTATATTTTCTCATTTATTAAAACGACGTTCCGGTTGAATTTCAGGAAGTATATATGGTATAATAAGAGTACCAAGAAGGAAGGTATCTACTACTTAGAGGGGATAGGTGAAACATATGAGTGATAAGAAGGTTATTATTACATTAGGACGTGAATGCGGCAGCGGCGGTCATGAAATCGGTGAGAAGCTGTCGAAGAAGCTTGGTATTGCATTCTACGACAAGAATCTGATTGAGCTGGCAGCGAAACACAGTGGTTTGGATCTGAATGTATTAGGAGCAACGGATGAGAAGGCACCGAGTCCTTTTATTTCACCATATGCACCGACGATTGCGGATCAGCTGTACAGGGCGCAGAGCGATGTGATTCGTGATCTTTCAGAGAAGGAATCCTTTGTTATTGTTGGACGCTGTTCCAACAGTGTACTGGAAGATAGAGAAGATGTCCTGAATGTTTTTGTTTATGCACCGCTGAGAAACCGTGTCCATCGTGTCATGGAAAGGCATTTAATCGATTCTGAAGATAAGGCCCGCAAGGAAGTGTTGCGGACAGATAAGATCCGTCGTACATATTATCAGTACTATTCAGAATACCGTTGGGGCGAACACGAGAGCTATGATCTTATGATCGACAGTTCTGTATTTGGCATTGATGGTAGCGTTGATGTGATTGTGGATGCGATCAATAGAAAGTTCAGATAGACATTCTGAAGGAAATTCCGTCGAAGTGAATAAGTTTATATGACAAAGAGGCTGCTTTTGGCAGCCCCTTTTTAGGTTTTAGTTCCTTGGATAATAAAGTAAAGTGCATGATTAATAGATGCGGAATATCAGTCTGATGGTCATTAGTACAAAGCAGACAATCGCAACAATCAGTGCAGTCAGTCTGCGCAGATGTTTTCCTTTGAACAGCTCTGAACCTGAAATGTCAATCTTTTTGTTGGATACCAGATTGATAATATGCTCAATATTCAGCAGCAAGATAACGACAATACATATAAGGGAAGCAATCCATAATGCAAAAATAAGAATGCCCTCCAGATTGTTTTTCTCTGCTGTAGATTTGACAGATAACACTTTATTAAATGTACTGCAGGTAAGCGTTGGTCCGTCAGCTGCGGCATCTTCAAAGGTATTGTTCTCGGTAAAGGCAGCTTTGAATCCTTTTGAATAACTTAACTTGTAGTGAATACCATTTTTGATCTGGGATCCCTTGAGAAATCCGGACAGATTCAGCGTATCCTCATAGGTACAGTGGATATTCCATGGATTCTTATGCTTCTCGGTACCGCCGGTAAACAGAGAATTTGTCAGCTCACCACTGTTGCTCTTATTATCGTCAGATATATCAGATTCCCCGAGAACAGCCCGGGTCATTTTGGTCAGTTCATCCGCCGATTCTGCTGAAAGGACAATACTGTAGTTCATATTGCTCAGTACATTTTCTGTATTGACAGTCATCTGGTCCGGCCATTGCTCCGCAGCAGTATTTAAGCGGTCTTCAATACTGCTGCCGATTAGATTGACGGCATCGGATGAAAGGTGAAATTCAAAGGTACGCTGGATGTTCGTATCGCTGTGGATGTCAGTTGTAATATCTACTTCATCAATATCGACGGCAAATCCCAGTACGGTTGTCACCTCATCTGCGGATGCGACGGTCATGGTTATTTCACAGGTATCGCTGCTGTAGGTGGATGATTCATCTTTCAGATAACCATAGGTGCTGCTGCAGCTTTCAACAGTGTATTCCGGAGATACATCCAGAATATAGGACATGGTTGTCTCATCATCTGTAAAATCCAGAAAATAACTGCCGTCATAATACTGTTTGATGGATTTCTTGGCAGAAAGGGATTCGGTATCTCCTTCTGTGGACACTTCAAAGACGGTATTATTGGTGTGCAGCGCTTTATTGACATTGGTAATGTAATCCTGAAGGGTGGCGGATTCAAAGGAGATCGTGTAAGTTCTGGAACTGTCACCATTCTGATAGGTCATGGAAGCATTGTTTGGTACAAGGCCATCCATCAATGTCTTTAATCGGGTTCCGAGGGCGGCAACGACTTTGTTGCTGACGACATAGGTAATTCTGGCATCAACGGACTGGTCATCTGACAACTGAGCGGCAACGGAAACATTGTCAAAGGCATTGGACTTGATGGTAGAAATCTTGATATAGTCCTGCATTTCCATTGTTTCTCCGTTGAAAACAACTTCTGTTTTGCCGAGCTGGAAAATATCCTGGATGTTTTTGCCTTCCATAGCAGGGTATTCCTTGCTGATGGCATCCGCCAGCCAGTAAAACAGATCCATAGATGTGAAATTCTCTTCTATTGTATAGCCGTTTTTCAAAATAGAATGCGAATAATCAAAGTTGATGACAGGGGTGATGGCTGAATCCGTTGTGTTGCCGTTGCAGATGGTTTCGATCTTCTTCTGATATTCATTCCTTGAAGCAAAGTCGATGGTCATCTGAATCCGAACGCCGCCGTCTTCATTCTCGGTGGCTGTACAGTACATATCACCCGGTGTATACTGATTGATCATGTCTTCAAGCGCTGTCAGACTGCCGCCGAAGGCATACTTGTATGCGGCGGCGGGAATATCTGCTGTCATCTCACGGCTGCCGTTGAAGGTCGTATCCACAGTCAGTGTTGTGTTGATATCAATGTGACTGAGTTTTCCTGAACAGCCTGCCAGCATCAGTACAAGTAATGCACTGATGATAAAAAGAAATCGTTTCACTATTTTCACAGTTTCTATCACTCCTCTTCCACTGTGCAGGGGCCCGGTTACATTTTGCCAGCAAGGACAGATTTGTTGTGGATCAGATAATCAATCAATGAGATCACGGTCAGTGCCAGCGACAGATAAATCATGATCTGCTCGATCATATGAACGGCTGCTCCGCCAAAATTCGGGATCATGAAAATGATCGTGATCATTGTGACGGCCGTTTTATATTTGCCCCATATACCGGCTGCAATGACTGTACCGCCTTCAGCAGCAACAAGACGGAAGCCGCTGATAATAAATTCTCTGGCAATGATAATAAGAACAACCCATGTCGGCATACGATGCATATCCACAAAACAGATCAGTGCAGAGCAGACAAGCAGTTTATCTGCCAAGGGATCCATAAACTTGCCGAAATTGGTGATCAGATTATACTTTCGGGCTATCTTGCCGTCAAGCATATCCGTCAGGCTGGCAACGATAAATATAATCAAGGCAATATAAGGTGAAAATGAACCAATCCAGTCTGCACCAAGCAGAAAGAATACAAAGAAAGGAACAAGGATAACTCTTAAAACAGTCAGTTTATTCGGTAAATTCATAAATCACATCTCCTACCAGATCGTAATCCTGTGCATCTGTTATCTTAACTTTGACAATATCGCCGGAGATCATATCTTCTTCAGCATGAACAAAAACGTAACCATCCACATCAGGTGCATCTCTGTAAGTACGTCCGATATAGACATCCTCCTCCGGCAGACGTCCTTCGATCAGGACATCCACTGTCTTTCCGACCATTTCTTCGGATTTATCAAAGGCAATGGCCTGCTGAGCCATCATCAATGCATCACGGCGTGTCTCTTTGACAGCTTCATCAATTTGATCCGGCATC
The DNA here is from genome assembly GCF_902381825.1 of Pseudocoprococcus catus. Classification (GTDB taxonomy): domain Bacteria; phylum Bacillota; class Clostridia; order Lachnospirales; family Lachnospiraceae; genus Coprococcus_A; species Coprococcus_A intestinihominis. The sequence goes on from NZ_LR698973.1 coordinate 2,051,959, forward strand.
TGAGCGGCCGGTGTCCCTTCTTCTTCTGAATAAGTAAATACACCGAGGCGATCAAAACGCATATCTTTGACGAACTGCAGCGCTTCCTGATGATCTGCTTCTGTTTCGCCTGGGAAACCGGCGATCAACGTTGTTCGGAGGGCAATATCAGGGATTTCTTCTCTTAATCGTCCGATAATGCTTCTGAGTTCAGCCTGTGTTGTCCGTCTTCCCATCCTCTTTAAGACAGCATCACTGCCATGCTGGATCGGAAGATCAAGATAGTGACAGATCTTCGGTTCTTCTTTGATGACCTGAATGAGTTCTTCATTAATCTCTTCAGGATAACAGTAGAGGACACGGATCCAGGAAAGACCTTCAATACGGCAGAGCCTTTTGAGGAGTTCCGGGAGCATTTTCTGTCCGTTGTAAAGATCTGTGCCGTAAACGGTTGTCTCCTGGGCAACGATATTCAGCTCCTTAACACCTTGGGCAGCCAGTGATTCGGCCTGTTTGATCAAATAATCCATAGAATGACTGCGGTAGGAACCACGAAGCTTTGGGATAATACAGTAAGTACAGTGCTTGTCACAGCCTTCGGCAATCTTCAGGTAACTGCTGTATCCGCCGGTTGTCATGATACGCTGAACATCCACTTCCGGCATGGCTTGAAGATCATCAAACTGTTTGACTTTCTGACCTTCTAAGACTTCAGCAACAACTTCTGCGATATGCTGGTAGCTGGTTGTACCAATTACAGCATCTACTTCTTCAATCTCTGTCATGATCTCGTCTTTATAGCGTTCTGCCATGCATCCGGTGACAATCAGTGCCTTACATCTGCAGCTGTGTTTCATTTCAGCCATTTCAAGGATGGTCTGGATACTCTCCTCCTTGGCGTCATGGATGAAGCTGCATGTATTGACAACGATGATGTCTGCTTCTATTTCATCGTCCACCAGTGTAAAGCCGTGCGCCCGAAGAATGCCAAGCATGACTTCGGAATCCACAAGGTTTTTATCACAGCCCAGGGAAACAAAAAAGATTGTCAGGTTATTGGAATTTGTATTACTCATAAATATTATCTCTCCGTTTTCTGGAGGCGTACAGCCTCTACACAATTATACATCAGCATGGCGATAGTCATTGGTCCCACACCGCCCGGTACCGGTGTAATAGCGCTGACAAGATCCATGACATCATCACGGTCTACATCACCGCAGAGTTTATTCTGTTCATTTCGGTGAATACCTACGTCAATAACAACCGCACCTTCTTTAATATAATCGCGGTTGAAGAATTTCGGCTTGCCGATAGCAGCAACAAGAATATCTGCACGTTTGCAGACTTCCTTTAAGTCCTTTGTGTGGGAATGACAGATGGTTACTGTTGCATTTTCACGAAGGAGAAGAATGGCCATCGGTTTACCGACGATATTGCTTCTGCCCACAACAACACATTCTTTGCCGTCGATATCGATATTGCTGCGTTTAAGAAGCTGAATAATGCCGGCCGGTGTACAGGAGACAAAACCGTCTTCACCTGTGACAAGGGCACCTACATTGCGTGGATGGAAGCCGTCGACATCCTTTAACGGGTGAATAGCCTCGATAATGTGTTTCTCGTTGATATGAGCCGGTACAGGCAATTGAACAAGGATACCATTGACATCCTTTCTGTTGTTGAGCTCATCGATCAATGTCAATAATTCCATTTCTGATGTACTCTCAGGCAATTCGTATGCCAGGGAGCGGATACCGATATAAGCACAGGCTTTCTTCTTGTTGCCGACATAGACAGAGGAAGCAGGATCGTTTCCAACCTGGATCACTGCCAATGTCACTTCTGTGCCTTTTTTCTTCATTTCTGCGATTTCGGTTTTTAATTCATCTTTTATCTGGGAGGAGATTTTCTTCCCGTCAATCAAAAAAGCCATTTTACCAAACCTCCAGAGTATTTATTTTAAAAGGGGATACCTGTTTTTCAGGTATCCCCTTTACTATATCACATAAAAAATTACTATACAAGCTGTCAACTTTCTTAAATTTGTTCCTGTGCGGTTGTATATCTGCTTAGAATAAGCCTGTGATAACACCGTCTGTGGTGACATCAATACCCTCAGCAGCCGGTTTCTTCGGTAAGCCAGGCATTGTCATAATAGCGCCTGTAATGGCAACGACAAATCCTGCACCTGCAGATACATAAACTTCACGGATATTGACATTGAAGTTTTCAGGTCTTCCCAGAAGCTTAGGATCATCGGATAATGAATACTGATTCTTCGCCATGCAGACAGGCACATCGCCAAATCCCATTTCTGTAATTTTCTTCAGTGCTTTTTCTGCAGCAGGTGCATAACTAACGGTTGCTGCACCGTAAATCTCTTTGGCAACTGTTTCAATCTTCTCTTTCAGAGACAGGCTGTTCTCATAAAGTACTTTAAAATGACTCTCCTTATGCTCAAGGGTATCGAGTACCTTCTCAGCCAATGCGATGCCGCCCTTGCCGCCTTTCTCCCAGACTTCGGAAAGTGCAAATTCACAGCCTCTTTCTTCACAGAAGTTCTTGACGAAATGAATCTCCTCTTCAGAATCTGTGATGAAAGCGTTCAATGTAACGACAATCGGAACGCCGTATTTCTGAAGGTTCTCAATATGCTTCTCAAGGTTGACAACACCTTTCTTCAGTGCTTCAAGATTTGGTACGGATGTCTCTGTCTTCGGAACGCCGCCGTTGTATTTCAAGGCACGAACTGTAGCAACCAGGACAACAGCATCCGGTTTCAGACCAGCCATACGACATTTGATATCGAAGAATTTCTCAGCACCGAGATCAGCACCAAAACCGGCTTCTGTTACAACGATATCTGCCATCTTAAGGGCAAGCTTTGTTGCACGCACACTATTGCAGCCATGAGCGATATTGGCAAATGGTCCGCCGTGGACGATGGCCGGTGTATGTTCCAGGGTCTGGATCAGATTCGGCTTCAACGCATCCTTCAGGAGTGCTGCCATAGCACCAACCGCATTCAGATCTCCGGCTGTAACAGGTTCGCCGGCACGGTTGTAAGCAACAATAATCTTTGCCAGACGGTGCTTCAGATCTTCCATATCATCTGCCAGACAAAGAATAGCCATGATCTCAGAGGCAACCGTGATGACAAAGTGATCTTCACGTACAACCCCATCCATCTTGTTGCCAAGGCCGACAACAACATTTCTGAGAACACGATCATTCATATCGAGACATCGTTTCCAGATAATCTGTCTGGTATCGATATCCAGTGCATTGCCCTGTTGGATGTGATTGTCCATCATTGCTGCCAGAAGATTGTTGGCAGATGTAATGGCATGAAAATCACCTGTAAAATGCAGGTTCAGGTCTTCCATTGGTACAACCTGTGCGTAACCGCCGCCGGCAGCACCGCCTTTAATGCCGAAGCAAGGGCCGAGAGAAGGCTCTCTTAAGGCAATAACAGCTTTTTTGCCAAGCTGACCAAATGCTTCACCCAGACCGACAGTGGTTGTTGTCTTACCTTCGCCGGCCGGAGTCGGATTGATCGCAGTGACAAGCACAAGCTTGCCATTTGGATTGGATTCAACTTTCTTTAAATATTCATCTGAAAATTTTGCTTTATACTTACCGTATAATTCAAGGTCGTCTTCTTCCACACCGATAGATGCAGCGACATCTTTGATCGGGAGCATGGCTGCTTCCTGTGCAATTTCAATATCTGTTTTCATTCTAACTCCTCCTGCGTATTAAAGGTGAACGTTGTTCAAATCTTGTAACATGATGAGGAAGACCTCAGCATGGTATCTTTCTCGATAGTACCATGATTCGTATAATAAGTATATTTAAAATTACTTATAGAATCTATTAGTAATACTTCTTACATGGCTTTTTGTTGAAAAAAACTATTGATTGCCATTGAGATAAGTTTCAAATTCCTCCATCGTCATCTTGATCTGACGCGGTTTGGTGCCAATTTCAGGCCCAACAACACCGGCTTCACAGAGCTGGTCCATAATACGGGCAGCACGGTTAAAACCAATCTTGTAGACACGCTGCAGCATGCCGATGGACGCCTTATCTTTTTCAATGATGAAACGGCCGGCTTCTTCAAAATAAACATCTTTGTCACTGCCTGATGCGCCGGAAGGACTGCTGATGGCAGCTGTCTCTATGCTCTTTTTAATCGTCTCACTGTATACAGGTTGACTGGTGAGATGGGCACGGATAAAATCAGTGACACGCGCAATCTCATTTTCAGAAACAAAGGCACCCTGAACGCGGACCGGTTTCTGCAGGCCCTGTGGATAGAACAGCATGTCTCCGTTTCCCAGCAGCTTCTCAGCACCGTTCATGTCAAGAATAGTGCGTGAATCGACACCGGAGGATACGGAGAAAGCGATACGTGACGGTACGTTGGCTTTGATCAGGCCGGTAATAACATTGACAGATGGACGCTGTGTGGCAATAATCAGATGAATACCTGCTGCACGGGCCAGCTGGGCCAGTCGGCAGATGGCATCTTCAACTTCGGATTGAGCGACCATCATCAGGTCTGCCAGCTCGTCGATGATAATGATAATCTGCGGCATCTTCTTGTGCTGTTCACTTTCGTATGGGAGATTCTCCACACGGGCATTATAACTCTTCAAGTCTTTGGCACCGATTTCGGCAAATTTATTGTAGCGGTCCATCATAGTATTTACTGCCCAGTTCAGGGAACCGGCGGCTTTCTTCGGATCCGTAACAACAGGGATCAACAGATGCGGGAGACCGTTATAAACATTCAATTCCACCACTTTCGGGTCGATCATGATCATCTTGACCTCATTCGGATCAGCCCTGAAGAGAATGCTCATAATGATCGTATTGATACAGACGGATTTACCGGAACCCGTTGCACCAGCGATCAGCAAATGCGGCATCTTTTCAATATCAGCAACAACCGTCTGGCCGCCGATATCTTTGCCCACGGCAAAAGCCAGTTTGGACTTTGCCTGCTTACACTTGTCGGACTCAAGAAGATCACGCAGATGCACCATTTCCTTGTGGGTATTCGGAACTTCAATACCGACGGCTGCTTTGCCTGGGATTGGCGCCTCAATTCGGATATCTGCAACTGCCAGATTCAGCTTGATATCATCAGACAGACTGACAATACGGCTGACTTTCACACCCTGATCCGGTTGGAGTTCATATCTGGTAACTGCCGGACCGCAGCTGACATTGGTTACCTGGACACCTACACCAAAACTTTCAAATGTCTGCTGAAGCTTCAGCGCAGTCTGTTTCAGGGATGCGGCTGTCTGTTGATTGCCGCTGCCTTTTCCCTGATCAAGAAGATCCAGTGGCGGGAATTCGTATTTTTCAATCTCCTCTTCTACAATTTCAAGGGGTTCATCAGAACCGGAAGCTGTATCCTCTACAGTTCCTTTCGCAGTTGTATGATGCGAAGGGGATGAAGTGCGGGCGGCTGTCGGTGATACAGCTGTCTGCTGTTCGGCCTGTGCAGCCGGAGAAACGTCCTCAGGTTGCATGTCCGCCACTTCTGTATTGATGTTTCCTGTTGTTTCAGGAATCTCGGACAGAATCTTGGAGATATCGATAAATGTATCGTCTGTATTAACCGGTGTTTCCTCCGGCAATCCTTCTATTTCCAACTCCAGATCATCAGGAGACAAAATAGTTCTGGCAATGACCGGCTTGCCTTTTGGATTTTTGTCTTCGACAGTCTCAGTCTCCGGTTCTGATTCCGCTTCGGATGGGATATCCCGGCTCAGGTTGGACATGATATCTGATATGGAAGCAGAAGGTGCCTTTACAGAAGATTTGCCGGAAACATGTCCGGTCATAAATTCAGGAATCTGAATATGCAACGGCTGGACAGACTGTCCCTGATCAAAACTGTCAAGGGACGGTTGTTTGGAATCGTCAGAAATGACCGCTGTCTCAGCGGATGAAGCTGACTCTTCGGTATAAGTCTGCAAAACGGGTTCTGATGAAGATGCCGGTGCAGGATCCTTGGACTTGACATTTTCCTTTTTCCTTGACGGGATAATGATATTGGCTGCCTTTTTCTTAGGCTGTATGGAAACGGTTTCTTCATCAATATCTTCATATGCTTCATCCTCAGGCAGGCTGTCTTCTTCAGCTGCCTTCGCTTCCATACGGGCAAGACGTTCGCGGGCCTGTTTCTCACGCCATGCGTTGAAGTGCTGTCCCATATCGGTCATCATATGTCCGATTAAAGTGCCCAGGCGGATAAAAATCCGTTTGCCGGTAATCAATACACCGGAAACCAGCATCAGACATACAAGAATAACGGTAGATCCGGCACGTCCAAAGGCATTGAAAAGAACCCAGCTCAGACTGAACCCGATCAGACCGCCGCCGTTGTGAGCAGCAGCTGAATTGAGAAAACCATCCAGTACAGAGGCTGTGCCGTCAAAAGAACTATCAGCCAGTGCCATCAATGCCATGATCATAATCAGGAAAACAGTGGCTGCTGTCAATTTAATCCGTGCAAGACGACTGCCGCGGTTGGATATGTGAAAGGCGCTGCCGATAAAAAGAAGAAAAGGAAGCGCATAAGCAACAAATCCGAAAAGGCCAAAAAAGAGATAGGCTGCTTTGTCTCCGACTCTTCCGCCAAGGCCAAACACGCTGAGTAAGATGAGAATTGAAACTGCAAGGATAATGATCAATTTGATCTCATCTCCCACAGGTTCTGTATATTCACTGACTTGCATGCGCGATGCCTTTGTATTGGCAGATTTCCCGGATGTGTTCCGCTTCTTTCCGGCGGATGATTTCCTTGTTGTAGTTGTTTTTCTGGTCGATGCAGTACGGCGTTTGACTTCACTGCTCTGCTTTCCCGCCATCTAATCACTCCTTTATAAAATCAGTAAAAATAAATATTCAGTCAAATTGCAGTTTGAAATAGTAATCTGGAAAATAAATGCGAAATATCAATGACCTTTGATATTCCGCATTATCAGAATCTTATTATCTTAATGTAAATCAGCCTTTTACGAAATAGGCAATAATGGCAATGATACCTACGACTGCACAGTAATAAGCAAAATACTGGAACTTATTGGAACGTACAATATAGATCATCAGCTTGATACATATGTAACCAACAACACCGGCAACGATCATACCAATAAAATAGTAAGCAATTGAACCGCCGGCAACTGCAGCAGCATCAAAATGTCTCAGCTCCAGAATGTTGGCACCCAAAATTGCAGGAAGTGAAATCAGGAATGAATACTTAACAGCGTAAGCACGGTCGAAACCAAGCATCAGACAGGCTGTAATAGTTGTTCCGGAACGGGAAAGGCCAGGAAATGTTGCAAAACCCTGAGCAACACCAATAACAGCGGCGTTCGCATAAGTCGTCTTCTTCACTTTCTTATGGCCGCTTGGACGTGTGTCGGAAATCAGAAGAAGAATGGCTGTGATCACAAGACAGATACCCGGAACAAGTAATGTCTGTGAAGCTCTTTCGATCAGAGAGCTGAAAGCCACACCCATAATGCCTGTTGGAATCGTCGTAATGAGAATCAGTACAACAAACTTCTTGTAAGCACTGTTGATCAGACGGCGATAAGCGGTATACTCTCCATTCTTCTTGTTGCTGATCCATGTCTTGAAATTGGCAATAATGTCAAATAACAATTGAAATGCGGCAACGATCAGATTGCATACATCCTTCCAGTAAACAATGCAGACGGCAACCAGTGTGCCAAGATGCAGCATTGTATCAAATAAAAGGCCTGTTTCTGTATTCACATTGAAAATAATCTTGAACAGAGCCAAATGTCCGGAACTGCTGACCGGAAGAAATTCGGTCGCACCCTGAATGATACCCATTAAAATTGACTGCAGTAAACTCATATAAAAATTCCTCCAAATTATTCATAGCGAAGTATCATAAAAAAGAGGCTGCTGCCCGTTGTCTGCAACAACCTCTTACACGCTATTTGCATTTTACTACATATTGAAAGCTTTAACAAGAGCGAATTTGAAATTCGTCAATCATTTCGTTTAATTTGGCCAAGGCATCGCTGATTCCGCCAATGGCATCAATAAGGCCGCAGTCAACGGTTTCCTGACCGTCAAGAACGGTTCCGACATCTTTGGCCAGCTTGCTTGTATCAAGCATCAGCTTTTTCAGATGGCTTTTGGCGATACGGGAATTGGTGACAATAAAATTCAAAATGCGTTCCTGTATACGCTCGAAATATTCATATGTCTGTATCACACCAATAACCATGCCATTCATTCTGACAGGATGAATGATCATGGTTCCACTGGGTACGATGAAAGAATAGTCCGCTGAGACAGCCAGCGGAACCCCGATTGAGTGACTGCCGCCAAGTACAAGAGATACTGTCGGTTTGCTTATGGAGGCTATCATCTCGGCAATGGCAAGGCCGGCTTCCACATCTCCACCCATGGTGTTCAAAAGAACAAGGATGCCGTCGATGTCGCAGCTGTCTTCTGCCATAGCCAACTGTGGGAGAACGTGTTCGTACTTGGTGGTTTTGACATTTCCCGGAGATTGCTCATGACCTTCTACTTCACCAATAATGGATAACAGAAAGATGCGATGTTTGCCTGCATTGGCCTTTAAAACAACCTGCCCGTATTCACGGATCTGTTCATCCTGGGTAGGTTTGTCAGATTCATTGGATTCATTTTCCTGCATGATCGGATACTCCTTTTTTAGACAGTGTGTCCGATCATGGATATTTTATTCATTGATCTGTATTCTTGACGTATCGGCTGTTTCGCCGGATGCAGTGGTATCTTCTGTGTCTGATTCTGTTTCAGATGGCAGTGCTGAACCTGATGTAGCCGAGGAATTCTTTTGAATATAATCCGTTACAACAGAAGCAATGGTCCGATATGTACCGACGCGTCCGGTAGCTTCTGAACGATAACCCAGGGTGTCCGCCAGTATATTCGTGGTGGCAACAATATATGTTCGTGCATCGTCCAGCTTGTGACCATCGATCATAATATCGGATAAACGGCTTCCGATGGCAGTTGAGGCATTAAAGGTATATGAAATACCTGAAACCTGAAGAAAACCGTCTGCATTTGGATAATTATTAAAGCTGTTCTCTAGGGCGGTCCTCAGATCGCCGCCGGTCATTTTACAGGTGACAAGGTATAACTGGTCGTCAAACAGGTTCCGGACCTGTCCTTTTGAAACAATACCATTGGCCAGTGTACCGGAAATCGATTGATCCGGCATGAGTGCAACAACTGCGCCGTCCGATGCAGCTGCATCCAACATAGCGTCTGCGGTCAGGTTGCCGATGCCTGTTTCAGCTAAATGATAGGTCCGGACGTCGCTGTCAGTGGAGCCATCTTCTAATGTGTCGGCTGTTTCATCTGATGTGTCTGATTCTGTTTCAGCTGTGTCGGCAGCTGTATCGGTCGACAGAGTGATAGAACCTGCATGTTCAGAGGCATTGGTATCAGCTGAACGGACAACACTTGCCACCGCATCAGCTACAGACTGTTCTGCCGATAAGCTGCTGTAATCAGAAGATGTGTAGAACTGACTGTCAACAGAAACATCTGACCGGTTAATATCAAGGCTGGCGACACCGATTACATTGCCTTTTGTGCCGGCAGAAGTAATGACTGTACCGTTGTCTGCTGTATTGGCAAAAGCTTCTGAAGCGCCGCTTTCAATGACAATGCTGACACCATCTATTGCGGCAAGTGCATTCGTGATATCTTCGCTGCCTGTGTAGGTAAGAACGATCACTGCATCTGTCTTCCCGGACATCTGACTAAGGACATTCTTCACGGTTTCTACAGGGTCGGCCACTGTCAGACTGCTCTTTTGTGCCTGAGTCTGACTGAGACCGGTGGTTACACCGATCACACCGATACGAACACTGTTGATATTCAGAATCTTGTAGTTTTCAAAAACCGTACTGCCGTCGGCCTTGGTGATATTGGCTGCAAGAAATGGAAAACTGGCTTTGGATCGGAGAGATGAAAGGGTATCTGCACCATAAACAAAATCCATTGGACCGGGTACCATTGCATCATATTGCATTGTATTCATCAAAGAAAGAATGGACTGGCCATTGTCCATTTCAGCGATAACACTGTCTCCAAGACAGTTGCCTGCATCAAGAAGCAGGACATGATCACCTTCGGAGGACAGCTTATGGCTGAGGGCAGCAACTTTTTCGTAACCGGCGTACTGCCCGTCTGAATAGGTGATCTGCCCCTGCATATCGCTTGTGTAAATAATCCTGAGGGTAGCATTTCTGTCCGGACGCAGGATCGTATGCGCAATCAAAGCAACAAGTATGATCCCAATAAGGACTATAATTATGTAGAAATGGCGTCTACTCAGGTGTTCAGTCTGTACAGTGTCCTGCTGGCTGTGTATGTTGTTTTTTTTCATGAAAAAGGCTCCTTATTCTCCGACAATGGTAATCTGGCACATTTTCATGGCTTCAAGTGCATTCTTGTGGCTCTGAGGAGTCACGCCTGCACAGCAGGAAGCATCAACAATAATCTCTGTATCAGGAAGTGCAGTCTTAAGAAGAATAGCGTTGGAAATAACGCAGATATCAGTACAGAGACCGACAAGTTCAATCTGATCGATAGGTGCCATACGTGCAATTCCGCTGACACATCCGGCAAGACTGGTTGATCCGAAGGTTGGTTTGTCAAAAATCAGGCAGTGATTCTTGAGTGCATATTCATTCAGTTCAGGCTGCAGCTCCCAGCCTTCCGTGCCTCTGATACAATGTTCAACAGGCAGATTCTGACCTTCCTGAGTTTCAAGATAATTCTCTTCGTGCGTATCGCGTGTGAACATTACAGGTCCTTTGAATTCTGCGACCTTCTCTATGACTTTTGGAACAATCGCCTGTGCTTCTTTTGTTCCAAGGGAACCATCAATAAAATCTTTCTGCATATCAACAACAACAAGGTATTTACTCATATTAAAATCTTCCTTTCCATTTCTCTGCTTACTTATAATAGCGAAGTACATGCTCCGGATAAGTCGTATCGCCATAGGTTTCCCAGCCAAGCTGCTCTTTCATCATGTCAGAGAAAGCCTGGGCATTGGCTTCCGTATAGCCGCCGTCACGTTTGATGGCCCATTCAATATAGTTATGTCCGAAGTTGTAGCCCTGCAGCGCCAACCGGAGTCTGCGTATATCTCCAGGGCCTTTACATCCGGCAAGTTCAAGGCAGTCTGCAAAATAGTGAATACCGGTTTTGATAGAATATTCAGGATCCTGGATATTGCCGGGCGTCTGATCATATTCTGTATTGTAGTAGCATTCGGAACACTGCATAACATCTGCGCCAAGGCCGCTGCTCTCCTGCTGCATCAATGCTTCGATGACTGGGACATAGGATTCAATGCCGTATTCTTTGGCATATTGTTGAATCAGGGGCTCATAATTCAGAACAGCATCGTCTACGCTGGCAGTGCCGGGAGTGTCAAAATTACGAAACCACGTAAAATTGCCAAAGCCTCTTGACCAGCCGTAACCACCGATAAGCGCCAAAATGGTGCAGCCAACAATGATAATAATATCTCTGCGGCGGTTCGCCATTATCTTTTGTCTATTCATATTTTTACTCCTGTATTTTTTTACATTCTACCACATCAGAATCTATTTGTCATCCGCAAAAAAAGCTGAAACTACTTGACACTGTGAATGTCCAATGCTATAACAATAAAAGACAGTTCGATTGCACCATCCTGTCTATAAACAAAACCAGGGCTATGAAACCGGAACATCAGGGACATAGCATTGCTGTGTCCCTTTTATTATTGTATAGGAAACACATTGGGTAATCCGTATATAAGTGATCAATAAATCAGGAAGGTACTATAATCATGTATTATTTAAAGACTGAACATAGTTTTGATTCTGCACATTTTTTGGCAGGTTATGAGGGTAAATGCCGCAATATTCACGGCCATGAATGGCGTGTTGTGATTGAGATCTGCCGCCCGGATCTGGATGAAGAAGGCCAGACAAGGGATATGATGTTTGATTTCGGTCAGTTAAAAAAGGATGTCAAGCGTGAAGTGGATGCCATGGACCACGCGTTGATCATTGAAAAAGGCAGTCTGATGCCTGCGACTATGGCAGCACTGCAGGCGGAGAATTTCAGGATTATTGAGATTCCATACCGATCGACAGCAGAAAGACTGGCTTATTATTTTTATGAGAGACTGACGGCATGCGGTTATCATGTTCATCGCTCGACAGTGTATGAGACCCCGAATAACTGCGCGTCATATGAGGAATAAGAGATGGAAAGAACATATGAGGTAGTAGAACATTTTGTCAGCATTAACGGTGAGGGCCCGTTGGCAGGCCAGCTTGCAGTATTTGTCCGTTTCAAGGGCTGCAATTTATCGTGTCTGTATTGTGACACAAAGTGGGCCAATGAGCCGGATGTGCCGGCCAGAGTGATGACGGCAGAAGAAATTCATCAGGCAATCATGGAAACCGGAGTCCGCAATGTGACGCTGACCGGCGGTGAACCTTTGGACCGGCCGCATATTTCAGAATTATTGGAGAAACTGGCCGCGGATCATTCGCTGCATGTGGAGATAGAAACAAACGGCAGTGTCAGTCTGGCTCCTTTTGTGAATATCCCCAACAGGCCGTCTTTTACAATGGATTATAAGTTGTCCTGCAGCGGTATGGAGACCGCTATGGATACAGATAATTTTTCACTGCTTACGGAAAAAGATACGGTCAAATTTGTCACGGGCTCTTTGGCAGACTGTGAACGGGCCGTGGAAATAATGAAACAATTCCGGCTGATTGGACGCTGTCATCTTTATTTCAGTCCGGTTTTTGGCAGTATTGATCCGGCAGATATTGTAGAATTTATGAAAGAGCAACAATTAAATGGCGTCAATCTCCAGATTCAGATGCATAAAGTCATCTGGGATCCCGACAGGCGCGGTGTGTAGGAGGTTATGAAAGAATGGCTATAGATACAGAGGCAATTAAGGAACATGTGCGTGGTATTCTTGTAGCTTTGGGAGATGATCCTGAGCGTGAGGGACTGAAAGAGACCCCGGAACGTGTTGCAAAAATGTATGAAGAAGTATTCGAGGGTATGAATTATACCAATCATGAAATTGCGCAGATGTTTGACAAAACATTTGAGCAGGATCTGGAATTATCTGGCAAAAGTGACGACATGGTCTATGTCAGAGATATTGAAATTTTCAGCTATTGTGAACATCATATGGCACTCATGTATGATATGAAAGTGTCTGTGGCCTATATACCGAACGGCAAGGTTATTGGTTTAAGCAAGATCGCCAGAATTGCCGATATGGCCGCCAAGCGTCTGCAGCTGCAGGAACGGATCGGTTCTGATATTGCAGAAATCATGGCGGAAGTTACAGGTTCAGATTCGATTGCTGTCAAGATTGAAGGCTGTCATAGCTGCATGACTGCCCGCGGCATCAAGAAAACGGCTGCTAAAACATTGACAACAACATTTACGGGACGTTTTAAAACCGATGCATCACTGCAAATGCGTGTGATGATGCAGTAATAAGGAGGACTTTATCATGAAAGCACTTGTGTTATCCAGCGGCGGCGTTGACAGTACAACCTGTCTCGGACTTGCTGTAGATAAATATGGCAGTGACAATGTGATCGCTCTTGCCATTACTTACGGACAGCGACATACAAAAGAAATAGAAGCTGCAAAAGCTGTGGCTGCATATTATCATGTAGAAATGCTGCATCTTGATCTCACACCGATTTTCCAGTACAGCGACTGCTCTCTCCTGAGCCATTCAGATCAGGCAATTCCAGAGGAATCCTACGCAGAACAGCTGCAGCACAGCGATGGCAAGCCGGTTTCGACCTATGTGCCTTTCCGTAACGGTCTGTTTCTCTCTTCTGCTGCAAGTATTGCCCTTTCAAAGGGCTGTGATGTGATTTACTATGGCGCACACAGTGACGATGCGGCTGGCAATGCTTATCCGGATTGCAGCGAAGTATTCAAAAATGCCATGAACCAGGCAATTTATGAAGGCAGCGGACATCAGCTGAAAGTGGAAGCACCTTTTGTGAATCTGACAAAGGCAGATGTTGTCAAAAAAGGTCTGGAACTGAACGTACCTTATGAATTGACGTGGAGTTGTTATGAAGGCGGCGAGAAGCCATGTGGAAAATGTGGCACATGTATTGACCGAGCTAAAGCATTTGCTGCCAATGGTGTTGCTGACCCTGCGCTATAAGTGCTGGGCGGAATTTGAAAAAAAGGAGAAGAATTATGTCAGGACGTACCAAAGAAGAAACAGCTGGTATTACCCATCTTGGAAGTCAGGGAACGAAATATGATTTTAACTACTGCCCTGAAGTTTTGGAAACATTCATTAATAAACATCCGGATCATGATTATTTTGTAAAATTTAATTGTCCGGAGTTTACAAGCCTTTGCCCGATGACCGGGCAGCCGGATTTTGGCAATGTTATTATTTCTTATGTTCCATCTGAAAGAATGGTTGAAAGCAAGTCTTTAAAACTGTATCTTTTCAGCTTTAGAAATCATGGAGATTTTCATGAGGACTGTATGAATATTATTATGGAAGATCTGATTAAATTGATGGATCCGAAATATATTGAGGTATGGGGAAAATTCCTGCCAAGAGGCGGTATTTCCATCGATCCTTACTGCAACTATGGCAAACCGGGCACAAAATGGGAAGAAATCGCAGCCATGCGTCTGGCCAACCATGATATGTATCCGGAACGGGTAGATAATCGATAGATAAATATTAAAAGATTTGCATTGCTGATGCAGGTGCGGTTTACTTTCCTGCATTTATAAAAAAGTGTCTTCGACACATCAACTCCCCTTCCCCTCAATCTTGAGGGATGGGGTTTCTTTTTTCTCCTTTTTGTTGCATAATAATCTTATGAATATTTTACAGAAAATCTTTACTGATTATTATGAACAAATCCTATATACTCTTCATCCCAGACAAACTGAGATTGAAAACATTAATAAAATGATTCATTGTGGCAATCCTTCTTTTGGTGGTGCCATGTATGCCTGTCCTCATTGCGACCACCTTAAATTCGTCCCTATTTGCTGCCACAGCCGTTTTTGCCCTACCTGCGGAAATAAATACGCTATGCAGCGCACGACTTCTATGTCTTTTAAACTCATTGCTGTCAGACATCGTCATTGTGTCTTTACCATTGATGAAAATCTTCGCGTTTTTTTTCTCAAGGACCGCTCCTTATTGGATTGCCTTTTTCACGCTGTCAACAGTGTTGTCTCCCGCATGTTCTTTAAAACCAATAAGTCCAAAAACTTTACCCCTGGTTTTATTATGGTTCTCCATACTTTTGGCCGTGATCTTAAATGGAATCCTCATATCAACTGTCTTATTTCTGAAGGCGGCTTTAGCGACGATGGTTTCTGGCGCAACATTCATTATTTTGATTACACCTTCCTCCGAAATGCGTTTCGTACCGCCCTGCTCGATTTACTTCAGCAAAAACTTGACCCCTCTTTTAAAACTGTTAAAGCCCTTTGCTACTCTGAACATAAACATGGTTTTTATGTTTATGATAAACCTAATAAGTGTGACCAAAAAACTGTCATTAAATACATTGGCAGATATCTTGGACGCCCTGTTATCGCTACTTCCAGAATCAATCATTACGATGGCAGACAGGTTACTTTTCATTATAATCGCCATGAAGATGAACAGTATGTTCAGGAAACAATTCCTGCCATTGATTTTATCAAAAGGCTCATCCGCCATATCCCTGAAAAACATTTCAAAATGATCCGTTATGGCGGCCTTTACGCCCGACATCGTGATACTGATAAAAAACTGCATAAAGCCATATCCAAAGAAAAACATCATTTCTTTCTCAGCCTTAACAAATGGCGTACCGCCATTTGTGCTTCTTTTGGATATGATCCTCTGCTTTGTCCTTCGAGAGAGCGCTATAGGCGCTCTTTCCTATAAAGTAAAGCGAAAAAAGCGGTCTCCATAAGGAAACCGCTCATGAGCAGATAAGGGGAGTCGAACCCCCCTCTCCAGCTTGGGAAGCTAGCATTCTACCGATGAAACATATCTGCATGCAACTATTGTAACCGATTATAAAAAAAATTTCAAGTTAATTTAGAAAATAACAGTGATATTTTTCTTTACCGTTTCTTAGGGTGTAATTCTGCAATTTGCTTGCATCGCATAGCCATTAGCTGATACAATGTAGGTGTTACATATTTCGGGCGGCCGCATACCAAGCTCTTCTAATTCTTATAGGCCGCCCTTTTTATGTCTTTTTTTATTGCAGTAAATCCAGGATAGATTCACCGATTGTTCCTTCTGGCATATTTACTCCGAAGTTCTCAGTGATGGTTGCCCCAAGGACAGCAAAATTGTGAAATGCGTCTCGCTCCTTAAGAATACCTGACGCCTTCATAGATGGTGAATAGGCGATCATCGGTACGGTTTCACGTGTATGGTCAGTACCTGTATAGGTAGGATCATTGCCGTGATCCGCTGTCAGAATCAAAAGGTCATCCTTGCGTAAAACATTAAGTAATTCACCAAGCTTAACGTCAAAACGTTCAATTTCTTCACCATAACCAATTGGATTACGGCGATGCCCCCAAAGGGCATCAAAATCTACCAGATTTGTAAAACACAATCCCTTAAAATCTCTACCGGCAATATCGATTGTCTGTTCCATGCCATGAACGGAACTTTTGGATTTATTGGATTCTGTCAGACCCTCACTGTCAAAGATGTCATAGATCTTTCCAACGGAAATACAACTGTAACCGGCATCTTTTAGGGCATTTAAGGCCGTCAATCCTGTCGGTTTTAAGGCATAATCATGGCGATTGCTTGTGCGGACAAATTCACCGCGTTTTTTGCCGACATAAGGTCTGGCAATGACACGGCCGACACGCCATTCATCTTTTAATGTTAATTCTCTGGCTATTTCGCAGCATCGATAAAGTTCTTTCAGATCAAAAGTTTCTTCATTGCCGCATATCTGCATTACAGAGTCCGCAGAAGTATAAACGATCATATGACCCGTTGCAATTTCCTCTTCACCCAGTTCATCAAGAATAACGGTACCACTGGCACTTTTATTGCCAATGACTTTATGGCCGGTTTTTTCTTCCAGGGCAGCGATCAGGTCTGGCGGAAAGCCGTGTTCAGTGAAGGTTTTAAAGGGCTTCTTTGTTTCAATGCCCATCATCTCCCAGTGCCCTGTCATTGTGTCTTTGCCGTTGCTTTTCTCAAACAGTCGGGCACAACAAGCCATGGGATGTTCAACAGCAGGTACCTGTTTGAGGGGGTGCAGATTGGCCAATCCAAGTTTTTGTAAATTGGGTATATTCAGATGGGCAACGGTATCACTGATATGGCCAAGCGTATCAGCACCGGTGTCGCCGAAACGTTTGGCGTCCGGCATGGCACCGATACCGAGAGAATCCAATACAATCAGAAAAACTCTTTGGTATTTTCCCATATAAATCATCCTTTCTGCGATGAATGCATACATCTTTTTTATTTATATGATACCACAGCGAGATTTACCTGGCAAATTTTAATTCAAGACTTGATAATTTTTAATAATTATTGTATAGTTTAATAGATATAATGTTGATTTATATACATTTAATTGGACATATAAATGGAGGAACAAATGATGGCTGAAAAGACAGATCGCCGCATCAGAAAGACCAAAGCCCAACTGAGGCGCGGATTGGCTAAATTATTAAAGGAAAAGACGATAAAGGAGATTACCGTTAAGGAGCTTGTGGAGGAAGTTGATATCAATCGCTCTACATTTTATCTTCATTATACGGATATCTATGACTTACTTGAACAGACAGAGAATGATCTGAAGAACGAGATTCTGGAAATTGTTAATAATGACCAGCGATTGAGAATGGAAGAAACAATGCCTTATATTACAGAGTTGTTTGTATTTATTGCTGACAATAGAGAGATTGCATCGGCTTTGCTTGGACCGCATGGGGATGTTGCCTTTATGCGTCAGATTGAACAGATTATTTTAAGTCATTGTATGAAGTATCTGAAGCCTTATCTGGAACAATTGGATGAGCGAACCCTTGAGAGCGTCAATGGATTCTGCATTGCAGGATGTATAGGTTTGATCATTAGCTGGATGAAGCATGATTTTGAAGATACACCTGAGAGTATGGCCAGGATGACGTATACACTTGTACTGTCCGCTTTAAAGCCATATATGCAGAGCAGCGCCGAGTAAAACCCGGCGATGCTTTTTAGTGCATAGGAATTTAGAATTCCCGATTCAGTTTAATGTTCAGCATGAAGTGGTCCTCTGCATCGATACAATCTTCAATAAAAACACTACACTTCAGATCAAGAGCCTCATTGCCATTGGAAATTTCCAACGACGCATAATAATCCATATAGGACCAATCCATCTGATTCCGGCTGTTGTCCCATCCCACATAGTTTGCGTAGCGCTTCAGAAAATATCCGGCAATACGCTGCTCAAGAGGAAGTTCAGTGGTTTCTTCATTTGCATCCTGAAGAATATTTAATTCAAAGTCCTCTAATTGACTCATATCCAGATCATAGATTTCCATGCCCAACAGATAGCCACTGCTTTCATCATAGTAGAGCCTTGCAAATGGCATAGGATAGCCATCACTTGGCTGTTCAACAGTAAAATAACTATCCATCTGAAAATTCATCGCCCACAGAATGGTTGAATTACCGTTCTG
This sequence comes from Pseudocoprococcus catus, assembly GCF_902381825.1. Lineage (GTDB taxonomy): Bacteria > Bacillota > Clostridia > Lachnospirales > Lachnospiraceae > Coprococcus_A > Coprococcus_A intestinihominis. Next base: position 2,070,754 of record NZ_LR698973.1, read on the forward strand.
ATCCGTGACCAGGATAGGTAGAATGGCATCTGAATCCGTATATTTCATGGCATCATTGTAGTCCTGTATAGATGCGATATATTTATAGAATTCAGGCATCAGTGTTTCCAGTCCATCTGCAAGTTTCATAAATTCAGTGATGATATTGCTCCAGGCTTCTTCCTTTGTCAGTTTGTAACCACGGCTCAGCACAGCGGCTTCAAGAGATGTGCCCGTTTCGCCGTTTAATGCAGATTCAATGGCGTCCAGACTATATATGAGCTGGATTTTTTCATTTAGAGACATACTGTCAATATTTAATCCGGAGACATTGGCGGATTTCTCTACTCTTTTCTCGGTCCATTCAGTATCGTAAAATTGAAATAAAGCAGATGGGAGCATAAAACACAAAATAATCACAGCAAGGGTTATGGCAAGCAGTGTCAGATAATTCTTTTTTATTCTCATTTTGTCCGACCTCCGTTTAAAACAGCTTTAACCACTGTGCCTTTTCCCGGTGTACTCTCAAAAATAAGCTGACCGTGATGCAGTTCAGCGATTGCCTGACACAGAGCCAAACCGAGTCCGGCACCGCCCTGAGCCCTGGAACGGGATTTGTCTACCCGGTAAAAGGCTTCTGTAATGCGGGACAGTTCCTCCGGCTTCATACCGCGCCCTGTATCGGCCACGGTAATCAGACACCCTTCTTCTGTCAGTCGTCCAACTACCAGAATGTTTCCGCTGTCGTCTATGGCCTTTTTGGCATTGTCAATGAGATTAATGATCAGGGACTTTACAAGATCAGACTCCATCAGGCAAAATCCGTCATCATAACGCCCTTTTAAGCTGATATTTTTGTCCGCCATGGATGAAAGTGCTGTGTGTACGGCGCCTTCAATCACGGTCTGCAGATTTGTCGGACGAAGTTCAAAATCCTTTTTCTTAAGGACCAGCAGATCCAGCAATTTAAGTGACAGACTTTCCAATCTTCGTCCCTCGGAGAAAATGTATTCTGCTGCTTCCCGCTGTTCTTCTTTATCAAGGGCTTGACTGCGCATCAAGTCTGCATAGCCGATGATGGATGTCATCGGCGTCTTTAATTCATGGGCAAAGCTTCCCATAAATTCTTCCTGACGTTTCATGGCATCTGCCATTTGATGCATATTGTTTTCAATAGTATCTGTCATCCGATTAAAATCCCGGGCCAGCAGCTCAATTTCATCGCCGGAATGAATATCCGCCCGAATCGATAAATTGCCGTCCGAGATTTTTTTGGAAACATCAGAAAGCTGACGAATAGGTTTTGTCAGTTTTTCGGCAATGAGCAGTGCACTGACAGAACCTGCTGTCAAAACAAAGGCGAGAATAACTTTGTAAATCTGGAGCTGCGTCTCTCTGGCCGTATAAACTTGTGTCACATCCTGGGAGACTTCAAGACTTAAAGGAACACTGCCGGTCTCAACCAGGCCTGAAACCTGAATATATTGCCCATCCTCGGTTTGGATATACCGTATAAGACAACATTCTTCCGTTTTCATTGTGCGGATATCTTCATCGATCAGATGATATGGAAGATATCCGTTTTCATAATACAGCGTTCCACTGCCGGTCTGTTTGAGTCGGATGCCTTTCCACATCGAATCGTTCTGACTGGCAAGCTGACTCAACGTGTATGTATAAGCCTTTTGATTCATATCATTGGAAACAAGCAACATATTCTGGATCATTCGGTAGGCATTGAGGGCATTGGCTTTTTCTTTGTTCAGAGACATCTGAAAAGACACAAAAATAAGCAGACAGGCGCTGACCACATAGAAAAAAGATAAAAAAGCTGTCATGTAAAGCATGACTTTGTATTTAAATTTCATGTTGTGTCCACCAATCTGTAGCCGACTTTTGGAATGGTAATAAGGGCTTTTTCCCAGCCGACCTTTTTGCGCATGCGCTGTATATGCAGTTCAACGGTTCTGGAACCCGGTACATACTCTCCGCCCCATACCCGCTCGTAAATGGTTTCTTTGTAAAGTGCGATGCCTGGATTTCTGGCAAATAATAGTAACAGCTCATATTCTTTGTTGGTAAGCTGGATTTCTTCATCGTCTCTTTTTACTGTCATACTGACGGTATCGATATCAATCCCCGCAGCATGCAGGTGCTGGATCATCTTGTTGTAACGGCGAAGCACGACTTCTACTCGGGCCAGCAATTCCACAATTTCAAATGGCTTGATAATATAATCCTCTGCGCCCATTTTCAGACCGCGGACACGGTTATTCACCGAATTGACAGCGGTGAGAAAAATAACAGGAATCCCCAGAGGTCTGATATAATCCATCAGTTCAAATCCGTTGGCACCGGGCAGCATGATATCCAGCAAGATCAAATCAAATATCTCCCGGTCTAATTTATCGACAGCTGCATTGCCGTCATAAACGCAGGTACAGTGATAGCCTGCTTTTGCCAGACTCAGTCTGATCAGATTGGAAATAGGCTTCTCATCTTCTACGATCAAAATGCGTATCATGGTTTATTCCTCCTGTCTGATGCCATTTTTGAGTGCAGGCATTTATCTGCCGATTTTGCATAGGATTTGCCATCAAATCATGGCTTTATAATATAAGTATATAGGGCAAATGCATCAGAAAAGCATCTTAACCGTTGAGCCACTGATTGAGTTTGAAAATACCTTCTTTGGATCCGGAAACAAAGAGAATATCCCCTTCTTTGAATCTATAATCCGGTGTTATAAGATTGATAACGATATCGCCACTTTGAATGGCAATGATATTCAGGCCAAAGCGTTCTCTGAGGTTGATATCTCTGACGCTTAACCCGATTGCCTCATTTGCCACAATTGTTTTGGATATATTAATCTGTTCGCTCAATTGAACTATGTCGAGATTATGTGAATTTTCAAGGCGGCTTGCAAGGCGGATGGCCATATCCCGTTCAGGAAACACAACTTCCGCTCCCAGTTTCTCAAGAATAACCCCATGCTCTGCGGTTGCTGCTTTGGCAATGACTCTTGGAATACCCAGTGAGACAAGGTTGAGAGTCGTCAGTATGGATGTATCCAGATGTTCGGCAATGCAGACGATGGCGACATCACAGTTCTGGATACCGGTTTCAATGAGCGTTTTTTTGTCCAGATTTGCAACAACGTAGGCATGTTCAGTCATTTCACGCAGGGTTCGGACCCTTTCCTCGTTTTTATCCATTACAACGATCTCTGCTCCGGCTGAAGCCAGATCCATGGCCAGTGCCGAACCGAAACGGCCGAGACCCACGATACCGTAAGTCATGTTTTTATTTTTGGAGTTCTTGGAACAATATGAATTATTTTTTAAACTTAACATTTTTATCTCCTGTCTGTTGAAATATTGGTCTGACGTTATCCGACAACAATATTGCCGTCAGGATAAAGTGCGAGTTCTCCACGTGAAAAATACCATAAAGAGGCAATGGTCAGTGGTCCGAGTCTTCCGGTAAACATTATCATGATTGAAAGTATTTTGGCAGGAAGATGCAGATCGGATGAAATACCAGTTGATAATCCGGCAGTTGAAAAGGCGCTGGTCATTTCGAATAATGCATTCAGCAGATCCACCTGCGGTTCCAGGATCATCAGAATGTAGGTGGATGTGATGACGACACTTGCCGCCAGAATAGAAATAACAGCAGCTTTTTTGAAGGCATCTTTCGGAATAGAATAATGAAAGGCCTTTTCCGACTGGTTGGTGGCTGCTGAAAAAATCCCCCGGATCAAGACAAAAAAGGTGCTCGTCTTGATGCCGCCGCCTGTTGATCCCGAAGATGCACCGATAAACATCAGCACGATCATCACAAGTAATGCAGGAGCACCGAAATCACCGATAGGACGTGAGGCAAAACCGGCTGTTCGGGTGGAAACACTGTGAAACAGCGCACATAACCATGAAACGGGTTCTGTTAATTTGATCAATAAAGTACCGATGATGATCAAAGCCAGACTGACCGATAAGACGACTTTGGTATGCATGGACAGTTTCTTCCATTGACATTTCTTTTGCCATAATTCTTGAATAACAAGGAAGCCGATGCCGCCGAAAAAGATGAGGACACAGGTAATGATATTCAGATAAATATTATCTGTATAGGGGACCATGCTCTGTCCGCCACCAAAAATGTCAAATCCGGCATTATTAAAAGAGGCAACGGAATGGAACAGACTGACACCGATGGCCCTGAACAGGGAATAATCCTGTATAAAAACAATGAAACTCAATGCTGCGCCGATTAATTCGATTAGCAGTGTGGTTTTAAAAACGGTATAGACAAAACCAATCAGTCCCCGGTCTGCATCCAGATTCATGGATTCACGAATGAGCATTCGCCCTTTTAGGTTGACGCGTCTGCCCATGGCCAGAATGACGCCGGCACTGATGGATGTGACACCTAAGCCGCCAATCTGGATCAGCGCAGCCAGGAAAAATTGCCCGAGAGCCGTGAAAGTATCACCGGCATCCACCACTGTCAGTCCGGTGACACAGACGGCACTGGCAGATGTGTATAAGGCATCAATGTAATCCAAATGCGTGCCGGGCTGAATGCTGCATGGCAGCATCAGCAATAGCGAACCGATAAAAATTACCAAGGCAAAGCCGCTGGCAATAATCCTGGGGGCGGATTGTGTTTTTAGTAGTTTATTCAATATGATTTCCTCCCATCGTAAACAAAAGATCTGCAATAGGATGCAGAAAAATATAAAAACAGTATAATCCAAATTCCGGAATAACGGAAGAGAAAAAAAAGGAAAAACCGCATTTGCACAGAAAAATACAAACACGGTTTTTCATAGAATGAATTTATTTATAATGATAATTTGCGGGCAGTTAGAAAGATTGCCTGTTTATTTCGGAGTGACAATTTTGCCGGCCACTGCACAGGCAGCTGCTGTTCTTGGTGAAGCCAGGAAAATCTCAACCTTGGAAGTGCCCATACGACCAAGGAAGTTGCGGTTATTGGTAGCCACTACACGTTCACCATCAGACAGGATACCGCCTGTTCGACCGCAGCAAAGACCACAGCCCGGATGGGTAATGATGGCTCCGGCTTCTGCCAGTGTTTCCATGATGCCAAGATCCATAGCCTGTTTGTAAATCTTACGGCTGGCAGGGGTAACGATCAACTTCACATAATCAGCTACTTTCTGCCCCTTCAAAACTTCTGCAGCAGCGGCCAGGTCTTCAAGACGGCCGTTAGTGCAGGAACCGATGAATACCTGATCGATCGGTATTCCTTCAAGGGTGCTGACGTCACGAATCTTATCCACCTGTGAAGGGCAGGCCATAACAGGGACAAAATCCTCTGCACGATAAGTCAGTGTTCTGACATAAACGGCATCGGCATCACCTTTTAAGCTTTTCTGGTAATCATTTAATTCAATGTCACAGTACCTGGCGGTCTTCTCATCCGGTGTAAATAAAGCACATTTGGCACCGGCTTCAACTGCCATGTTGGACATGGTCATTCGGCTGGCAACCGACATATTGTCAACCGTGCTGCCGAAAAATTCAAGGGTCTTATAAGTAGCACCATCTGCGCCAAGATCACCGATCAATCGAAGGATAATATCCTTGGACATAACGTTAGCCGGAAGTTCGCCCTCGATAACGACCTTGATGGTTTCAGGCACCTTAATCCACATCGTGCCTGTACCAAGAATACTGGCCATCTCTGTATAGCCGATACCGGATGAAAATGCGCCGACACAGCCGTAGGTGGTTGTATGACTGTCAGTGCCGAAAACAACATCCCCCGGCTTCACATAGCCTGCTTCTGTCATGAGCTGATGGCAGATACCGTCGCTTCTGTGGACATGAGGCATGCCGTATTTGGCTGCAAAAGCATCACCGATGCGAAAATGTCTTGTATCATCCAGCTGGCTGGCTGGAACAAGATGGTCATAGATTAAAATGACTTTCTCCGGATCATAAAGCTTGGAAAAGCCCATTTCTTCAAATTTCTCTGCTACAAAAGGAATAAAAATATCATGGATCATGACCCGGTCTACATTGACTGTGACAATATCACCCGGTTTGACACTTTTTCCCGTATTATGTCTGATAATCTTTTCAATAATCGTCTCGCCCATTGTCTGCTCCTTTCTCCTAATCCAGTCCATTCAGTTTGCGCATGGCGCCTACAAGGCCACCGGCCTGAATAATGCGCATGAGATTTTCAGGAAGGGCAGCGATCGGATATTCTTTGCTGTTGTAATCCACATGTTTATTCATATGAACTGTGATGGTGTCGCCCTCTTTGATATCGTCATAAAGATTTGGCTGTTCGATTAAAAGCAGACCGTTGTTAATGGCGTTTCTGAAAAAGATTCTTGCAAAAGATTTTGCAATGACGCACTGAATCCCAAGTGCTTTGATAATCTCCGGTGCCTGTTCTCTTGAAGAGCCGCAGCCGAAATTCTTGCCGGCTACAATGATGTCCCCTTTCTGAATCTGGCCTGCCAGTTCAGGCCGCAGCGGACTGAAAGCATACTGTTTCATATCATCGATTGTTTTCATGGCCAGATACTCTGTCGGGATAATGATATCTGTGTCGATATCGTCTCCCAATATCCATACCTTACCTGTCATATTTTCCATGTCTGTTACACCTCATCGTCATTTCAATGTTGTTATTATGTATTGTTCAACGGATTACGGAATTACTGAATATCTTCAGCTAAAGCAATTTTCCCTGCAATGGCAGATGCTGTGACTGTTGCTGCGGAGCCAAGATAAACCTTGGAGCTTGGATGTCCGGCACGCCCTTTGAAGTTACGTGTACCTGTACTGATGAGAACTTCATTCTCACCGATAACACCCTGGCAGCTGCCCCAGCAGACACTGCAGTTTGGATTCATGACAATGGCACCGGCATCCATAAAGATATCAATCAGGCCCTCTTTTAAAGCCTGTTTGTAGATTTCAAGGCTGGCCGGGACAACAAGAAAACGTACACTGTCAGCAACTTTATGCCCTTTGAGAATGGACGCACCAACACGAAGGTCTTCAATACGGCCGTTGTTGCAGGAACCAAGGAATGCTTCATCAATCTTAATACCGCGCACTTCTTCAGCCGGACAGAGATTGTCTACGAAGTCAGGTTTTGCGACAACGGGACGAATCTTGGATAAGTCAAATGTATATTCTCTGGCGTAAACTGCATCCGGATCACTGTGATAAACGGCTTTAGGCTTACGTCCGTGTTCTTCGAGATAAGCAATGACTTTCTCATCCGGTTCAAAAATACCTGTCTTCGCACCGGCTTCAACTGCCATGTTGCAAAGCGTGATACGATCTGAAATGCTCAGTGTCTTCGCACCCTCGCCTGTAAATTCCATGACCTGATAGTTGCATCCGTTGGCACCCACGGTACCAATGATCTCAAGAATTAAATCTCTGGCATAAACACCATCAGGCAGTTTGCCGATCAGGTTGAACTTCACTGTTTCGGGCACCAGTACCCAGGATGTACCTGTAACCATACCGTAAAGGAAGTCTGTACAGCCCACACCGGTACCGAATGCACCTATGGCACCGTAAGAACATGTATGGCTGTCTGCACCGAAAATCAATTCTCCTGAACAGACATAGTTCTCCATCATGATCTGGTGGCAGACACCTTTTCCTTCCCAGAAATCAATACCGTTTTCTCTGGCAAAATCTCTCATCTTCTTCTGGGAGGCGGCTGTCTTCGGATTGTCGGACGGTACATTATGGTCAACAATAAAAACCAGTTTCTTTGGATCTGCAATATGTGGAAGATTCAGCTGGTTATTGTACATATCAACGGTCAGATGCGTTGTGCCGTCATTGCTCATCATTCTGTCAAGATTCACTGTATGAATATCGCCGGGACGTACACTCTCAACACCTGCGGCTGCGGCAATAATTTTCTCTGCAATTGTCATTCCCATCTTACTTGTCCTCCTCTTTGTTCAAAGAAGCGATTAAGCCGCCCTGATTTAAAATATGCTGCATATACTCCGGAAGCTTGGTACATGTATAGGTCTTGCCATTGGCTTCAACTGTACCCTCAGACATATGAAGTTCTATGGTGTCTCCTGTCTGAACATCATCCGGAAGATCTTTACAGACAATGGCCGGAAGTCCGATATTAATGGCATTTCTGAAAAAGATTCTGGCAAATGATTTGGCAATAACAGCCTTTACACCAAGGGCTTTTAAAACGCCAGGTGCCTGTTCTCTTGAAGAACCGCAGCCGAAGTTCTCCCCGGCTACCACATAATCACCAGGCTTTACCTTCTTTGCAAAATCAGGATCTTGAGATTCGAAAGTATGGGCTTTCATTTCCTCCAGATTCGGCAGCAGCAGATACTGGGATGCAATGATCTGGTCTGTATCAAGGTCATTGTAAAATTTAAAGATTGTTCCTTTATCCATCATGAAAATTCCTTTCTCTTCTTAATCACTCTGATACTATTTTATCACAGATTGATATATAAGAAATATGCATATTTTAAATAGAAGCTATAACTCATTATTATAGCTAGAGATGTTGTTATACTTTGATTTTACAGTGTTTTTCAAAACATTTCTTGCTTCAACTTCTTTGCAACAACAATTCAAAGATACCCGGAAATATTTTGAAGAAATACTAAATAAAATTTGTGTTTTATCAGGGTGCGAAAAATCGCCTACAATCAAGGTTTTCGATCTATTTTGATAATAAAAAAGACCCTGTGGGTCTGTATTGCTACAGACCTACAAGGTCAATTTTTACGTTTGGACAATTTTTAGATTGGTTGGCAATTTTACCCTTTAACAGGATATTTTGCTTTCCCCTCTAACATCTGTATTATTTCGTCTCTGCCATTTTTATCGCACTCTGGGCTGCTGCCAATCTTGCAATTGGCACTCTGAACGGTGAACAGGATACATAATCCAAGCCAAGCTTATTGAAGAATTCCACGGATGACGGATCACCGCCATGTTCGCCGCATACACCGATATGCAGTTTCGGATTAACCGGACGGCCAAGGTCAATAGCCATCTTCATCAGTTTGCCGACACCCTTCTGATCTACCTTGGCAAATGGGTCACTCTCATAAATCTTGGCATCATAGTAAGCGTTTAAGAACTTGCCTGCATCATCTCTTGAAAATCCGAAAGTCATCTGTGTCAAATCGTTGGTTCCGAAACTGAAGAAGTCTGCCTCGGATGCAATCTCATCCGCTGTCAGTGCTGCTCTCGGAATTTCAATCATTGTACCAACTTCATATTTCAGATCAATACCAGATGCTTTAATTTCTGCATCCGCTGTTTCTACAACAGTTTTCTTGACATATTTTAATTCCTTGATTTCGCCTACCAGCGGAATCATAATCTCAGGCACCAGTGTCCATTCAGGATGTGCCTTCTGGACTTTGATGGCGGCGCGGATAACTGCTCTTGTCTGCATGACAGCAATCTCAGGATAGGTGACACTTAAACGGCAGCCACGGTGTCCCATCATCGGGTTGAATTCATGGAGTCCCTGAATAATGCCTTTAATATGATCAATGCTCTTGCCTTGAGCTTTTGCTAATTTCTCAATATCCTCTTCCTCTGTAGGAACAAATTCATGCAATGGCGGGTCAAGGAAACGAATCGTTACCGGCAGTCCTTCCATGGCCTCATAAATCTGTTCAAAGTCATCCTGCTGATACGGCAGAATCTTCTCAAGGGCTTTTTCGCGTTCTTCCTTCGTCTCTGCACAGATCATTTCACGGAAAGCATCAATTCTGCCCTCACCGAAGAACATATGCTCGGTACGGCAAAGACCGATACCCTGTGCACCGAGTTCACGGGCTTTTCTGGCGTCTCTAGGTGTATCTGCATTGGTACGAACACCCATAGTG
>NZ_LR698973.1:2080804-2094631 GCF_902381825.1 Pseudocoprococcus catus
CATAATACGTCCGAATTCACCGGCAATAGTTGCATCAACGGTTGGAATAATACCTGCATAAATCTTGCCTGTTGAACCATCTATGGAAATAGCATCACCTTCGTGATATTCTTTGCCACCGAGGGTAAAGCGTTTATTCTCTTCATCCATGACGATATCGCCGCATCCAGATACACAGCATTTACCCATACCACGGGCCACAACCGCTGCATGGGATGTCATACCGCCGCGAACAGTCAGGATGCCCTGAGCTGCCTTCATGCCTTCGATATCCTCCGGGGATGTCTCAAGACGGACAAGCACAACCTTTTCACCCCGATCTGCCCATTCTTTGGCATCATCTGCCGAAAATACAATCTTGCCGCAGGCAGCACCAGGAGAAGCACCAAGGGCTTTACCGATTGGAACGGCATTCTTTAAAGCGGCCTGGTCAAACTGTGGATGAAGCAATGTATCAAGGTTACGCGGGTCAATCATGGCTACTGCCCTTTTTTCGGAAATCATGCCTTCATCTACTAAATCGCAGGCAATCTTAAGTGCAGCCTGAGCGGTACGTTTGCCGTCACGAGTCTGCAGCATATAGAGATGACCGTTTTCAATAGTAAATTCCATATCCTGCATATTTCTGTAATGGTCTTCAAGTTTATGGCAGATACCAACAAACTGGTCATAAACATCCGGCATAATCTCCTGCAGATGAGAAATCTTCTGTGGTGTACGGACACCGGCCACAACATCTTCACCCTGGGCATTCAGAAGGAATTCACCCATAAGACGATTCTCACCGGTTGCCGGGTCACGGGTAAAGGCAACACCTGTACCGGATGTCTCTCCCATGTTGCCGAAAGCCATCATCTGTACATTGACAGCAGTTCCCCATGAATATGGAATATCATTGTCCATACGGTAAACATTAGCTCTTGGGTTGTCCCAGGAACGAAAAACAGCTTTGATGGCATAAATCAGCTGATCTGTCGGATCATCCGGGAAGTCTTTGCCGACTTTCTCTTTATATTCGGCTTTGAACTGGTCTGCCAGTGCGTGCAGATCATCTGCTGTCAGGTCGATATCCAGCTTGATGCCCTTTTCAGCCTTCATCTTGTCAATGAGTTCTTCAAAATACTTCTTGCCCACTTCCATAACGACATCGGAATACATCTGGATAAATCGTCTGTAGCAATCCCAGGCCCATCTTGGATTGCCGGACTTCTTCGCCAGGACATGAACGACTTCCTCGTTCAATCCGAGATTCAGGATTGTGTCCATCATGCCGGGCATGGAAGCTCGGGCACCGGAACGAACGGATACAAGGAGCGGATTCTCTTTATCACCGAATTTCTTGCCGGTAATCTCTTCCATTTTTGCAATAGCTTCCATAATCTGGTCAAGAATCTCCTGATTGATATATCGTCCATCCTCATAGTACTGTGTACAAGCTTCTGTTGTAATTGTAAAACCTTGCGGAACAGGTAAACCGAGATTCGTCATCTCCGCCAAGTTGGCACCCTTGCCACCTAACAGTTCTCGCATACTTGCATTACCTTCTGTAAACATATAAACCCACTTGCGCATTATAAATCCCCCTTAAATGCTTGTGTACCTAGAATCACAATGAAATCCCGGTGCAGAATTCAAGTCTGCTGCGCTGATATATTTTCCATCTGAATTCATGTGCAAAATACACTACAAAATGATATATACTACAAGTTCCGATATCTATATTTTAGCACTTTTTTCTTAAAAAGCAAAGACTATATAGTGAATATTTAACAAATATTTGCCAATTATCATTCGACATACACGCACGTCATCCAATAAACTGCACAATTATCAAATAGTTTATACAATTCTTCGACTATAGACAACATAAAAGGCATGTAAAAAATCATTTTTCACATGCCTTTTCAGTCGTATTTTTAAATCATCTTAGTAAGCCAATTTCTCCATGAAGTAAGCTGTCAGATCTTCAATCTTCACACGTTCCTGTTCCATAGTATCTCTGTCTCGAACAGTTACGCAGCCATCTTCTTCGGAATCGAAATCATAAGTAACACAGAATGGTGTGCCGATTTCATCCTGTCTTCTGTATCGCTTACCGATATTGCCTCTGTCGTCATATTCGCAGTTCCAGTTCTTGGAAAGTTCTGCATAGACAGCTTCTGCTTTCTCACCCAATTTCTTGGATAATGGGAGTACACCAATCTTGACAGGAGCCAGTGCCGGATGGAAATGAAGAACTGTACGCATATCCGGTTTCTCTTCTGTGCCGATATTCTCCTCATCGTATGCGCCGCAGAGGAATGCAAGTACCACACGGTCAGCACCCAGAGAAGGTTCAATGACGAATGGGATGTATTTCTCTTTCTTGCCTTCATCAAAGTATGTCAGATCTTCGCCGGAAACTTCCATATGACGTGAAAGGTCATAGTTGGTTCTGTCTGCAATACCCCATAACTCGCCCCATCCGAACGGGAAGAGGAATTCAATATCGGAAGTTGCTTTGGAATAGAAGGAAAGCTCTTCAGCTTCGTGGTCTCTGACTCTCATCTCATCCGGTTTGATACCCAGAGTCTGAAGCCAGTTAATACAGAATTCTTTCCAGTATGCGAACCATTCAAGGTCTGTATCCGGTTCACAGAAGAATTCCAGTTCCATCTGTTCAAATTCTCTTGTTCGGAAAGTAAAATTGCCTGGTGTGATCTCATTTCTGAAAGACTTACCGATCTGTCCGATACCAAATGGAATCTTCTTACGGGATGTTCTCTGGACATTCTTGAAATTAACGAAGATACCCTGTGCAGTTTCAGGTCTCAAATAAACGGTATTCTTCGCATCTTCTGTTACACCCTGGAATGTCTTGAACATCAGGTTGAACTGACGGATATCTGTGAAGTTATGCTTGCCGCAGGTTGGACAGCAGATATTCTTCTCATCGATGAAGTTGACCATCTGTTCGTTAGACCAGCCATCAACGGAACCTTCCAGTTCAATGCCGTTATCCTGACAGAAATCTTCGATCAGTTTGTCTGCTCTGAATCTTTCATGACATTCTTTACAATCCATCAGCGGGTCCGAGAAACCGCCCAGATGGCCGGATGCAACCCATGTCTGAGGGTTCATCAAAATGGCACAGTCAACGCCCACATTGTATGGATTCTCCTGGATGAATTTCTTCCACCAGGCTTTTTTTACATTGTTTTTTAATTCAACGCCAAGGTTACCGTAGTCCCATGTATTGGCAAGTCCGCCGTAAATTTCTGAGCCCGGATAAACAAACCCGCGGGCTTTAGCAAGTGCTACGATTTTTTCCATTGTTTTTTCCATGTTCTTTACCTCGCAATTTTATTTATGCTATCAAGTGAAAGATCACTTGAAGAGAATCACTGACGGATCATCCGAAGTCTGAACTGTATGATCATCCACCAGAGATACATTTTTACTGTAGTACATAATCTTACCGTTGGTCTGAATACGCACAGAACTATCTGTATAAACGAGATGAAGATGCTTATGCTCGGACAGATCTTTAAAAGTAGTCTCCTCTCCGCTTTTCACCTCAACCAGACCATCTATATCTGCAATACGTTCATCTGAAGCAGCTTCTTCCATTGAAAGAAATTCAAAATCCGTCTCATTGAAAGCGTCATAGATATCCATATTCAAATATCCAAGTGCCATTGCCGCAGTTTTTGCATCCGGGTCCGTCTCAACATAATGAACGGAAACAGCTGTAATTTCTTCATCATCCGATTTCTTATCCTTCGGCTGCTCCTGAGGATTGGCCTGATTGAATGCATCCACCTGCTTGTTGACATACGCTGTCAAGTCTGACAAGGAATAATACTCCTTGTCAAAAGATTCGATTACAACTTCCTCGACAGAACCGTCTCCATTCACGCCGATCGTCGACTCTGTCACATTGGACAAATCAACTTTCCTTCCGGTACATCCGGCCAGAAGCGTCATGCACAGCAATACAGCCGGTAATATGCAATGCTTCATTATATGACCTCCTGTCTGTGTATGTCTCATTCATTGTATCCTTAAAATACCAGTTTTTCAATCCCTTTTTGAGAATTCTTTTACTTTACACATCTTCCATCATCGTCAATATTTCAAGAGACTTAAAACGTCTGTCAATATATTGGTTTCGATAACGTTCGATGATTGACTTGAGATTATTAAGGACATCATCGGAGACCGTAAATGTATATATTGTTTCAATAGGTGTACTGATAATATACTGCATGGTATAAATGGCTGCCGGGCTTATAGAAATCGTTGTCATTTTCTCATGTCCGGCGCATTTCTCGCAGAGCAGTCCGCGATAACGGGCACTGAAAACAGATAGATTTTCTGTTGTATGACAGCAGGCACACTCAAAGCATTGCGGACATTCTCCGTTAACAGCCATAATTTTCAATTCATAGATACACCGGATTAAAGGATAGGCAATGGTTTTCTTGCACAGCGCTCGCACAGTCTGATAGAGAAGCTTTAGCATTTCCAGATCATCTGCGTTTTCACGGCCATAATAATCAGCAAATTCAAGAAAATAGCAGCCATAACAGGTGGCATCCATGTCTTTTCGAAATTCCTCGAAATAATTCATTACTTTAACACTGGAGATTGTATAAGCACTGCGGCCTTCCAGTAACATAAATTCTCCGAATACAAAAGGCTGTGCAGCTGCCATCAGACTATTGCCGGGCCTTTTGGCGCCTCGGGCAAACCCGTGAATCTTGCCCCGTTCCTTTGTCAGAATGACAACCCTTTTATCATATTCTCCCACAGCCATCGTTGAGATCACCATACCTGTGACTTTTACCAGTTCAGCCATTTGGACACATCTTTCCTAGTATTCTTTCTTATCGTAACCAAAGTTCTTGATGAGAAAATCGCTGTCTCTCCAGTCTTTCTTAACTTTGACCCAGAGTTTTAAGTTGACTTTCTTTCCAAGCATATCCTCGATTTCCGGTCTGGCCTGAGAACCGATTTTCTTAAGCATGGCGCCCTGTTTGCCGATAATAATGCCTTTGTGAGAATCACGTTCACAGATAATGGTGGCATCAATATCAATGAGCCTGCTGTTGCGTGCTTTCATCTGATCAATAGAAACAGCGATACCGTGAGGTACTTCTTCATTCAGGGATCGTAAGGCCTTTTCGCGGATCAACTCTGCAACAATCTGTCTCTCCGGCTGATCCGTAACGGTATCTTCATCGTAGAACTGCGGACCATACGGCAGATATTTCATGATGACTTTGATTAAATCTTCTGTATTGTCCCCTTTAAGTGCAGAACATGGAACGATTTCTGCAAAATCACAGATATCTTTGTATGCGTCGATGCTTTTGAGGATTTCTTCTCTCTTTACGGTATCAATCTTATTGATAACAAGAATAATCGGTGTTTTCGTTTTTCTTAACTGTTCTGCAATATGCTGTTCACCGGCACCGATAAAAGTCGTTGGTTCAACAAGCCAGAGAATGACATCCACTTCACTTAAAGTGCGTTCTGCGACTGTCACCATGTACTCACCCAGTTTGTTCTTGGCTTTATGGATACCCGGTGTATCCACAAAAACAATCTGGCCTTCTTCGCTTGTGTAAACCGTCTGAATGCGGTTTCTCGTTGTCTGCGGTTTATTGGATGTGATGGCTATTTTCTGTCCGATCAAATGGTTCATTAATGTGGATTTGCCAACGTTCGGACGACCAATCAATGTTGCAAATCCGGATTTGTATTGTTGATTCATAAATTCTCCCCTGTTTGATTCTCAAGACATTTTTATATGTCTTATGTTGTCTGAATTGAACTGCTTAAAGCTTTTGAATCACTTGGTATGCTATTGAGTAAGCTGTGCCACATATTCAAAACGGTCCTTTTCTTCTGTGATCTTGCTTTCACTGCCTACAACGCAGATATGACCGGCTTCAATGACTGACGCAACAGCCTTTGAAAGGCCTCTCAGATCGTCAACAGTTGTTGCAAGAAGCTCATCTCTGTTCTTCTGTATCTGTTCAAAACTGCGTTCCCCGAGAAACGCTGCCAGTGAACGGTTTCCCTTCATAGAAGCTGTCATCGGCAGGTCGATGGCACCAACGGCACCGATGATATACTTCGTCAATTCTCTGTCATCTAATGCCAGAGATCGGACATAGTCGGCTGCATTCGCATAAATATCATAAGTCTTTGCAAGATTCGGATCTCTGTAAGAAGTGAAATAACCATTGCCGCTTGGCGCAAAACCACACATACAGCCGTATGCACCGCCTTTGACTCTGACATTATTCCAGAGGTATTCATTGCCCAACACATTCTTCAGCACATTCATACTGCCGCTGTAAGCCATACCTGATCCCCCAAAATTGCCTACACAGGCATTATACTGTACCATACCGGATGTGATAAAAGCTTCATTGTGTCTCGGGCATGTGCCGATGGTTTTGACTGCACAGTCGACAGCGCTCATCGGCGCAGTGTACAACTTGCCGGCAAAGGATACGAGTGGCTTTGTACATATCTGCATGCCTTCATGATCAACGGTCATATCCGCCATAAGGTATGCTTTTCTGAAAATCTTCTGACCGATTGTCTGCAATTTATGAATGATTTCTGTTTTTCTGGTGTCATAATCTTTCAGTATCGCACACAAGAACTGATAGAAAGCAATGCCTTCTACGAGTTCTTTGTACCAGCTGCCCTGGTTGAAATAAGACATGGCTCTGTTTACAGCCGTTGAATGACCATTTGACATAAAGCCCATTTCCAGACGGGATTTCAGCTGGTTTAGAATCTCTCTCAGACGCTTCTCATCATCAAAATGGGTATGAAGTAAAATATCTTCAAATAATTCAAACATCTTTGGCACTTTGCTGTACAGGACTTTGCCGGACATTTCAAATCGTGGCTTATAAGTATCACTGCCCTGAAGACCGTAAATGTTCACTGCTGTCCGAAGACCGCCGGTATATAAATTCACCTCATCTGTCAGTTCCTGATAGGTATAGTGATCTGTGTTCATATTGCCAAGAACTTCTGTCAATATGCCGAGATAAGGAACCTCATCCACATCTATATGGGAAATATCAAACAGCAGATCAACATAAGCAATTCGATTAGTTTCAATTTCGTGCTGCAGAATAGCAATACCTTCTTCCGACAACACCTTATTGTAGATAGGTTCAGCCTCTTTGCGGATATCATCAATTGTCAGCAGCGGGATCATTTCAAGGATCTCTTTTGGCGATGGTTCACTCTGATATTGCTTCAATTCTTCGGTGGCTGCAATGAGCTGCTCCAGTTCTTCCTCTGAAAGGGAAGCCTTGTATTCTGCCAGCTGATCAGCCAATGCCTGCTCTTTTCTTGCTGCGAGTCCCTTAGATGGGCAAAGCAGATAAACAGAACAGTGGGTATTATCAATCATATAGTGTCGGATCAAGTCCTCAAAATATCCCTTGGAAAGGCCCTCTCTTAATTCATCATAAACTGCCTGGAATTTCAGATGAACAAAAGGCTTATTGTCATCATAGAGCCAGCTGTCCATTAACTGTAATCCGTACATCAGCCCCTTTGGCCAGCGGCCGAAATCACCTTCTCTTGACTTAAATTCATAATAATTCAAGGCGCCTTCAAGTGTTTTGTGGTTCAGCCCGCCATCTGCCAGCTTCTCTAATTCAGTTTGGATCACCTGAACAATTTCATCTCTGTCTTCTTCATTAATATTCTTGATGATAATGGACAAATATGGCTGTATCAAACTTGTCTCGAACATACCATAGATATCTTCCCCAAAGTCTTTGTCTAAAAGCGCCTGTTTCAAAGGTGCTCCGGGAGCTTCCATCAGTGCATATTCAAGAATCTGAAACCCAAGGCAAAGCTTGGCATCAAGGCTGTCACCAACGACCCAGCTGTATGCCATATAAGCGGCATTGTCTTCTCTGTCATCATTGCCGATCGGGTATTCACCACGGGTGACAGAAGTGTGGGCAAATGGAGCCTGCTTTGCAATAGCGGAATCTACCCGGGTATTATCAAATTGGCACAGGTATGCTTCATCAATAAAAGCCAGTTTCTCTGCCACGTCCATATTGCCATACAGGTAAATGTAGCTGTTGGATGGATGATAATACTTCCTGTGGAAATCCAGAAACTGCGCATAGGTCAGTTGTGGGATGACATCCGGATCACCGCCGGACTCGACACTATAGATGGTGTCCGGGAACAGTGTATCGGTGATCTTTCTATATAAAATCTGTTCGGGTGCTGAAAAAGCGCCCTTCATTTCATTATAGACAACACCATTGTAAATAAGGGGTGCGTCCTTGTCTGTTAACTCATAATGCCAGCCTTCCTGTCTGAAGATCTCATCATGAATATAAATATTCGGATGAAAAACGGCATCCAGATAGACATGCATCAAATTCTGAAAATCTGCATCATTGCAGCTGGCAATAGGATAAACCGTCTTGTCCGGATAGGTCATCGCATTCAAAAATGTATTAAGAGAGCCCTTCGCTAATTCTACAAAAGGGTCCTTGGCAGGAAACTTCTCTGAACCGCACAAAACCGAGTGTTCCATAATATGGGCAACGCCGGTACTGTCCTTTGGAGGAGTTCTGAAACCGATATTGAAGGTTTTATTTTCATCATCATTAGCCAAAACAGCGATTCTTGCACCGGTTTTCCTGTGTCTGAGCAGTGCTGCCTGGGATTTGATCTCATCTATATATTCCAGACTGACGATTTCATAGGCCGCCGGAATATGAGTAAATTTGTCTGTCATTTTATGCCTCCTGATCATTTTCGCATTCGTGCCATCTATTATAACACATTTTGCTATTAATCGTAAACAAGGGTCATCCTTTTATTATCCGGCTGTTGGATAAAAATATGCAAAAAGCTGCTGCAAAATTGAAAATTCTTCTTCAATCCTGCAGCAGCCGACTTATTTCATAAGATTAAGATAACTGTTCAGAGCCAGCCGCCAAAATGCTACGCATTTCGTCGGTGTGACGTATTCGCCAAATAAAATTCCAAAAACAGACTTAAAAATGCAAGCATTTTATACCTGTTGTTTGAAATTTTGCTTGGCTCTGAACAGTTACAGATTAAGCATCGACACTGTAGTTTGGTGCCTCTTTTGTAATGTGAATATCATGCGGATGGCTTTCTTTCAAAGCTGCCGCAGAAATCTTCACGAAACGTCCGTTTTCTTTCAGTTCTTCAATTGTTCTTGCACCGCAGTAACCCATACCTGCACGGAGACCGCCAAGGAGCTGGAATACAGTGTCTTCAACGAAGCCTTTGTAAGCGACACGGCCTTCAACACCTTCAGGAACCAGTTTCTTGGCATCTGACTGGAAGTATCTGTCCTTGCTTCCGTTTTCCATAGCAGCGATAGAACCCATGCCTCGGTAAACTTTGTATTTTCTTCCCTGATACAATTCGAAGCTGCCCGGGCTTTCATCACAACCTGCGAACATGCTGCCCATCATGCAGACATTGGCACCAGCTGCGATTGCTTTTGTTACATCACCGGAATACTTGATACCGCCATCAGCGATAATCGGAATATTGTGTTTCTTGGCTGCTTCATAACAATCCATAACAGCTGAGATCTGAGGAACACCGATACCGGCAACAACACGTGTTGTACAGATAGAACCAGGTCCGATGCCAACCTTGACACAGTCGACACCAGCTTCAATCAGTGCTTCTGTTGCTTCTGCTGTGGCTACATTGCCTGCGATAACCTGGAGATCCGGATAAGCATCCTTGACCATATGAACGGTACGAAGAACATTGGCTGAGTGGCCGTGTGCCGTATCGATAACGATAACATCAACATGTGCCTTAACAAGTGCATCTACACGGTCAAGAATATCTGCTGTAACACCAACACCTGCACCGCAGAGCAGACGTCCCTGGGCATCCTTTGCAGACAGCGGATACTTGATCTGCTTCTCAATATCCTTGATTGTGATCAGACCCTTGAGGTTGAAGTTATCATCAACAATCGGAAGTTTCTCTTTGCGGGCCTGACCGAGGATCTTCTTGGCTTCCTCAAGTGTCACGCCTTCCTTGGCTGTAACTAAGCCTTCGCTTGTCATACACTCTTTGATCTTTTTGCTGTAGTCTGTTTCGAATTTAAGATCACGATTGGTCAGAATACCAACAAGCTTCTTGCCCTCTGTAATCGGTACACCCGAAATTCTGAACTTTGCCATCAGACGATCTGCATCTGCCAGTGTATGTTCAGGGGATAAATAAAATGGGTCTGTGATAACGCCATTCTCAGAACGCTTTACCTTATCTACTTCTTCCGCCTGGGCTTCAATAGACATATTCTTGTGAATAATACCAATACCACCCTGTCTTGCCATTGCGATGGCCATGCGGTGTTCTGTAACAGTGTCCATGCCTGCACTCATCAGAGGTACATTTAATCTGATTGTATTCGTCAGCCATGTAGAAATATCTACCTGGTTAGGAATGACTTCAGAATAGGCTGGTACAAGTAAAACGTCGTCAAATGTAATACCTTCGCCGATAATTTTGCTCATTGCATATTCCTCTCTTTCGTTATATAAGTTTGACAACCTATATTCTGTTCAGATCATAAGTTGTCATTGATAGTGACTTGCTTTAATTTTTAAAAAGTTTAACAAACTGTAAAAAAAATGTCAACCATTATTTTATTAGTATTATTAATACTATTTATTTTTCCGCCATGGACTGACATTTGTCTACCTGCGTCTAACTTTATTCGGAGATGTTCTGAACATTGCATCTAAAATCTGCCCATTGGGTGTGAATTTAACGTAAATCTGCTGATTATTCCAATTGCCGATAATGATATAATTTGTCTGCATGACATTATTGGCACTGAAATCATAACAGTGACTATTTGGGTTCCTCCTGTATCCATCCAATTCATATGAATTCTCTGGGGCAACCAGTGTTATATTCTCCATGGAAAGGCTCATTCGGGTCTTTCGTTTATAATTGCCGATCAGTACATCAATATCCAGATCTCCGGATGTAAAGATGTATTCATATTCCAGCTTCTGCATTCTGACAACAAATATCACCAATGCCCATACCGGAATAAGCAAAATAAAAAGCATCGGTACCAGCAGAATAATAACCGCTGAGAAAAGTAATCCAACTATAATAGCCAGTGCTGCTTTCACTGTTTCGGGTGTTCCTCTTCTGCGGCTGACAAGCACCTCACAAAACGTATCTCCATTTGCACCATTATACATTCTTGTTCTCCTTTGTATTTCTTCTATAATCAAAGCCCGGCTTGTGGGCTCAGGTGCAGAATGCCTGCGTATCTATTATACACGATACAGACTGCGGGAACAAGTAAAGGGCTGCCGCAGTCTGCGACAACCCTCATCTTTTGTGAAAGTATTATGTGATTACATCATACCCATTCCGCCGCCCTGTGGCATTGGAGCTGGCACGTCTTTCTTAATTTCAGCAACTACAGATTCAGTTGTCAGAAGTGTAGAAGCAACACTTGTTGCGTTCTGCAGAGCACTTCTTGTAACCTTTGCAGGGTCAATAATACCTGCTTCTACCATGTTGACATATCTTTCGTTCAGTGCATCGAAACCAACACCAACTTCGCTTTCACGAACTTTGTTGATGATAACAGCACCTTCAAGACCTGCGTTGGCAGAAATATGGAACAGAGGTGCTTCAAGTGCTTTCAGAACAACGCCTGCACCTGTCTTCTCATCACCTTCAAGTGTTGCAGCATATTCAGCAACTTTCTTGGATGCATGGATATAAGCAGAACCACCACCACAGATGATACCTTCTTCAACAGCAGCCTTTGTAGCAGCTAAAGCATCTTCCATACGGAGTTTCTTTTCTTTCATTTCTGTTTCTGTAGCAGCACCTACACGAACAACACCTACGCCGCCAGACAGTTTAGCAAGTCTTTCCTGTAATTTCTCTCTATCAAAATCAGAAGTTGTTTCTTTTTCCTGAGCAGAAATCTGGTCAACTCTGGCTTTGATTGCTTCCGGAGCACCTGCACCATCAACGATGATCGTGTTCTCTTTTGTAACCTTAACGGATTTAGCACGACCAAGCATATCAAATGTTGTATCTTTTAATTCATAGCCGATTTCAGAAGAGATAACTGTACCGCCTGTCAGAATAGCGATATCCTGAAGCATTTCTTTTCTTCTGTCACCATAGCCAGGAGCCTTAACAGCAACAACTTTGAATGTACCTCTTAAGCTGTTCAGTACAAGTGTTGTCAATGCTTCACCTTCTACATCTTCAGCAATGATGAGTAACTTCGCACCGTTCTGAACAATCTGTTCAAGTACAGGCAGAATTTCCTGAATGTTGGAGATCTTCTTATCTGTGATAAGGATGTATGGGTTGTCAAGTTCAGCAACCATCTTGTCCATATCTGTGCACATATACGCGGACAGGAAACCTCTGTCAAACTGCATACCTTCTACCAGATCAAGTTCTGTATGCATTGTCTTGGATTCTTCAATTGTGATAACACCGTTGTTTGTAACCTTTTCCATAGCATCTGCAACCATTTCACCGACACTGTCATCGCCGGCGGAAATAGCAGCAACTCTTGCAATCTGAGCCTTGCCTGTTAATGTAGAGCTCATCTCTTTGATAGCGTCTACAGCAACTTCTGTTGCTTTCTGCATACCTTTTCTCAGGATGATTGGGTTAGCACCTGCAGCCAGATTCTTCATACCTTCATTGATCATAGCCTGTGCAAGAACAGTTGCTGTTGTTGTACCATCACCTGCTACATCGTTTGTCTTTGTAGCAACTTCTTTGACAATCTGAGCACCCATGTTCTCAAAAGGATCTTCAAGTTCGATATCTTTGGCAATTGTAACACCATCATTTGTAATTAAAGGAGCACCGAAAGATTTGTCAAGGACAACGTTTCTTCCTTTTGGTCCAAGTGTCACTCTAACTGTATCTGCAAGCTGATTCACGCCTGCTTCCAGGGCTTTTCTAGCCTCTGCGCCATATTTAATCTCTTTAGCCATTGTAATTACCTCCAAATCTATAATTCAAAAATATAGGAATAAGTCTGTCTGAATAAATGATTATTCTACAACTGCAAGGATATCATTCTGTCTTACGATGATATATTCTTCGCCATCCAGCTTCACTTCTGTACCGGCATACTTAGAATAAATAACTTTCTGTCCTACAGCTACCTGCATTGTAACTTCCTTGCCATCGACAACACCGCCAGGTCCTACAGCAATAACTTTTGCTTCCTGTGGCTTCTCTTTAGCCTGACCAGCTAAAATAATACCGGATTTAGTCTTTTCTTCTGCTTCGCACTGTTTTAATACAACTCTGTCACCTAATGGAACTAACTTCATATTAATATGCCTCCTTGATATTCTAATGGATATATAATCATCATTATCATTTGCTAGCACTCACCTGATTTGAGTGCTAATCGATGGTTATATATTATTTAATTTTTCTAAAATGTGCAACTTTATTCAGAGGTGATTATGTGCTGATATTATACTATTACCTCATCATTTCTCTTAAATACTCACTATATCTCTCATTTTTAAATTGTTAAATTGAGTAAAAACCCAAGAACAACTTTTGTATTTGGAAGAACTCGCATTCAGCCCAAAGGAGTATGCTCTGCCAACTATGAGAAACACGCTCCGCGAGTTTCTCAAGTTATCGCGGCCTCTACACTCCGTTTCGGTCGTTGCTAAACAAGCGCCACTGGCGCTTAGCAACGCCAAGGTCTCGTGCAAGCACGGACTTTGGCTCGTTGCTCGCGTAAAT
>NZ_LR698973.1:2094954-2109188 GCF_902381825.1 Pseudocoprococcus catus
AGCATAAAATGGATGTTGAATTGCTTGTTCAACATCCATTTTCAGTATTCTTGGAGCACACTCCACGTATTTTATTTATTCAATTTAAATGAACTCTTCAAAGATACGATGCGGTTGAAAACAAGGGCATCCGGTTTGGAATCCTTACTGTCGATACAGAAGAAACCGTTGCGGACAAACTGATAGCTGTCTCCGCCCACTGCACTTTCAAAGTTCGGCTCCAGACAACAGTCTTTCAGAACAGTCAGTGAATTCGGATTGATATTCACGCTGCCGTCTTCATTGTAAACACTGCCTTTGGACTCATCAACAAGGTTCTCATAGAGACGTACTTCTGCCTTAACAGCTGTTTCTTTAGCTACCCAGTGGATTGTTCCTTTGACTTTGCGTCCTGTAAAGCCTGAACCGCTCTTTGTCGCTGGATCATAAGTACAGTGTACTTCAACCACATTACCTGCTTCATCCTTCACAATATCTGTGCATGTGACAAAATAAGCACTCATCAGACGAACTTCGTTGCCAGGATAGAGACGGAAATACTTCTTAGGCGGTACTTCCATGAAATCATCCTGTTCGATGTAAAGTTCTCGGCCGAACGGTACTTTTCTTGTACCCAACGCTTCGTTCTCCTGATTATTCGGTACATCCAGGTATTCAATCTGACCTTCCGGATAGTTGTCGATCACAAGCTTCAGCGGATGAAGAACAGCCATCATACGAGGGCGTTTCATCTTCAAATCTTCACGGATACAGTAGTCAAGCATTGCATAGTCAACAGAGCTGTTGCTCTTGGATACACCCACCATCTCCATAAACATCTTGATGGATTCAGGGGTATAACCTCTTCTTCTCAGTGCTGCGATGGTTACAAGACGAGGATCATCCCAACCATCAACAATACCCTGATCAACCAGCTTCTTGATATAACGCTTGCCGGTTACGACATTAGTCAGATATAACTTTGCAAATTCAATCTGTCTTGGCGGCATCGGATATTCCAGTTCGCGGACAACCCAGTCGTAAAGCGGACGATGATCTTCGAATTCCAGTGTACAGATAGAATGGGAAATACCTTCAATGGCATCTTCAATCGGATGTGCAAAGTCATACATCGGATAAATACACCACTTATCCCCTGTATTGTGGTGAGTCATTCTGGCAACTCGGTAAAGGATCGGGTCACGCATGTTGATATTCGGTGAAGACATATCGATCTTCGCTCTTAATACCTTGGATCCATCCGGGTACTTGCCGTTTTTCATATCTTCAAACAACTGGAGATTCTCTTCAATACTTCTGTCACGATAAGGGCTGTTCTTGCCTGGTTCCTTTAATGTGCCGCGATATTCACGAATCTGATCAGCGGTCAGGTCACAGACATAAGCCTTGCCTTTCTTGATCAGCTTTACGGCTGCCTCATACATCTGATCAAAATAGTTGGATGCAAAACGCACTTCTCCGTCATAAGCAGCGCCAAGCCATTCTACATCGGCAATGATAGACTGTACGAATTCTGTCTTCTCTTTTGTCGGGTTCGTATCATCAAAACGAAGATGGAACTTACCGTTATACTTCTTAGCCAGTCCATAGTTCAACAGGATGGATTTGGCATGGCCGATATGCAGATAACCATTCGGTTCCGGTGGGAATCTTGTGCAGATCTCGGTATATTTGCCTTCTGCAAGATCCTTATCAATCGCCAGTTCAATAAAATTCTTCGTTACTGCTGGTTTTTCATTTAAATTGTCAGTTGCTTTTTCCATTTTTGGTCCTCCTGAATGCAGCAGGCCACTCCACCTGCCTGCACATATGAATTTCAAGTATCTCTGTTAGATATTGTACTCCGAACGAGAGAATACTACTAAATCATACCATATTTTTAAGGATTGTAAAGCCAAAAAAGCTGTTCTTTGGCTTTTATCTGTAAATATATACTATCCTAAACTAAATCATTTTCAGACAAAGGCTTCAGCAACAGCTTTTATAGTTTTTTGTTTTTATTTTATTCTGTTAATGCGTTTAATTCGACTATTTTATAGCTTCAAAAGCAGCGTCTAATGCAGCGATGAGATCCTCGACTTTTTCAATACCGATAGAAAGACGGATTGTGTTTGGTTTGATACCCTGGTCAAGTAGTTCTTCTTCTGTGCACTGGCTGTGTGTTGTTGTTGCAGGATGAATAACCAAGGATTTTACATCAGCGACGTTTGCAAGCAATGAGAAGATGGACAGGTGGTCAATGAAATCCTGTGCTGTCTTGGCATCACCTTTAATTTCGAATGTGAAGATGGAACCGCCGCCATTTGGAAGATATTTCTTATATAATTCATGGCTAGGTTCTGTTGGCAGTGATGGATGATGAACAGCTTCTACCTGCGGATGCTTTGAAAGATAATCAACAATCTTTAATGCGTTGCTGACATGGCGTTCTACTCTCAATGATAATGTTTCAAGTCCCTGAAGGAAAATGAATGCATGGAACGGTGAAAGTGTTGCGCCTGTATCTCTCAAGATGACTGCACGGATATAAGTAACAAATGCTGCAGGGCCTGCTGCATCTGTAAATGCAACACCGTGGTAGCTTGGGTTCGGATCGGAAATCCATGGATATTTGCCGGATGCTTTCCAGTCAAAGTTGCCGCTGTCAACGATGACACCGCCGATAGCTGTACCATGGCCGCCGATAAATTTTGTTGCTGAATGAACAACGATATCTGCACCGTATTCGATCGGACGAATCAGATAAGGTGTTGCAAATGTTGAATCAACAACCAGTGGAATGTGATGTTTATGAGCAATTTTAGACAGTTCCTCAATATCTACAAGATTTGAATTCGGATTACCAAGTGTCTCTATATAAATTGCTTTTGTATTTTCCTGGATTGCTGCTTCAAATGAACCTTCAACCTCCGGATCAACAAATGTTGTCGTGATGTTGTTAGTCAAAGGAAGTGTATGAGCCAGAAGGTTGTAGGTTCCGCCATAAATTGTTTTAGATGCGACGATATGTTCACCATTTTTTGCAAGTGCCTGAATGGTATAATCAATCGCTGCTGCGCCGGATGCAACAGCTAATGCTGTAACACCGCCTTCAAGCGCTGCGATACGCTGTTCAAATACATCTTCTGTTGGGTTTGTCAGTCTGCCGTAAATATTGCCGGCATCGCGAAGGCCAAAACGATCAGCCGCATGCTGTGAGTTATGGAATACGTATGATGTGGACGCATAAATTGGAACAGCTCTTGCATCTGTTACAGGGTCTGCCTGTTCCTGTCCGATATGTACCTGCTTTGTCTCGAATCCCCAGTTCTTTGAATCTTTAATATCTGCCATTGTAATGTCCTCCTGATTAATCAAAAATTTTATTTTATTCGTTTTTAATTTCTACTTGTATGTTTTTTGTTTTCTTAGTTATTTTTATTTTTTAACTCGATAATGTCTTTTGCTGAACTTAGCCCCACATTCGGTTCCTGCTCAGCATGATTGCAAATTGTTTCATGTCTTGCAGCTCCTTTGTTAATTTCTGTATTTATACTAACATGCTAGGAATTAATTGTCCAATATGCAAAGAAAATACCCGGTTATAAATTCAGCTTATAACTCATGCAACTGACTTTATAACCGGGCAGCTATGAATAGGACATTCAGGCCGAGGATGCAGACGCGGCTGCTATTCGATTTTCAGGTATTGTTTGATATAGTGGATATAGCGCTCTCCCATCTGGCTGAGTATGGTATTCTTTCGGGTTACATAGCCAATTTCCATCAGGCTGTTGGGATTTTGTTCGTCTGCATGGAATGGTACGGCAATACAGTCGCTGCCGTTGAGTTCTTCACAGATGATGCCGGAGCAAAGGGTATAGCCATTTAAGCCAATCATGAGATTCAGCATGGTCGCTCTGTCATTGGCCTTAATGACTTGTGGATATTCATTAGTAGATAGAATTTCCTCTGCCAGGTAGAAAGAGCTGTTGTCGCCCTGTTCAAAAGATAGACAAGGATACTTTTCTAATTGTTCAAAACGGATGGATGCTTCTTTTGCAAGCGGATGGTTTTTCCATAGATATACATAAGCCTGACAGTCAATTAGATGATGAAATTCCAGATTGGCATTTTTCAAAAGCTTCGTCATAGATTTACGATTGAAATCACATAGATATAAAACACCGATTTCACTCTTCATGGTATTGACATCGCTGATAACTTCACCGGTTCTGGTTTCGCGGATGGCAAATTCGTATTTGGACATATCAAATTCTCTTGCCATATCCACAAAGGCCTTGACTGCAAAAGAATAATGCTGGGTGGATACACCAAACTTCTTCCTATAAGATCCGCCTTTGCCGTATTTCTCAAGAACACTCTCATACTGTCCGTAAATCTGTTTGGCATATAGAAGAAATTCCGTTCCATCATTGGTCAGCACTGCTCCCCGGCCGTTGCGGTAAAAAATAGAAATTCCCAGTTCCTTTTCCAGTTCTTTTATAGCGCTGGTCAAGGAGGGCTGGGAAACATAAAGCTTCTCAGCCGCTTTATTAAAAGATTTCGTCTCTGCAATTGTAATAACATAATGGAGTTGTGTCAATGTCATAATAGGTGCCTTTCTGTTACATAAACGTAAAATTCATATTTTAAAGTACAATTTTTGAACATCGAATAAAAACAAAAAAAGCGATCTTCCTATGAAGACCGCTTTCCAGCTGATGACGGGAATTGAACCCGTGACCCCTTCCTTACCAAGGAAGTGCTCTACCTCTGAGCCACATCAGCAAACAAAATGAATTGTCCGTTGATTACTATATCATATAAGGTAGACTCATGTCAAGAAATACTTTTAAGTACTTCGCACCTTTTTGGCATCACTTTTTGTCATCAGGTGCGAAGTCTTATTCTATTGGCAGGTTTTATTTTCCCATTCTCTGTCTGACAATTTCGTAAGCCAGTACACCTGCAGCAACAGATGCATTCAGAGAATCGATATCCCCTTTCATCGGGATCGATGCTGTGAAGTCACATTTCTCACGAACAAGACGGCTGACACCTTCGCCTTCGTTGCCGATGACAAGACCGATCGGGCCTGTCAGATTCTGACGATACATCACTTCACCCTTCATATCTGCGCAGACAAACCACAGACCCTCTTTCTTGAGTTCGTCCATGGCTGCTCCAAGATTCGTCACTTTTGCAACCGGTGTAAAATTCAGAGCACCTGCGGATGTTCTGGCCACGGTGGCGGTCAGACCTACGGCGCGGTGCTTCGGAATGATGACACCGTGGGCACCGGCAAGATTCGCTGTTCGGATAATAGCACCCAGGTTGTGCGGATCTTCAATGCCATCCAGAAGAAAGATAAAAGGTTCTTCACCTTTTTCACGGGCTTTGGCCAGTATATCGTCTACGGATGCATAATCATAAGCCGCTGCAATGGCAATTACTCCCTGATGATGATGTGTCTCAGAAAGCTGATCCAGACGTTCTTTGGATACGTAACTGATAATGGTATGCTGTTTCCTGGCCTCACGTGTAATCGTTTTGACAGGGCCATCCTGGCATCCGTCCAGAACAAAAAGCTTATCGATGGTTTTGCCGGAACGATACGCTTCAATGACCGGATTTCTGCCTTCTATTTTTAATTCTGTATATCCCATATTTACCTCGCATTATATTCTTGTTCAAAGATATCTGCTGTCTCATTTGATCTGTATGATTTGGCAGACATTTAATCTATCAGGGCAAGTGCTTTAAGACCGGTATGAATCAGCTCCGTCAGCCTTTCATAGCGCTCCGTCAGGTACAAATACCCAACCAGAGCCTCACAGCCTGTTGCTTTTCTGTAATCCGACATCGTGGCATTCTTGGCCATTGTATAAGACTTGGCATTGCGTCCGCGTTTGTAGACGGCATGTTCCTCTTCTGTCAGCTGATCCTCAATAGCCATGATAAGGTTAGCCTGGGTCTCAGCTTTTACAAGACGGCTGGAACGCTTGTGAAGGCGCTCTACCGGCGCATTGCCTTTGCCCACAATATAAGATCGGATAATGATCTCATAAACTGCATCACCGATATAGGCCAGTGTCAGGGCAGAATATTCCCTGACATCCGGCTTGTCCAAATGATAAAGTTCGCGAAACCATGTACTAAAGGATTCTAAGCTCTGCTCCATTTGACACCCTCTCTTGTATCCTTCAGAATAATGCCCTTTGCAAGCAGCTCGTCACGAATTTCATCCGCACGTGCAAAATTCTTTGCCTTTCTTGCTGCCTGGCGTTCGTCGATCAATGCCTGGATCTCATCATCCAGCAGCTCTTCCTTCTTCTCAGTCTTAATACCAAGTACGTCACACAGTCTGACAATTTCTGACAGGATCTGATCTCTGAAAGCAGCTGTAGAAGTCTCTGTTACATGAATATTGGCTGCCTTAACCATCTCAAAAATAGCAGAAATAGCATCTGCTGTATTGAAATCGTCTTCCATGGCAGCTTCGTATTTGGCAACAAGGGCATCAAATACTTTCATCTGTTCGTTCTCTTCCGCTGTGCATGTATCGCCCTGAAGATTCAATGTACGCAGACGATCAATAGCCGTCAGGATACGTTCCAGACCATTGCGGGATGCTTCCATTAATTCGGCACTGAAGTTCAGAGGACTTCTGTAATGGGCACTGAGCATAAAGAAACGCAGCACCTGCAGATCATATTTCTCGGCGATTTCACGAACGGTAAAGAAATTGCCCAGGGATTTGGACATCTTCACGTTATTAATATTCAGGAAACCGTTATGCATCCAGTAATGTGCAAATTCCTTGTCATTGCAGGCTTCGCTCTGAGCAATTTCATTCTCGTGATGCGGGAAGATCAGATCTTCACCGCCGGCATGGATATCAATCTGTTCACCAAGATACTTCTTAGACATGACAGAGCATTCAATATGCCAACCCGGACGGCCGTCTCCCCATGGTGAAGGCCAGGACGGTTCGCCTTCTTTCTTCGGCTTCCAAAGAACGAAATCCAGCGGATCTTCCTTGCCTTCTTCACCGTTAACCTTGATTTCTCTGTGGCCGGCTTCAAGGTCATCAATGTTCTTCTTGGAAAGCTTGCCGTAATCCTTGAAGGAACGGGTTTTGAAATAGACAGTGCCATCCACGGCATAGGCATGACCTTTGTTGACCAATGTCTGGATCATATCGATCATACCGTCAATTTCTTCTGTTGCCTTCGGATGATGTGTAGCCTCTTTTACGTTCATATCTGCCATGTCTTTCTGAGCTTCCTTGATAAAGCGTTCTGAAATAACAGAGGCATCAACGCCTTCTTCATTGGCCTTTTTGATAATCTTGTCATCTACATCTGTAAAGTTGGAAACATAATTCACATCGTATCCCTTATATTCAAAATAACGGCGTACAGTGTCGAAAACTATCATCGGACGTGCATTGCCGATATGGATATAATTATATACAGTCGGTCCGCAGACATACATGCGCACCTTTCCTTCTTCAAGGGGAACAAATTCATCTTTTCTTCTCGTTAATGTATTGAATATTTTCATGATTTCCTCCATAAATAATTGCATTTATCTGAAGTTTAGTCTATGCAAAAAATGCAGGTTTGTCAACCTCTTTATGTCAGATATTGGCATCTGTCTACACGATTTCATTGATCATCAGACCATGCAGGACAGGAATCTGTTCCAATGTATACATGGCGTCGTTTTCCTGCCAATCCGTGCGCAGCAAAATCCGGTGCTGACGGATGAGTTCATCCGCGGGAATGTATCCTGAAAGCCATTGCAGAAATGTGTCAATATCCAGGCAAATGTCCCATGGCCTTTCCGTACGTTCAAATGAATTGCCCTCCGGACTTATCTGCCAATACCATGTGCCTTCATTCTCCGGGATCCATCTATCAATGATACTGATAGCTATATCCAGTGAAATATTCCGGATCGGCATACATTTGATCCATTCTGCAGTATCAATGATGCGCCCCATAATGATCGGACGTTTCATACCGCGGACATCCGCCGCATCGGCTATAAAAGGTGCCTGAACCAGGGGAAGGAGTTCTCCTTCTTTGTCCCGGAATGCCTGAAGCACCCATTGACCAACAGCAGACTGCCATTCGGGTTCACAATAAATTTCGCGAATTTCCATGATTTCTTCGCAGGCATAAGAGACATAGCCAATCTGTTTGCCATTGGCAGATAATAGCAGTAAATCACCGCCGTCTGTCTGATTCTCCATCTGCAGTCTTTCAAAATAATAGGCATCACGCCGGGTAAAAACATCATAATGACGTGAAAGCAGCGAATTAGACCAGTCTGCCAGCTGCTGTCTTTCTGCTTCCGAAGAAACAGGATGTGCGGAAATATCCCTCACAATTGCTATATCAACATTGTGGATGGATGAAAAAGGCGTATGCGTTTTCTTTTCCACATACTGACTGTAAATGTATGCAAATTGAAAAGGTGTATAAATAGCCTCATTCGCAGGCATCAGATAGATCAGAGGTATTCTACCGGCATAGCAGTCGGAAAAAGTCCGCTGCAAAAGCCGTGTCATGGCACCGCGATGTCTGAAGTCGGCATCTGTGGCAACGCCGACAACATATAGGCTGTTGACCTTCTTTCCGCAGACAGATAATGTGTACGGATTCAGATGGATCATAGATTTCAGCTGATTTTTTTGCTCCAATATAAGAATCCGGTTATCTCTTAAATAGTAGTCAAAATAATAGGCCATAAAGGCATCTGTATCATGGAAACATTCTTTCCACAGCTTATATAATGCATCCGTATCCCTTCCATCGGCATAACGGATCGTCAAATTACTTTTGTCTGATTTCATATTTCTCTTCCAGATAGATTGGATTGTAAGACATTTTGGACTTCCGGAGTCCTTCCAGCCCCATATCATCTTCACGGTTTACAAGTTCGGCATCCGGGAATTCATGGCACAAAAACTGCTGGCAGATCATCGGATACAGACCGCGGATATCCGGATTGGCCTTTTCCACATGGATAACGGCCATTTTCTCCACTTTGCCATAGACACCCAGGCTGAAAGCCTGCAGCTCACCATCAATATAAATACCGCCCATTTTGTAATCAAGATAACCGCAATTAGATAAAAGATAATCTATTCCGTTTAATTCATATTCATCGCGATGGAAAGGATCCTCAAGATCTCTCTGGGCTTCCCATTTCCTGAGAAAAGCCATAATTTCATCATGATGGCATCCGCAGGAAAGACTTCGGTATTCATATCGGCCCTCATAGGCTTTCTTAAATGCGTTGAGATGATTCTTCTTTTTGTGATAAGCTTTGCCGCTGAATGTTCTCAGCTTCTCGGCGTCATAAACATAATCATAATAATCACGGACAGACAGAATGTCATATTTCTCATGATCAAGATCAAGAAGTTCAACGGCCTCTTTGTCGGCCAGACATACTGTCAGTTTACTGTGAAGAACTTCATTAAAATAAGCCTCTGCCACTTCAAAATAATGTTTCAGATCTTGTTTGGCACATACAGGCACCATGGTCACTGGTTGACCATCGACTTCCATCAGCCAGATCAGTCCATGATCATCCCGGATATAATGGGTATGATAATAGTCTTTCCACATAAAATTGCTGACAAGGATGTTCTCGCATGTATGGGAGTAACGCATCTTAAAATACGGAAGCAAGATATCATAATCCTGCGGTTCCATTTCTTTTTTTATAAAATGTTCAAAATTCATGACACACCTACTGTCTGCAGCCGCCGCAGCCTGCACAGCCGCCTGTTGATGGGTCATAGGAAGTCTCGTACATCACATCTCTTCCACCGAAATTGCCAATTTCTTCCAACAGACAGATAGCCTGAGATGAGATGCCGGCGCCCTCACCGGTAAAACCAAGACCTTCTTCTGTCGTTGCCTTCACATTGATCTGATCTTCGGAAATCTTAAGTGCCTTTGCAATATTTTGGCGCATCTGCGGAATGTGCGGAGCCATCTTCGGTTTCTGCGCGATAATTGTCGCATCAATATTGCCGATAATATAACCCTTCTCTTCAATCAGTTTGCCCACATGCTCCAACAGTTTGACACTGGAAATTCCTTTGTAAGCAGGATCCGTGTCTGGAAAGTGCTTGCCGATATCACCAAGAGCAGCAGCGCCAAGCAGTGCATCCATCACAGCGTGCAGCATGACATCTGCATCTGAGTGACCAAGCAATCCTTTCTCATAGGGTATCTTCACACCTCCGATGATTAAATCTCTATCAGGTACAAGACGATGTACGTCATATCCCATTCCTATTCTCATAATCTGTCCTTTCTGTTCTCTGTATTATTCAATTCTCTGTGTCATTCAATTCTATCATCTTGCTGCCTCATCTTGTGTTGTACATAACAAACAGCAAAATCTCCTTATAGCAGAAAACCCGCTGTAAGAAGAACTTACCCGCGGATTTTCAAGGAGTGCACGCATGTGTACTCTGCTTATATCTATACAAACATACCGGATAACAACTGGTTCACAAGCTTGCCGTCTGCCTTGCCTTTGACCTTCGGCATCAGAACCTTCATAATCTTGCCTTTATCCTTAACTGTCGGGGCATCAATGCCAAGTTCAGTCAATGTCTCTTTGATCACAGCTTCTATTGCATCTGCTTCCATCATCTTCGGTACAAATTCCTCATAAACTGCAATACGGAACTTGCATTCCTCAATAATCTCTGTACGCTCAGCGGGTGTCGTATCTAAAGTCTCCTGTGTCTGCTTGATTTCCTTGCGGACGATCACATCAGCTTCTTCTTCAGTCAAATCGCTTCTCTTATCGATGGTGGCATTCTTCAATGCGCTTAACAGCATCGATAATGCATTCTTGCGTTCCTTATCTCCGGCTTTCATTGCCTTGACCATTTCTGCTCTTACAACATCTACTTTTGTCATTATTAAAGCCTCCATTTCGTTTTCCTGCCTTTAATCATACCATAGGAAAAAATCAATTTCAAGTTTCCTTTCATAACATCTGTTTGATGCAATTTCTCACATGACTGACATAAATATTCCGGATACCTTCTAATTCACCCAGCCCTTTGACAATACATGTCACTTCATAGCCGGCTTTTTCAAAGATGCGTTTCCATGATTCATCATCTTCACCTGCCATATCATGATGGGCATGATCTCCGGCAACGACCATCAGCGGCTGAAGCAGGACTCTTTTGTAATTGCCGCCTGTTCGGACGAGTGCCAACAGCTGCTCCAATGTAGGATCCGCTTCAACCGTGCCGATATAGTAATTTCTGTAAGCGGCTCTGTGCAGTCTCTGCTGAAAATCACTGTAAATGGCGTTAGCTGCCGCATCACTGCCATGCCCCATGAAACAAATCGCTGTTTCGCCGTCATCACAGGCCTGCGTATCTGCGGTAATGATCTGCATCACGGCCCGGTCATCATTTTCATTGCCAAGCAACGGTGCACCGAGTACCAGCTGATCAAATTGAGAATGCCATGCGGCGGCTGTTTCTGCAACGCGCATATACTCATTGCCATCCATCAGATGTGTCGGCTGAAGGACTAACCGCCGGATGCCATCCTCCCTGGCATGTGT
The DNA here is from genome assembly GCF_902381825.1 of Pseudocoprococcus catus. GTDB lineage: Bacteria > Bacillota > Clostridia > Lachnospirales > Lachnospiraceae > Coprococcus_A > Coprococcus_A intestinihominis. The sequence continues at coordinate 2,106,559 of NZ_LR698973.1, forward strand.
AAGCGCTTCCTCAACCGTATCTACTCTATAGCCATCTCTTTCTCTTAGCTTTCGGATAATCATTCGGCTTGTAAAAGCTCTTCGAACCGACCATTTTGGAAAAGCATCGGCAATCGCTGTCTCAATGGCGCCAATTGTCTTCTCGCGGCTGTCATTGTAGCTGGTTCCGAAACTGACAACCAGAATGGCATCTTCTGTTTTATCACTTACTGTATGCATACTGCGCCACCTTTCTGAATTGAAAAAGAAAAAACAAAAAGCCCAGTAAAATCAACATTTACAAGGCTTTTCTTTGATAGCGAGAGGGGGATTCGAACCCTCGACGATATCTCTAAAACCTTTGATTTTACAGTGTTTTCTAACCGTTATTTTTACTTTGACCCCAATTTGACCCCATTTTTTTACATCAGCACACTCGTATCATATCCATTGTTTTAGCTTCTTCTTCTTTGATTGTATGGATATATTTGTTATATGTAATAGTAATATTTGCATGTCCCATTAGTTTGCTGATAACTTCGATTCCAACTCCACGCCGTATCAAAGTGGATCCAAATGTATGCCTTAAAGTATGCAACGTTACTCTCTTGTCTGTTATCTTAGCCACTTTGCAAAGTCTATCTAAACACAATTGAAGATTTCTATGATTGTTGATTCTGCCGTATTTATTACAACCTACATACGGGCAAGAAATTCTATGTTTAATATCATATTTCTTCATCTCATTTAGATAAAATAGTACAGTATCATTTAACTTCAGCACTCTATTACCTGTGTCTGTTTTTGTGTTGTTTTTTATACGGTATGTGTAAACAGGTCCATTTTCTTTACTGTTTTCATTTTTTATACCGCTTTGAAGTGTTCGTCTGATATAGATCAGATTGTTATCAAAATCTATATCAGACCATTTAAGAGCCAATGCTTCTCCTGCACGCAGCCCAAGATTTAATATTAATAATAGCACTAACGCATTTCTTGACTTATAGTCATCAATATTTGTAAGTTTCTCAAGTGCAGCAACCCTAAATCGTTCAATCTCTTCATCGCTAAGCGAAAATTGCTGTTTGGTTTCCTTTGCAATATATGATTTAGATGGCAGCAAAACATCTTCAGCAGGATTAAAACTTATAATCTCTTCCTTCAAAGCTGATTTGAAGCACGATTTTAAGAACTGTGTTATTTTTGATAACCCGGACAAGGACAATGCTTCGGTACCGTTACTTGGATTAGCATACTCATCAATAATTTTTTGAAGTTGCTGTGTTGTAATTGTTCCGACCTTTTGAGAACCAATTTTGTCTCGAAGTTGAGCGTCAAATACTCTGTACAATCGTGTGTATGAAGATGGTTCAATCCTTCCTTTTTTATAGGTTAGGAACCAATATTCTGCATACTCTTCAAATGTGATTTTCTTTGGATCTTTAAAGCCATTTTCAATCTGCATTAAATATCGTTTGGCCTTATTTTTCACCTCAGCTTTTGTTGTACCATAGAAGCTTTTACGTTTACCATTTAATGTAAGTCGTCCTTCAAAACGACCATCACTACGTTGTTTAAATGTCATTCCTCTTATAATTGCCGATACATCATTCAATGAAAGTCCCTCCAAAACAGAACAATGCAAGGGCATGTTATAAATACATTACTACTATACCTCATAATTATAACATACGCCTTGCATTATTCACAATGATCTAATAATATATTTCTTCACCAACATGCTCTTCTATCCATTTTTCCAATAGCTTAAATGTTGTTATGTAATCCTTACCAATTTTTACTACTGGCAATTCTCCGGAATTGAGAAGTTTTAAAACTTTTTCTTTTCCAAAAGGAAAGATAGTGTATAGATCATTTTGTGATAGTATCCTGAAATGGTTTGGTGACTTTGCTTGAATCTCAGCGTCTAGTTCAGACGAATGATTAATTATTTCAGCTCTTTTTGTAGTATCCAACATTTCATCACCCCCTATCATCATTAATTGCGCAGGAGACCCCGTCCGATCTTCTTAATCGGGCGGGGAGGAATGCGCTTGCACTCCTCTGCCTGCTTCTCTCCCTTCTGGTTATTATGCTATGTGTTGTTTTACGAAATATCCACCTGAAAAATGATGGATCTTAAGCTTTTTCACGCTGACCGATCTTCTTGATGGAAGAAGAATGGCTCTCGTGCCATTACAATGGCATCCGGACGTTTTATATTTCTTCTCATCACAGACCACAATGTCATGCGGCTGGATCGGATAACGCTGCTTTCTTATCGTCCGCTTGCCGGCAGATACTTTTTTGCTGCGGTACCGGTGCAGGTTTTCGGAATCTTTCTTGTGGTTCCGGCTGATCCGGCCATTGAACAGCTCTTTGCCGGTCTTCTTTTTGCCATCCCGGCTGTCTATGTACTTTGCATCGTAGAACTTCTCAAGGCACCGGTTATTGCGGCGTTTCTTTTGTTTATAGACTGGTGTTGCTCTGTGCCGTGGCTGAAAACGGCCCATAACATAAGCATCGTTGACATGCGATTTTTCTATCGCTAACTGCCTCCGGCGTTCTTTTGTACCGGCACCATAAGTAATATGGATCTCTTTATCCGGAAACAACGCTTTCACCTCATGGTACAGTTTCCACCGCACGGC
>NZ_LR698973.1:2110290-2112459 GCF_902381825.1 Pseudocoprococcus catus
GAAAAAGGATAGTTCCTTTTACAAGCTCCGACTGAAATCTATTTCAGTCGTGGGTAATTGACACGATGGGACGATTATGCTTAATGATCCTGCCTATTGAAAGTTCGTTCACTGTATATTCAGTACTTTCCCCAGAATCATTTGTTTTTTCATACACTCTGCTTTGAATACGGCCTTTCACTAAAAGCCAGTCTCCCACTGAATACGCCTCCGCTGCTCTGGCATTGGCATTCCAACAAATAGAAGGAATATATGATGGTATTGAGTGTCCATCATTATCGTACTGGTTATTGGCAATAAGCAACTCGGTAATTTCACGACCAAGTGGTGTTTTGCGAAATACAGTTTTTTTACATAAATTTCCACTTAACGTTAACAAATTAGTGTCATGAACGTCATTTGCCGGACTAATACTTTCTGCCAATACATATAGAATAAGCTTGTGTCTGGAATCATTGAATGTACGTAAAGATCCTCTTACAATAATGCGTTCAGAAATAGTTTCAGTATACAGTTTTTCTGGAATAGCTACAGTTATTTTGTCTACTATTCCTGAAACGCGAGTGACATCAATTGTTGTCGCGTATAAACGTGATCCATTATACATTAAATGTTCCTGTGTGCCTTCATCTTTAAAAAGCTGAAAGGCTTTTTCAATTTTACCGATTATAATGCATTTGTTCATTAATTGCGCAGGAGGTTTCGCTCGATTTTTTTTTAAATCAACGAAACGGAATGCATCTTACACTCCGCCTGCTTCTCTCCTTTCTCATCGTTTTACTTAATATGAAGGATTTTTCGACTATGAAAGGTATTTGAGCCCATATTTTTTATTAACACTAATTACATCAGTGCTTGATGACAAACGCCTGTGTGTTATGGTATAATATATATTCAAAGAAAAAAAAATAAAAAACAAAAAAAAGAGGAGAGCAAAAATATGGGACGATACAATAATGCATTTGAGAAGGCTGTTATACGTATGCTTGAGCATGATTACGCGGACTTGTTGAAAATTGAACTTCTTAATTGTAATGGAAAATTTAGTCGCTATGTTTCCTTGAAAAATTGTGACTGTCCATCGATAATAGATGTTGATCAAATGATTGATATGTTACAACCTGTGCCTGACGAAACTGCTGAAGCGAATGCTCGTATGGTGGTCACATTGATTTATAATGAAATGGTTAAAGAAAATCAAACGGCTGCACTCTTTGGAGACGATACATACATACTTAACAACGTAATTCCAGTACTCTCTTCCCAAAAAGAAGATGTTGATATTTTCGTGCCATTTATGGATATGAAGATAACCTTCATGGTTCGATCAAAAGAAAATCCGAATAAATTTTTTACTGTTGATCAATCTATAACAAAGAGACTGACGGGAAAGGAACTATTTAATGCTTCATTGAAAAATGCCCCAAGAATATTAGGATCATGTCTGCATCGGTTATCAGATGTTATTACATTTTTACCTGATGTTGGAATGAAACTTTTGACAAGTTCATGTGGGCTTTACGGTTCAGCAGCCATTATTTATGGACAGGATAAGATTAAGCTTTTGGCTAAAAAAGAAAAGGAAGATATCATCATTGCTCCCTCAAATATTCACGGATGTATACTTGTTCCAATTAATAAATGGCTGCCATTTGAATGTTACAACTCAATGTTTGATAATAATGCTTTTCCCAAAACAGGAGATGCAGATGCTCCGTCCGATCATGTGTATGTATATGTTAGAAACAAAGATATTATTGTAACGGACAAAGAATATCAAGAGTTCTTTTCATTTAAGTAACACTCCTGACTGCTTTACACGCATAAATGCGGTAGGTTCCTTACATCTTCCGCCGGATGACTCCGACATGGATGGAAGTTTTTTGGCGGTTTGGGAACCGGGCTCGCGCCCGTATGCCATACGCTGTGGACCGCAGCTGGACCACATACTTTACATCGTACAGATGGAGGGTTTTAACGTCTTGGCTGACAAACAGTATTAATAAGCTGCAGTTACTTTATTGAATGGTTACATCGTTTTTATATCTTTTAAGCAGGTGTCTGAAGTCCGGACATCTGCTTTTTAAATACATCAAGTCCGAAATTGCCGGTCGGGTCGCCGCCGTTCTTGATCAGTTCTTCAACAAATGACTGTTGCCTTTGGGTTTG
>NZ_LR698973.1:2113509-2131171 GCF_902381825.1 Pseudocoprococcus catus
TCTTGCCTTTCCAGAAAAGAGCCAAAGTCATTTGATCACAACGCATATCTGTTGCAATATCTTTTTTCATCCAACGTTAATTTCTTCAGTCCTTCTTTAAGCTTTTCTTTCTTGCAATCACATATCTCCACCGGAGTCATCTCATTTGCCGCATTATCCAGCAGCCAACCATTAGGACCTATTAATATATATGAAGCTTTCATATCAGGTTCAACGACTATTCGTGTTTTTTCATTGACAATTTTGTTTTGTCTTACAAATTCATCAAATTCTGCGGCAGATACCTGCAAACTCATATTAGAAAAAGTACCATAAACAAACGTTTTCATCTTCAGAATTTTCCAACGGTCAGGCTTGATGGTATCGATGAAATCAGAAAGCTGTTCATCTCTATTTCGTGTTGTTACAACCGTATTAATCTTTATTTTGCAGTCTGGGGCATACTTTCTGATTAATTCACAAAGTTTTGTTACCCGAGAAGCAGATATAACTGAACCGGTATTTATGCATCTTCCGATCTTTTGGTTTGTTTCGTCATTTACGCTATCGACCGAAAAACCAATAGTATTAAACAATTGTCCGTATTTTTGTATCCATTCTTCGTTCATCAGAAACCCGTTTGTAATCATTGACACCTTTGCGCCCTTTTCTCTGATATATTTTGTCAATCCTATTAAATCTTTGTATAGCAACGGTTCGCCACCGGCAATATTAAACTCTGAAACGACTTGACTTTCCATGCAATTATCAACAATCTGCTTCCAGTCTTTTAAACCCATGATTTTATTCGATCCAAATCGGCTGAAACAATGGAAGCAGCGGAAATTGCAGGCCTCCAATACATGAAGATTTACTTTGTACTTTTTCAACATCACAGACTCCCTCTGAAGTAATATTTTGGTGTTTATCAAAATCTCTAAAAAAACTATTCTAAACGCCAATTATATTAAATATGGTGTTTCTTAGTAGCAGGATTGATTTTGTCAATACAGATACTTGGAATAAGTACAAAAAAAATTGGAATGAAGCTTCTTATTCCAACTTTCTCGACATTATATCATTTTTGAAGCTAAATTATAATTTTAGCTTTAGAGACATTTGTTTCCATTATATTTAATCTTCCAAAATGTCATCTTTTATATCTGTTTACATTATAATTTAAGTTTTAATTTTTTCAGCAATAATATGTTTCCGATATAATTTGCTTATTACCGATATAATTTAAGATTTACAGAAAATATATTCAAACTATAATTTAAACTTTTTAAATGTAATCTCAGAATATATTCAAAATAAGATTTAAGTTGCTCTCATTCTGCTAAGAATATATTCAAAATATCATTTATATATTCAAAGTATAATTTAAGATTTACACGATGCCGTATAACTCCTATATTCTACAATAAGGCAGCTCTGATTAGATTATAATAACACCTAAAAAAAGACAACTTCCAGAGGCATTTCTGCTTCCAAAAGTCGTCTTATTATGCAACATCAAGATTTATGCTTACGGCATGCCTTCTTCAGTATCTTTCGGTACTTCTTATTCTGTTTCTTCGGAACCTGAAATAAGACGATTTCCACAAGCTTCTCCATCAGCTCCTCCGGCAGGATGTCCTGCTTGATGCGGTTGCATACCCCACAGGCACACTGCAGATTCGAAATATCATTGCTGCCGCCCTTAGCAAGTGGAACGATATGATCCACTGTAAATTCCGTATAAGGAACAAACTTGCCGCAGATAGCACAACGCCCTTCCGTCTTCGTATATACTGCTGATCGCTCACTGACAGAAAAATTCCGTCTCTGGCAATTTTGCATATCTTCTGCTTTGTCCGCTTCTGCTGCCGGCACTGCTTCTTCAGCTGCCTTCATCTGAACCTTTTTTAAGTCCACCGTCTGAAAGCCTCTCAGCTTCTTTGTTGCCCGCTTCCGCAGATCTTCTGCTTCATTTTTATCCTGAAATACCGACGCTGTATCAATATCCAGCGTATAGTCGATAAGACGTGTCGGCGTGATCAGTGCATAGATCCTTCCTCCGGGGTCCTCTTTTGTTAAAACATAGCCCATGTTATTCCTCCCTTTGCAGAAAAAAAGCGGCCTCCATATGCAGTACCAACACTGATATGAAAGCCGCCTTTTTAAGGTGACAAAAGTTTGTTTAAATTTTAAGATTCACATCCCTACAGATGCGTTACCCTGTTTGATATTTCCCGTGTTTTGCCATATACCGATAGGTAAAACTTTGAGGTTATCTCTGTCTTTTCCCCCGGTCCACACCGGACATGCGACTTTCACCGCATCCGGCGTTCCATCGATCAGCTGACCGACTTGTGACCATTCCTCCGGTTCTCATTACAAGAACCATCATCAGTTCGATCACTGCTTTTCAGCAGCGGTTCATCAGCTTATTGTTCTTCGTCTGATTACCTTAGCTACTAAGGCCCGCTACCTTTCCTTTTTCCGATAATCCTATCTATGCATATATACCCTTAGACCTCTGCTATGGACCTGTCAGCCGGATCATGCCTGTAACATGATATGGTCGTTCGTAGGAACCGATTCTACTAAACCACACTGACAACGAATTGCTCCGTCATATACATTTCTATATATCTTTTTTATAGACCCGTTCATTCGCAGATTCGTCAGTTTAAAAAACATTCTGATCATAGGTATTTTATAGACCCTCGGCTTATAGGTAACACGGTCTGCCTCCAGACCGGTTTCGATCACTGTCCGTGATTACGGTTACTCTCAGCCTTTGTCATGAAGCTTCGCACAAGAGGTCTTTCGGCCTGATGCACGTTCATCAAGGGCAGACGTTTCGAGACGTTACGCTCTCATTCCATCTGTCAGATCACCAGTTACAACAATTACATATACCACCAAACCAAATGTCCTTTTTGAGGTGCCAAAAATCATTTTGTACGAAAATCCATAAAAACGTACAAAATAATAATTTTGGTTTTAATTAAGGATTATGTACGTTTTTGCCCATTTTGCCAAAATCCCGAATTTTGGTTTTAAATGACTATTTTGTACGTTTTCGTACATTTCATCCAAAATCGGAATTTTGGTTTTAAAGAGCTATTTTGTACGTTTTTCGCGTTTTGGACGAAAAAATTTTTTTTGGTTTTTTTGGTTTTTTGGTTTTTTTGGGTTTTTTGGTCTAATTATATATCATGTAATTGTTTTAAAAAGTCGCACAATTCCAGTAATTTTCGCCTAAATATCCACAAGTTCTTCTAATGACTGTTAATTTAGCTGGATCCATATTGCCACAATTATCGCAGTACCATTGCATCTTATCGTTTAACTTCATTTCTCCATCAAATCCACATACATGACAATAATCAGACTTCGTATTAAACTCAGCATACTGTATATTATCATATATGAATTTGACCAATTCTTCAAGTGCCTCAAGGTTATGATTCATATTTGGAATCTCAACATATGAAATTTTGCCACCCGGAGATAATGCCTGAAATTCTGCCTCAATTGCAAATTTGGAGAAGGCGTCAATGTGTTCACGTACATCGACATGATAAGAATTTGTATAATATCCTTTATCTGTAACGTCCTCTACATCACCAAACTTTTCCTGATCAATCTTTGCAAATCGGTAACAAAGGCTTTCTGCCGGCGTCCCGTAAAGTGAGAAGCCGAGACCTGTTTCATCTTTCCATCTGTAGCAAGTATCCCGCAGATGCGTCATGACTCTGAGAGCAAATTCTTTGCCTTCTGGGTCTGTCTGACTGCAGCCTTTCATAAGTTTGGTTAATTCGTAAATACCGATATAGCCAAGCGATAACGTGGAATAATTGTTTTTCAGATAAGGGTCAATGACTTCGCCTTTCTTCAATCTGGCAATAGCTCCATACTGCCAATGAATCGGACTGATATCAGACTTTGTGCCAAGCAGTGCTTTATGTCTGCACATCAATGCTTCACGACATAACTCCAGTCTCTCATCTAACATTTTCCAGAATTCATCTTCTGTTTCAGGAATCTTCTTTCCGCCATCAGTAACCTCCAGTCCAATCTGTGGAAGATTGATACTGACAACGCCCTGGTTAAAACGGCCTTCAAATTTATACTTGCCATTTTCATCTTTCCAGAGTGTCAGGAAGCTTCTACATCCCATCGGCGAAAACGTATTGCCATCGTAATATTCACGCATCTTCTTTGCTGAAATATAATCCGGATACATACGCTTTGCAGAGCATTTTACAGCCAGCTTTGTAATGTAATCGTACTTTCCGCCATTTAGACAATTCAGTTCATCAAGAACGTATACCAATTTCGGAAAAGCAGGTGTTACATATACGCCAGCTTCATTTTTGATCCCCTCTAACCTCTGCTTCAGTATCTCTTCCACGATCATCGCATTCTCCTCAAGGTATGGGTCATCCTTTTGAAGGTTCATGAAAAGCGTAACAAAAGGAGCCTGCCCATTGGTTGTCATCAGTGTATTGATCTGATACTGAATGGTCTGTACACCACTTTTAAGTTCATAACGCAGTCTTGCTTGAACTATTCTTTCACGAACGTCATCCGGGATTGTTTCATAAAACTCATCTCCACATTCCTCATGCAGTCTTCTTTTAATTTTTTCCTTGCTTATTCTCAAGTACTTTCCAAGATGACTGACATCCACTGACTGTCCGCCGTACTGGTTGCTTGCCACAGATGCAATGATCTGTGTCATGACCGTGCAGGCGACCTGGAAGCTCTTTGGGGATTCGATCATTTTCCCATTCATGACGGTGCCGTTATCAAGCATATCTCCGATATTGATCAAACAGCAGTTGAAAATAGGCTGGATAAAATAATCTGCATCATGAAAATGAAGAATACCTTCTTTGTGTGCTTTGCTGATTTTTTCAGGCAGAAGAACACGTTCTGTCAGGTCACGACTGGTTACACCAGCAATATAATCACGCTGGGTAGATGCCATTTTAGTATCCTTATTGGAATTTTCCTCATTCATCTCTTTATTTGACCCTTTAATCAGGTCAAGGATATTATCATCTGTCGTGTTGGACCTTCTTGCAAGTTCACGGTTATGACGGTAGCGGATATAGTGCTGCGCAACTTCATATCCCCTGACACTCATGATAGCCAACTCAACAATATCCTGGATCTCTTCGACGCTCATGTCCTTTTCTGATGCCAGTATTTGTTTAGAAGCCATTTCCACGACAGTCTGAAGCTGCGCTTCACTTAAAACATGTTCCGGCTTAACTTCTGCATTAGCAGCAGCAACAGCGTTGTAAATCTTTGTTCCGTCAAAATCCATTTTAGTTCCATTTCTCTTAATAATCATGTTACTCATAACTTTTTTACCTCCTGTTTAATAAAATGGAATTTTAAACCTTTTTCAATACTCGCTCCCTTTTAGAGTGAATATGAATAAAGGGGAGAAACGATCCGCCCTCCCCACCGACAACACTGATGCAATTAAGACACTACCAGGGAGAGCGTCTTTTCAATGGACGCACCCTCAACATCTTCTCCAGCTAGAATAGCTTTTTTGATTGCTGTCTTATCAATAGATGTTGATCTTTTTTCCTTGATAAACTTTGGATCAAGAAGTTCTTCATCCGTAATCGTAACGCTGCCGTTGGAAAGCTTTGCCTTGGCCGTAAACAAGGATGTTTCAATCTTATCGATACTGCACAACTGCATGGCTGCCAAAATAGCTTCCGTCAAAGACTCTTCTTTTGCCTTCTTCTTCTTTTCTCTTTCTGTCAGTCTTGCAATTTCTTCATTGATAGCTGTTCTGTCAGCAGTTGTGTTAGCTAAAACCTTCAGATAACCAACAGCCTTAGAACAAATTTCATCTTTCTTCAGTTCCATTGCATGTTTGATGGCCCCGGCATCTACATCCGGATCCTCCATCATATCCTGCAATTCGATCATCTCATCACATAATTCATATAATGTTGCCATACTTACTCCTCCTGTTTTTATATAAAAATTGTTACATTTGAAATATGAAGTAAACGAAGCTTAAAAATAAGTCTTTTACAAACACCTTTAAAACAAAAGCCTCCGGCCCGGAGAAAATCGAGAATTAAATTCCAATCCAGAAAAGTGGTCATTTTTTATGTGTAAAATTTTTTATAAGTGGAGGTGAGAAAAATGGATACTGAGGTTCCAAAAGATGCATCTGGTCAAAACACGGTCTTTGATGATGTCTTAACGCTTCCGCCGGAGATCATTGCAGAGACTAAAGCCAAACAGGCCGCAGATGAAGAACAGCGCGGGATTGTTAAAGAAGAAGACGTTCTAGCTTTTATATCAGACAACGAAAAAAATGAATTTCTCAAATGGATCAAATCTAGGATCAAATCTAATGGGAACGTTTGACATTTCAAAAAGTAAGGGTGGCAGATTCTGCTGCTCTTATTTTTATATTTACTTCAAAACGCAGAAAATCCCAGGATATACCCGGGATTTCTGCAAATCAAACAAGGAGGCTGCCCTTACAGCTAATTAGCTATTTCATCGCATCCGGAAGGGCTTACCGGATGCTGTCTGTTCTCTTGGTTGCTTGTGGAAGCAGTTGTCTGTTTATGACATTATAATACCACATGTGCTGGCAACATTTTTTTTGCGAAAATTAAAAAAGACGGAATTAAATTCCGCGAGACTATGAAGAAAAGTCTGTAAATAAGATTCTTCTATGATAAGTAAGAGCGAATTGTTCATCTTGTGAGCTGTTCGCTCTTGTTATATATATATCAGCTATAAATTTGCATGTCAAGAGCAGGCGAAAAATCCGCCTGTCTTAACCTGCCGTTAAATTCCTTATTCGGGCAAGCGACCCTCATACATAATACTTAATTCTCCATATACCTGCGCCCAGTTCCGAATCGTTGTAGTCCATTTTTTCGTTGCTTCAAATGTAGCAAGGTATAAAGCCTTTAAAAGAGCTGTATCGCTCGGGAATACGCTTCTCTGACGGTTTAATTTACGGTAAATAGAATTCAGTGATTCAATGGCATTGGTCGTGTAGATTACCTTTCTGACCGTCGCAGAGAACTTAAAAATTGGAGAAATTGCATCCCAGTTATCTTTCCAGCGTTTCATGGAATTCGGGTATTTCGGAGTCCATTTTTCGGTTACCCGATCCAGAGCAGCCAGGGCCTTTTTCTCGTCAGCAGCCTGATAGATTGTTTTCAGGTCTGTTGCAAAGGTTTTTCGGTCTTTATCAGGGACATATTTCAGAGTATTTCTTACCTGATGTACAATGCAGCGCTGATACTCTGTTTTAGGAAAAGCAGCTGCAATAGCTTCTTTGATTCCTGTCAGACCATCTGCGCAGATAATCAATACATCTTTTACTCCGCGGTTTTTCAGTTCATTCATAACAGAAAGCCAGTATTTTGCACTTTCGTTATCTCCAACACTGATCGTCAGGACTTCTTTTTTCCCTTCCATGTTGATGCCAAGGATGACGTAAGCTGCAAGCTTACGGATTACACCATTATCACGGACGGAGTAATGGATAGCATCAATGTAGAGGATCGGGTAAACATCATCCAGTGGTCGGTTCTGCCAGTCTTCAATCTGTGGCAGTATTTTATCTGTTACATCTGAAATAAACCCTTCCGATGTTTCAAATCCATAGATATCTTCAATTGTCTCGGAAATCTGCCGGGTAGTCATTCCTTTCGCATACATAGAAATGATTTTTTGATCAATATCTGAAATATCCTTCTGGCGTTTTTTTACAACCTGTGGTTCGAAGGTAGACTTACGATCTTGCGGAACATCAATCTCCATTGCTCCATAACTGCTGTTGACTCTTTTTCGCTTATAACCATTTCGATAATCGTCACTATCGGAACGCTCAGATTTTCCATAGCCAAGATGTTCATCCATTTCAGCTTCCATCATTTCCTTAATGGTTCCGCCAAGAAGATCTTTCAGTGCATCCTGAATATCTTCCGCAGTTTCAATGTCATACTCTTCAAGGAGCTGGTGAATGATATTTCTTTTTCCTTCTGTCATTTGTACACGATGTACCGGTTTCTTTTGTTTTGCCATAATAAAAGGCCCTCCTATGATTTTTATTTTATCATAGAAGAACCTGTTATTAACTAATTTACAGAAAAAGTTTCACACACTCAATTCCGCTTCTGTTGTTAGAAAAAAAAGAAGCAGAATTAATCTGCCTCTTCTTCTTAATTATGAAAATACTACACAGCAACCTGAATCATAGCTGAGTCAGCTGGCTTTACCAGATACCTATCACATACAGCAAGTGCCGGCGCAATATCTGCCTCAAATTCTTCCTTGGTTGGCGGATACAAAAATGACCATTCTGTACCGTTTGTCCATGTGGAAGAGGATGGTTCGTACCACATATCAATGAGGTCTGAATAATACTGACCGTCGCGTAACTGAATATGTTGAAGCCAATAAGGCTTGTAAACCTCATTCAAAATTGTAACATACGCGCACGATCCCATCGCATAAACGTCATCTGCGTTATATGACGATAACACAGTGGAAAGGATTTTTGATGCCAGCTCCTTCATTTCTGGACATCTCAGGATCTCTTGAATCTGTTCCTGCATCTTGGCGTGCTCGGAAGCAGATAAGCGGGACATTGGGTATAATGCGCTCAGTATATATTCCTTGTACACTTCGGATGTAGCAGATTTAATCTGATTAATCAACTTATCAAATGCCTTCGGATAACGTTTTTTCACCTCATCAATGTTGCCAATCTGGGTTACATTTTTTTTCAGCTTATTTAATAATTGCTGTAAATTATCTTTCCTTTCATTCATAATTTTGCCTCCTGCTTTTTTATGATTTATTATTAATATGAAGTAAAGCTATGAATGAAATGATTCCATGAAAGGGACTAACTTACGAATCCGTCATTATTTTTTAGGTTTTTCTTCCTCCGGCGGTTCAAACAATGTCAGATGTCGATTAACATAAGCTAGAAGATTTTTTTTACTGTATCGTTCCTTTGCGTTTCTTGGTGGTGGATTTTTTTCCAACAGATAAATGGCAAATGTCAGCCACTTGTCCTCATCTGTTTCGAACGTATCGATCTGCTCAATAGACGGCCATAATGGAGGGACTTTTTTCATCTTGTTAAAATCATCGAGTAACTCATCGTACTCACTAAACGTCATCTCTGTCACGTCCAATCACCTCCTGTCGCACGGTCCTGGCATTAACTATACGGACCGTAATATAAAAATCATTTAATTCACTGACTTCATACACCACATCGCCTTCCTCTCCCCTCAATCCAGGAACGAACGTACCATTTTCGTACGCCCGCCACAGCCTATCCAACAGCAGATTCCTCTCCCGTATAGACATCCGGTTCGTACACGCTTTCTGTCCAGGTGCTCTGTTGCGTCTGTCGTATCGTGGACACCTGTAATATAGATTGTATTTTCCCTTACACAACAACATTCGTTTCGCATCAACACTGCATATAAAAATGATCTTTTTTCGAAATTCGTCTTCAGTCATATTTATCACCAACTACAATATGAATTATTTTTCTTCCTTTGGCCAAAAAAATCTTGCAGTTAACCCATTACGGCATGATATCTGCTGCTTTGACAATACCAACATAATACAGTGCATATACTCCCAATCGGGAATATAGCCCTCAGCTGAATAAATGCGATCAGAATCAATTTTCTTCTGTACGGGTAGTTTAATCAGCCGTTTCCTTAATTTATCCATAGAACACTTTCGCCCATAATTATAATACTCTCTGTCGAGATTAATGACCGTAACTAAAAACAGAGCGATAAAATCATCCATCTTGAACTTCGGTATCAGTTTAGTGATATGGCCATGCGTTGAAAAATTTTGCTTTTGATATGAACAATATCCATTGCAGGACGACTCAACTGTCAATACACCGCCTGCCTCTGTAAAATAATCATAATGTTCCATTACTCCATTGTTTGTTGCTTTCGATGAAACGTGAGGATATGGGCCGGATTTTGTTTCATCTGTTGGCAGCTGTTTTTTGGTTCCTTGGATATCAAAAAGGTCAATTAACCTGAACCATCGCCAACTGTCATTGTAAACAGGAAACGGCAACTGTTTTTCTGTTTGTTTTTCCATCATGAGCCTCCGTTATGATATGATATATGCCATATAGTCTCTGATCGTCCTTCTAAACACATCTTCTGTCAATTTTGAATAATCATTTCTTAAATATGCCTCACACAGCCATTCATCTTCTGCTCCTACAGACGCAAGAGTTGAAACTCCGTCCATGATAATATTGCCGTGATACAGGTCAAGCCATCGCTGTCTGATCTCGCCCCATTTTCCGTATTCATCGATGCGCCCAATTTTTCCTTTTTTCTTGTATCCATCGTCCTTAAAGAAGCCGAAGAACGTTTTTTCACTTGGATCATGCGGTACGTGTGCTTCAAATACCATGATACATGTTACTGCTGTCGCTCCGTTCCCATTAAAGATATCATCCGGCATTGAAAAAACTGCCTTTAGTGTATGTTCTTCTAATAATTGTCTGCGGCGGGTGATATACGGTTCCGACATGACATAGGCGGTTTTCGACGGAACAATTGCCGCAGCAAGACCATGCGGACGAATCATTTTCAGTTCCTCCAGTAAAAATTCTAACTCATCATGATCCTTCATGGCATACGGTGGATTTAACAGACCTTTATCTGCCATTAAGCGTGGATTAGATGACCTCAGTTTATAACAATCACTGTGAAACAATCGCATGTTTTCATATCGAACCCCCTGGCTGATCGACGCCATATCATAGACACCTTCATCTCTTTCACAGCCATATAGCATACCGCCTCCGTTGTAATGGGATGCTGCGTTCAACAAAGCTCCGGTTCCGCAGCAGATGTCCAGAATTGAGTCTCCAGGCTGTACATTGATTACCTTCGCCATAAAATCAGCAATATGCTCTGGGGTCAGCACAATACCAAGCGAATTCCGACCGCCGGATGAATAACTGAGGAACACATGGTAGAATAAGCTGATTGCATCCATATTCGTTTCTTTTAACTGTGACTTGATTTTCTGCAATTGCTGCAGAAACCACCACAAAGAATACTCTTCACAGCTTTTTCGTTCACGTATAAGAGATACTGTGCATGATTTTGTGAATTTTTCTGAAATTCTTTCTGCTTGCTCACCTGAAAAGCGACGAGCAATAACGTAAGAAATATCTGCCATAAGTTGTTCTGTATCGTTTTTTGCGAGCATTTCAACCTCATCTAACATCAATATGGATACGAACAATGATTTGTATTGATCCGGCATATTAACCGTTCTCAAATCATTATGTAATGCAATGACATTCTGTCTGATTTCTAACTCTTCCATCGTCCTAAACCTCCGGTATTGCTTATTCTTAAAAAAAATTTTTCTTATCATTGTCGTCTCCTTTCATGATAGCATGCAGTCATGTATTCACTTTTTTTGAAAAAACCATCCGAATTATCAAAAAACCATATTATTAATAAGAGGCGTTTAAAAATTCGAATCAACAAAACTTTTCGGAACAAACACGCCCTAATTTTCATAAACAAAAAAATGACCTCACATAGAGGAACGAAAGGAAGGTTTTTCATGAAGAACGTATCAGTCAGATTCAGTGGTTATATTGCATCTATTACGCATGTCGGCGAATCAGATGCAGTTATATTAGCAATACGTGGATATATAACAGAATTTCCGCGCATCGTATTCTCCGGGGATACAAGGGAGCAGATTAAGGGGTTAAAAAAGGGTGATCACGTTGATATTACCGGCACAGTAGACGCATCCTTAGCCAGCAGAAAAACAGCAAAAGGCAATGTATCTATCCATCGCCAGCGTATTATCGGTCGATCCATTGTTCCGACAATTAGCGAGACCATGAAGTACTTTGGCGAAGACTTCGGAACTTATAGATCAGAAAATCTTGTAATCGCTGCCGGTGCATTAAAAATCCTGCAAAAAGACGAAAAACGCATTCGTATCTCAATCAACCCATCTGATGGTACAGAGGGTATTCGTATGTCATGTTATAATCCGTCATTAATATCTCGAATTAATGCTATGGAAGAGGGACAGCAGGTGCGTGTTTTGGCTGAGATTCAGACAAAACTTGTAAAAGCAACTGAAACAACAAAACGAAGAGTAAATGAAACCATCATTGTCTCCAATATCTTTTAATTATATTCAATGCCGGGCCACATGGTCCGGCATTTTTTTCTTTCATCTCCTCATGCGAGTAGCCAACACTCAGTGTTTATGAGGAAAACGATCCAACTCGTTTAACGTTCTCTCAATCTCATCCAATTCCACCGTATCATCTTCTTCCTTAACATCCGCAACCTCAATATCCTCATTGACGCGCTCATCAATGTCATCTGCTTCTGGATTTACGACCGGACCGTCATTTGAGCAATCGTATTGACTGTCTTTGATAGGTGCTTCATCATCTTCATCTGCTGTACCCAGCAGCTTTTTATCTTCCACATCAATTACGGCTCCGTCAACAACCTTATCCTTGTTTTTAGCTTCGGATATGCGTTTTGCGTAATCTGCAATCTGCTGCGTTTCTTTTTCCTGTTTCTTCTTTTTAGCTGTCGTTACAATGAACACGACGAGACCAATAATGGCTGCAATCGGCAATACTGCGCATACCACGACAGCGCATTTAATGAAGATTTTTCCTATTCCTGTAATAATCTTACGGAACACGTTATTAACTCTTGGGGTAAATGCAACATTTCTGTCTTCCGTGAAATTAATAATAATCGAATCATACTGTTTATCTTCATCGAGGACATGCATCTTTGAATTGTACGCATTGATTTCGTATGTGATATCCGCGATACGTGACTGGAGTGATAACACGGTCGATGTATCTTCTGTCTTTACCGCCATTTCAAGCAGATTCGTCTGTTCCTGCTGCAATGCAGTTACATGATCATCGATCACCGATGTCATGTTTTTCACCTTGTCCGTAACATGATCTGACTTGTCAACGGTTCCTGCGCTCTGAATGTACTGAGCAAAATCTGCACTGCCATCTCTTGGTACCCTAAGAACAAGATAAGCCTTCTTCTCCTCTGTCGAATAAAAAAGTTTATCCTGCTTTGCGATATATCCGCCGGCAGAATCAAGCTCTTTTTTTACGCTGTCTATGTAGGCATTATAATCTGCCGCTCTGACAGAGTACGTGTAAACGGTTGTATCCGGAGATTTGCCATCTGCCTGAGCCTCAAGATCCTTACTGCCAACATAGACATCGGCTAATGTGTCTGCGCTTTCCGGATCATTTTTATTACTTTCTTCTGCGGCTTCATCAGCCGTTTCATCAGCCGTTTCATTGGCTGTTTCATCTACAGTTTCCGTTTCTGTTTCAGTTTCAGTTTCCTTACTGTCTCCAGTCTCTTCTACATCTTTTTTTTCTGTTTCTTTTACTGTTTCAGAGGCAATCTGGGACTGCGATGTCTCATTCGTCGTCGTGGCATTCTTTCCAGAACATGCTGGTAATCCAACTATGCATGAAGAGGCAAGAAAAACAGCCAGCGCTTTTTTCATAAACAGCTTTTGATTTTTCATAATATTCTCCTTTGCTCTTATTTGCTACTTATTATACAATTTATTCTATTTGATCAAAAATTACAGACATTGCCGTTTTCGCTCCTGTCTGTTTTTAATATGACAGAATTTTTTAGCACGTATAAAAAAACTTGCTTTTTTCTTAAAAAAATTCCCGTAAACATTTTTTATAAAATTAAATGTATAAAGATCAAACAAGCAAAACAGGAGGCAAAATTATGAGAAACCCAAAAGAATGCGCGGTGATTCGCAGTAAAAAAACATTGATATTTGAAAACATGTTGTCACCCTACAACGCTAATGGAGACGATAAAACATCACCACTTCAGTTTTATCACAAATCATTCAGCCGGTTTAAAATGACGATCATTGATGAAAGTAAACATGCAATGAGCTGCAACATCAATTCCAACGCAATACCGGGAATTGCATCCAGGACAGCTTATGCTATCACCAGACATCTGGACACTATCTACAATACAGAAGCAGGCAATGACAACGTTTCTCTTGCTTACACAGTTAAAATCACATCCGGTATATATAAGGGACGTACACCTGCGGATATACTCCTAAAGGACGGACAAAATGGAAAGGATGGCTTAAACAAACAATACGTCTGGTTAAAGTCCAACCTTAACAAATACCCTAAAAACAAAACACAGATGGAGGCTATTCGTGAAGCGGCGACACTCCTAATGAAAGGAGAATTGGAAGAAAAGACAATTCAGCCGCAGCAGCCAATCGTTATTTATGACTCAGGATTTAGGCCTTTAGTCAGAAAACAGAGGGAAGATGGACTCAGTTTTGTATATGAAGTACACATCACCTGCAACCCTGGAAATAATTATCCGATCGTTGTTGAGATCCAAAATTATTACGCCAACGTCAAAACTCTGCCAGACGGAAGACTAAATGTTGAAGGCGGTTCAAAAACAGACATTCAGATATCGCAGATGAAGATGAGTACGGATGATTGGTCGTATATTCTTTATATGCTTCAACTTAACATGCGGGCATTTGAGGAGACACACATGATCTCATTTTGCAAAGCTGCAGAAGCTGATGCGTATCAGTATAACAAAGGATCAAACAAATGATCTCTGGAATTTAATTCCACATAAGAGCACTTCCGCAAGGGAGTGAGTATTGAAATCAAAACGACCCATCCTTTTGGACAGCAAAAAGGCCAGGCAGAAAATCTGTCTGGTCTTTTCGTTGTTGAAAAAAGTTTTTTAACTGAATGGCAATTCTTCATCAATACCATCCGGGATGTTCATAAATCCGTCCGCCTGATTCTGCTGTGGAGCGGGCTGCGGTGCTGGAGATGCAGCAGCATGGTTTTCAGCAGCAGCTTTGCTTTCTGCAAACTCCTGCTCCTCAACAATAACATCTGTTGTATAAACCTTTACACCATCTTTATTGGTGTAACTGCCTGTCTGGATGCGGCCTGTAATTGTCATTTTAGTACCCTTTTTAAGGTACTTTTCAGCAAACTCTGCCTGCTTTCCAAAAGCAACACAATTGATGAAGTCCGCCTCTGGATCACCCTCACGTTTAAAACGACGGTTTACCGCCAGTGAGTAGCGGGCAATTGCTGTCTGGTTTTCGCCCTGTGAATATCTGACTTCCGGATCTCTTGTTAATCTTCCCATTAAAATGACTTTGTTCATGCTTATTCCTCCTGTTCTTTAGCATGTTAATTTTTTTTACAATACAAATATGAATGATTTTTGTTATGAAAAATACGCCTTAAATCTTGCCCTCTACTATCTCTTTTTCCAACATTTTTAATGCTCCGACCACCGTTAGATACATTTCATATGATGGAAAAACTGTTTCGATGGCAGATGCATGTCTCAGTACTTCAAGGTCGATATGTCTTCCGGCTAATTTTTCAATCTTTCTTTTTCTTCTTGGATCGATCATCTCTCTCCAGAAAGACCGGACAAGCTCATTTACGAACCGGTTCTGAAATCTGCTATAGTCAGACGCAGAACAAATTGTCTTTATTTTTAGGATACTGTCTCCATGCTGCCCTGTTGAAAAATTATATGGCTTGACAGAAAGTACAATGCCCTTCCTTCGGTCTGTTGATTCATAACCGACGAATACAAGAAACCATCTTCGACTTTCCGTCAAAATCCTGACATATCCATAGTTACCTTCCTGCTGCGTCTTGTTCAGTCTCTGAAGATCATCTTCAGAAAATTGTGCCCAGTCTATCTCCTTGATCAGTGTTGTTTTCATACCATCCTCCGTTTTCACATCACGCGTTTTTCTCAATGAAGAAAGTGTATCCTCAAGCCACTTAATGTCTGCTTCCTTCTTTTTTGACTGAGATATTTTTTCAGTATCAAGCCTTCCTCGTTGAGACAGATGGAAAAACGTTTCTTCCAGCGCATCGTGAACGTTATCCTGAAAATCATCATAATCACATGACAACTCCGGGTAAACTGTTGTTAAAAGACCGCCTGCCTCATGTAATACATTGTCATACTGATGCAGCTCAAGTCTGATGCCGGAATCGCCGTAATCCAATTGGTTGTCGTATTCAATGTATGCAATATACCATTGCTTCATTGTGCTCTTAATGAGTACGAAACCATACGTTCCGCTTTCTTCCTCTTTACAAATATTTATAAAATCTTTTTTTGTAAAGTCTGCCCATATGATACTCTCAAGTAAGTGTGTACAGCTTTTTGTCATTTCGATACCCCTCTTTCCTTTTCATACAGGTCAATATCTTCACAAAGAGCATCAAAATTCAACACTCCACTCCCTATACGCCGACCGAAAGGATATTTGGAATCAGTCTGGCCTTCGATTCGATAGAGAATATAAAATAGTCCCTCATTATCCGCGCCGTCACCGTGTTCCATGAGCTCAGCAGCTGAGTTGCCAAACACAATGTCCGATAAATGACCTTCAGCTGGATCATTTGCGTAAAAGCTTAGAGAAGCTTCCTTTGGATATCTCTCATCCTCCTCAAACACAAGCATGATATAGTCACCTTTTGTCAACATTTTATCTACCTCCTGTTTTCTTGTTTTTCGATACATCTTCAATATGAAGCAAATGGCAGAAGTAAATGTATGGGATGCAGAAGCGGAATTAAATTCCACAAAAAAAAGAAGAGGCAACAGCCTCTTCCTTTCCAGTAATGAAAATCAGACCGACTATGCTTCTTCTTTTTCGATAAGCTTTAACAGCTCGTCTTTGTAATCTTTTCCTGCAATTTTCTCAAACCGCTGCTTTCTTTCCGCCGCTTCTTCTGCATAACCCATTTTGTCAAGCAAAATCGCTGACAAGAAAAGTTTCAGCTCACGGTCTTCTTTTTTCGAAATACGCTTAATTGCCAAATCTCCTTCAGAGATTAAACCTTTCTGTTCCGGTTTGCTCAAAGCATATCTTAGATATTTTGCCAAGCAGTCTTCATAAAAACAGTGAAAATCTTTTTCAAACTGTTCTTTACATTTTTGAGCCTGACCGTCGTATCCAAATTCTTCAAGTGCAGCAATTTTAAGCATCTCCAGCCATTCCTGTTCTATTCTTTCATGCTCAAAATAGAAGCCAATGAAGACAAATAGCGCACAAAAGTTTCCGGCTCCCAAAATCATCGCATAGGTAGCAAACAATGTTGTATCATGCAATATATGAAGCTTTGCGCAGCCGACCGCCATCATGCATATAAACCATCCTACACTGAAGAAGAAGCGGATCAAGGTGATCACATAATCATGTTTTTTCTTTTGGATGTTTATGTACCCTATCCAATACAAAACCAAGTACTGAATACTTACAGCTAATAGCGCCAGAAAAATAATCGTATTCATAAAAATTCTCCTTTGATCAACAATCGGTAATCAACCTGGCATCGATGGCTTCATTCATTAATTGCGCAGGAGACCCCGTCCGATCTTTTTAATCGGGCGGGGGAATGCGCCTGCACTTCTGCCTGCTTCTCTCCCTTCTGGTTATTGTGCTATGCATTGTTTTACGAAATATCCACCTGAAAAATGATGGATCTTAAGCTTTTTGACGCTGACCGATCTTC
>NZ_LR698973.1:2132229-2144737 GCF_902381825.1 Pseudocoprococcus catus
AAAAAAAGGATAGTTCCTTTTACAAGCCCTGACTGAAATCTATTTCAGTCGTGGGTAATTGACCGCGAGCATCGTCCATTAGATATTTGACACTTCCACGGTTAAAACCGTGGGATTCTTTTTACGGAATCCCGTGGTTTTGCAGCATTCACCGTACCATCTTTCACCGTCGGTCGGCAGCGGGCCACATACAGCCGAAGCTGCATATGCCCGTGTCCCTACGTTATCTCTTTTCCGGGCGGAATACTGTCCATGGATCAGTGGCTTAAGCTTTCACACCGGAGCGCTACTTACAACCACGCGGCTGTGCCTTGGCCGCAGGCCTGATAACGGAAGCCGTCCGGAACCGGTTTAACGTCGTGGTTTACGACAAGACGAGATCAACAGGTACGTTTATAAAGGTTTACGGGTGAATAAAGTTAGAATCCGAAACACTGTTTCATGGATGTCCCGTCCGCTTTCATCTGCCGGATCAGGGCATCATGCATGGATATGAAAGCAGAGAAGTCCCGGATACAGGCTTCACGGTCAGGATGTTCAAGCGATGCATCCCACATCAGACTCTGCATACCTGGCCATCAGGAGCTGTTACAAATGGTACTTGCACGTACTCTTGAATCCTGCCAGACATGCTCGATCATTCAATGGCCAAGTTGTTAACCTACTTCTATTTTGTGATTACAAAATATAATAAACTCAAAAGAGTAAAACCAACACCCCATACTTTGTGTCCTGTCTGATAAGCAGTCAGTGCTGCTCCGCTGCAGAACCACACAATTAAAAACGCTATAGCCTGTCGCATAAACTTTTTCTTATCTTTCATATCTAAATTCCCTTTCTGCCATGCGGTATGGCGGTCTGCTTTTTATGGGCCATAAAGACTCTCTCCTTCCTGTTATCAATATGAAATATCTCGAACATCTTCCACATGATACTTATAGGATATCACACTACAATGAACGACTTTTTTTGCAGATATTCGAAATGCCAGACGAAAGACCATTGATCTTATTTTTAAGGTATTGGGGCCGGAAGTAAAAAACGCTTTCATCTCGGTCATTGAATGGCCGAGAATTCTCGCTTGGTATCTTAAAATGCAAGAAATTGTCATAAATAGCTTAAAATCTTTTCTTGTTGCCTTCGATTGCTTTTGCAAGCATGCCATATCCATGCAATATCTTTTCTGTGTTTGCGCTCATTTGTTATACCTCCTGTTTTTTCTGTAATAGTTACATTAGGAATAGCATGAAGCGCAGATTAAAAATATGTAAAAACTGCATCGAAAAAGAGAAGAAGCAAATTTGCCTCTTCTCCTTCTTATGAACATATTAGAACTCAATGATTCGTGGATGCTCGTCAGTCTTGACATCATCCCACACTAAGACACGTATTTTACCTCCTTCTGGTTTTTCCATCAAGATGCGTGGTTGCATTTTTACATGTTTTATATCATACGATGGAAGATATTCAACATCGATACCCGGACGATTCTGATTCATACTTGGCGTTGCTTTAATTACTCCGTTAACAGTTGCTGTATCGATTGAACAGCGATCAAAGTTTAAATCATCAGAAAAGTCAATTTCCGCTTCGATGTCTCCTTCTTCATATGGAATAGCCTTGAAGACAACAGGTGTATCGTTATTTTCATAGTGCATTACAATCTCCTTCTCATATGCATTGAAACTAACAATACATTTACGTTTCTTTTTGAACCCATTATTAAATGCATGCTTCGTTGCAAAGTAGCACATGATTTCATATGCTTCTTCATCGTAAGAAAATCTTCCATACAGTACAGATGCTGCATTTTCTGAAAAAGGGAGTTTGATGCCGTATCCAAGGTTTTCGCCATTGACTTTATACGTGAAAGACTTTGATGATTTAATGGGCTTTTGAGATGCCTCCATCTGCAGAATCGCTGCATTTTCATCATTCGGTTTATACATCAAAACCCGTGGAGATATTGATGCAGAATCAGCATCCGGAATATATTCAAGAAGAATTCCAGGGCTGCGTTTAGGGCATTCTCCTCTAACACAAGATGCTTTAATAACCCCATCATCTGTTTTTATCCTTAATGTGCGATAATCTTGTCCAAATTCAGGTACTGCCAAATAAAATCTTGCTTCGCCCTCCATATGTTGATGTGCCACTACTCCATAGCCTTCGCACTTCTCATCAAGATAATATGGGGTTATCTCCATTTCACAAGGGTCAAATTTGATAATATACTTGCCATCTGTGTCCTTGAACGAATTATCCCTTGCCTGATCAAAAGCCTTTTCTGCCGTCATATAGCACATAGCCTTGTAGGCTGCTTCTTCTGAACGAAATCTTCCACAAATTTTAGTAGGGATACGTGCATCTGAATTTATCACTTCAATCCCGTATCCAAAGCTTCTCTGCATAAACTTTGTGTAAGTCTCATAATACGTTACTCCATTTTTTGTGTGTCCATTCATAATTTTTCCTCCTGTTTTTTTTGCAATAGTTTCATTTGGAATATGGCAGATAGAATACCATGAAATCTCAAAAGCCAATAAAAAAAACTTTCGTTTTGAATATTAAGGAATTGAATTCCATAAAAAGAAGACCCGGAAATAAATCCAGGTCTTTCGTAAAAAAAATTAATATTTTCTCCCCGTATGAGGGGCCTACACTCAGTGTTTATGAGGGTTTGAGTGTTCTTAATATTACCGTTGTGTATTTTGTACAATGAAAGTTGATACTTATTTGTCGTTTGATCTTACAGCAAAAAGCTTTGTTGGAGTAAAGACTTTCTTATCAACATCAACTTTTTCAGGTTCACGTTTTCCAGGGTCCATCTGAATGTCGAGACCGTTCAGCCACATCAATGGAGCCTGCTGCTCAATCCACGCTTTCGCCTCTCCAAAAATATCCTCGTAACAAGCAGCGCACAGATTCCGAACATCTTCTTCTGACACAAATCCATCAACCTTGTAATAGCCATTGATATTCAATTCTATTTTGATTTTACCGCCCTGATCTTCAAGAACATACTTATAGGTGACAACAGAAACACCTTTATCATTCGGAAGAGACACGTTAAGTCCGTCTTTGTGACCTAATACAACCTTTTCGCCAGGCATTCTAACAGCAGTTTCAATCTCAGCCTTTGTTAATAATGTGGAAATTCTTCTAATTTTTACCATTTTGTTTTCTCCTTTACTCTGTGTTATGACGGAAATTCCATCATTCGATTATCTTGAACGCTTTTGTTTTAAGCTTCCCTTTTAATATGGTAGTTTTTTCAAACTATACACTATTTTTTTTACTATATAGGAACTAGACACTCTAATTCTCTCCCTTCTGCAAATTTCTCATTTTATATATGAAAAACAAATAAAAATGACATTATTCCCGAAAGGAAGAGCACACTAAAAAGAAGGGATCGTTTTCATGAAAAAGAAAAACTTATTAATTGCAGCAGCCGGGATCGCTGCTATTTATTGCGGAGGAATATTTTTCTTCCATAACCACTTTTTGCCAAACACATACATTGCCGGAACTAATATCGGCCTTTCATCTTCTGCTTCTGCAGAAAAAACATTGGGCATCCAGTCTTCCGCTTCTGAACTTGAGATCGACGGAGACAAAACAACTGACGTTCTTTATGGAACGGACATTGATTTAAGGTACGATGATAACGGATTACTGGGTTCTATCTTAGCGGAGCAAAAAACCTATACCTGGCCGCTTTCATTCGTTCAAAAACAGATGTATGAGGCGTCTGTAACCTACAATGAAGAAAAATTGAACGAAAACATGTCACAGATGGATTGTCTTACATCAAAGGAATTAACACCATCCGAAGATGCCAGAATTGAATATACTGGTGGTACATACTCTGTTGTTGAGGAGAAATATGGAGATGTCCCGGATAAGGACAAGCTGAAAGCAGAAATAATTGAAGCGATCAAAAGCGGTTCAAAACAGATGACGATAGACTGCTACATAAAGCCCTCTATCACATCCTCCTCTCCTGAGATAACAGAGGCTATGGCAAAAATCAATAGTATTCTCAATGAAACGATCACATTGACCAGTCCATATACGAGCTATACATTGACAAAGGACGACATTACCAGCTGTATAAAATATGAAGATGGCACTGTTGAGATTGACGAAGATGGTGTTTACCTGCTTGCTTCCTCTATCGCTGACACCTTCAATACCGTAGGAAAAGAAAAAGAAGTAACAACTGTTGGTTGCGGCACGTTCACTATATCCGGAGGCATATATGGATACGAGGTTGATATCGACAAAGAAGCAGAACAGCTTGCAGCAGATATTTTAGCCGGAAAAGATACTGAACGCAATCCTGTATATTCTCAGGAAGAAACCTACGATTTTAACGGCGGGCTGGGCAATACTTACATAGATGTCAGCATTGATGAGCAGAAGGTTTGGCTTGTTTATGCCGGAGAGGAAATCCTTGAAACTGATTGTGTAACAGGTCTTCCTACCGAGGGTCGGCACACGCCAACCGGTATCTATTGGATCGAATGGAAAACAACGGACTATCAGATGACAACCTTCAACGCCTATGTCAACTTCTGGATGCCGATTGATAGTACGACCGGTGTAGGTCTTCATGATGCCTCCTGGCGGTCAAGATTCGGTGGCAGTATATACCAATCAGACGGTTCTCATGGCTGCATCAACCTGCCGTATTCAGCTGCTCAGACAATCTACAACTATGCGTTCGGAACAATGCCGGTTGTTGTTCATTAATGCCAAAAATCCTCTTCCTTTTGGGCTACAGGGAAGAGGATTTTTTGTATCAACGCTTTTGAACATATTTGAAATGTAACGATTTTTTTTTAAAAACAGGAGGAATACATAATGAATGAAAATTGCAAATTAATATGGACTTCGGAAGTTGATGTGGATGATTGGGACGGTTACTTTCTGGAAGTCAATCCGAATTTAGACAGAGATGAACGATATGTTGCGGCAGCAGAAATTAATCAATCTTATCTGGATGATGAACGGACTAATCTGAATATTGTTCTTAAACATCCTATTATTGCCATTGCTGACATGGGTCTTTGGTATGGACGCAGACCGGGATACCGGATCATTGAATCCGGAAACATTGCGGATTGTCTGCAAAGTACGACAGATGTCGTTTGCTGGTATGTAGATGAACACAATGAATTCTGTTCTGATCAGTGCCATCATGATGGAACGAACTATGTGGTGTACCGGGAACTGAAGGAGCTGGATGAAGAAGAAGTGGACGAGCTGATTGACTTGATCTGTCGTGGCAAGTGTACTGAAGAAATTCTCGACAAATACACCTCTAAAATCGGAGACAGGATTTCTGCGGTGTATGGATGGGAGCAGATTGAGGAGGCAGTGTAATTTACGGAATTTAATTCCAAAAATATTCATTAAAAAAACAGGTTGCGCATAAACAGCCTGTTTTTTTTGATGTGTGTGCCTAACGGCGCACACTCAAAAAAGCTGCTCGAAAATTCGAACAGCCTTTCTGAAACAATTAAAAATTCTCTGCATATTTGTTTAAGAATTTAGCAGCTCTCATTATTATTTTCGTCTTGTCAACATGCTTAGGATAGGTGTCATCGTGGCAGACTACGAAAACTTTTCCCACATTAGGGTCAGGAATATATCGAGAGATGCCATCTTTAGGCTTCCATGTGTACATCCAGTTCCCATATTGATATCCATCTCCAACAAACATCTCCCTGTATCTATTTGCATCTTCAATTCTGATAGGAAACTCGACACCTGCGCCACGCATAAGATCTTTAGTGAGTTCACCAGATTCTTTATACTTAGCTATTGCTGCTTCAGTCCCAAACGCACTAATCCAATGAATTGTCAGATTTTTTTCTGTTTTATTAAAGAAATGCTTTTTGAGTACTTCTGAATCGTTTCTAAGTGTTCCGTAAAGAGATGTCCAATTAAAGGGATCATCAAGAAGCGGATTTTTGCAAGTTATTGGATACGGAATATCTATATCCGTATTTTCACGGATTTCAAGCCATGCACTATGGCCTGAATTTATGCATGCAAAAAGAGACGCAATCGCTTCCCATACATTGGTGGTTGCTTTCGTCCAATTTAGCAGTTTCGCTCCCGTTAGGCGAACCAACGCTTTGTCGTTACTGCATGTAGTTCTATCAGCAAATGTTTCCGCATACTCCTTCAAGAACGTTGCAGCCCTCGTAAGTGACTGTTTCATATCAACGTATTCATGAGAGGAATCATAGCAAACTACATAAACTTTATCAACATCCGGATCCGGGACGTAAAGTTCAATGCCATCTCGTGGTGTCCAAAAACACATCATAGAACCATATTGGTACCCGTCACCAACAAACATCTCTCTATATCTGTTGGCATCTTCGATTCTGATAGGGAATTCAATACCTGTTCCGCACATAAGGCCTTCTGTAATTTTCCCATGTTCCTTATATTGGGCTAATGCCTCCTCTGTTCCTACAGAAAGCACCCAATGGCGAGTTAAATCTTCTTGCGTTTTGTTGAAAAAATTTCCTTTCTCTGAAATACATTTCTCGTCTCTAGGCATTCTGCAGACAAAACCCCAGTTAAAAGGATCATTAAGCATCGGATTGGGAATCTTGATTTTGAACGGAAGTTCCGGGTCCGTATTTTCATGCACCTCAAGCCATGCATTCGTTCGTCCTGAAGCTATACAGCCAAGAAGAGATGTTATTGCTTTCCATACGTCGGTTGTCGGAGCGGACCAATCTAATTGTTTCATATTCTTACCTCCTGTTTTAAAAAAAATTTGTTACAGTTCAAATATGAATCAAAAGGAGTCATAAAATGTATATCCACCTAGACTACACAGTCATGTTACAACAAAAACAAAAGAAATTACCTCTCCGGTTGAACAAAAAAAACTTTACAGACAAAATTTTTCAATCAATGAAAGGAATTTAATTCCAAAAAAAAGGAAGACTGCCATCAAGCAGCCTCCTTTAAAACGACATTTTCCTTTAAATAGGCTGACTTTCCAAATATTCAATGTCCTGAACAAATCCGGCAATGTGACTATCAACATTTCTTCTAATCAGATCTTCCCATACCGATTCTGGACAATCCTTTGTCGGAATTCCAATCATGTAGCTCTTAAATCCATAACTTTCGCGGCATAATACGAAATCAACACAATCTTTTTCGGGATTTTTTGTTACTTCAACATAAAACCCTCCATACACATCATATCTTGTAGTGACATAGGTTGTCCTCTCTAAACTCATCATTTCCATATTCTTTCTCCTTTCTCTTTTGCGTAAATTTGATATTTCTTCTTTAACGAATACTTCTGCCGATCCGTTGATTAGACAAACCGAATCCCTTCCACTGCCATCACCCATCAAAATCACATCATCAACCGGAATAATCGAACCGTTGTCACTACGAATAAAAGCTTCCATTTCATCGTCACCTGTCTTTTTTAACAGTTCCATCAGTTGTTCTTTTGTCATATGACATCTCTCCTTTCTACGATAAATGATATCCGTCATTCTCTGGTAAGTAAAAGATACCAGAGCCATCTGGCCGGATGCCGCAGCTTCCTTCCTATCGCTTTTTGATTTCACCGAAGGCAAGGATATCCTTCACCATCCAGTCGTAACCACAGAATCCAGCGTTTGCTTTGCGAGTTTCCTAGCTTCCTTTGCATCAACGATACGAGCAGAAATCGTGGCACACCAACCATCGGCCCAACGTTAAGTCCAAGAGCCTCCGTCGAGTTTGACAAACAGCTTCTGCATAGAGGCAGTCTGGGACGTTTTGAAAATGTAGTGTCCCTGATCCGCTCCGGACCATTTACCGTTCCAGCTTGCCGCGTGCGGCATTGATAATTCAAAACACAAAATCATAAAAAGCCCTCCTTTATTTTACATTCACGATTCATTCCCATGCGAGGGGTCAACTCTCCTTTCCTGGGTACTACAAGTTCACAGAACTCATGGAAGTCTGTGATAAGTCTGCATTTTTCCTGAATCATCTTGTTGCAGTCGGCAACCCATTGCTTGTATGGTTCGCTTTTTTTGAAAGCAGACCATGCAGAATATCGCTTGGATTGCGGATAGCCTTCTACATCCGAGATGGAACTGAGGGTATCACGAATGCCGCGCATCTGGTGTTCGATATCAGGTAACGGTACAGGTTCCACTTTCGATGGTACAAAGATTGGCATGATATTATCCGTGTTAAACAGGTCTACAGCGAATCCATGCTGACTTGGAATGTAATCTGGTCCAATGGCTCTATCCCAGTCTTTTTCGCGCAGATTCCATTCTTCTTCAGGAATGTTTTCAGGACGGTCTGTCTGGTTCTGGTAGTGATAGTCTGTCAGAAAATCATGACGTGATTCCAGGTAGTCTCGAAGCATCGGACTGCCGAAGAACATGGCAAGCGTCTTTGTTTCCATAGGAATAATCTGAAGTATGCAGCGATAGTCATAGTCACATCGGAATAGTGACTTGGCACCTCTGCTGATTTCGTCAATTATATACCAATAGACGTTAACATAGACAGTAGTCCATTTGTCTTCCTGTACGGCTTTCCATATGCCGTGTGTATAACGATTATAATGATTATCTGTATTTGAATTGGTTTGTGTTTGAGGGTCTGTGTCTGCAACTGCTTTAGCGACATCGCTATCACCATGGGCTTGTTTGAAATTATAGAAATACAATGTTTCTGCAATGACCTTCTGCAGGATGTCACGATTGCAGATGTCTTTGATTTCTGTTCTGAGACCATCAAATATGTGGCTTAATTCATACATGGAATAATCATGTGTGAATTTATAGGCATCGTATATTTTTGTGCTCATAGATTTATTCTCCTTTGTTTATAGCATTCAGCATCTGGATGTACCATTGACTCTGACTGCTCTACACGCATAAATGCGGTAGGTTCCTGAGCTATTTTTTTGTGATCCATCCCCCCTATGCGAGGGGCCAACCTTATTAGCCGCCTGCTGCATTGCTGCGGATATGATTTCATCACCCCCATGCGATGGGCCAACATATCGTGTATAAGCTGCATTGCCAGTGTCGTTAATTCATCCCCCATACGAGTGGCCAACCCGATGGAGTCACGAATCGTTACCCCATCCATAATTCATCCCCCATACGAGTGGCCAACACTCAGTGTTTATGCGGGTTTGAGCGTTCGTCATATTGTCGTTGTGCAATTTGCACAACAGTAATTGCCTATTGTGCATTAACAATGAACATCCCCTGCTGTCCATTGAATGTATAAATGAACGTATTTTCTCCGGATTCTAATGCCTTGTCTGTAAAATCAATCGCCTGAGTATTCACAATAACCGAATTACCAGTGTTATATGTAATCGTCAAATCTGCTTCTCCAACCATATCCCCGACCTTAAAATCACCGGCAATCGTTGTGTTGATAATGTAAACGTGCTCCGCCTTTACTGTCATTGTGTATACCTGACCCTCGTAGCGGAACTGTACGCTATTATCTCCCTCTCTTAGAGATGATACATTCGTTGTAAACTCCACGTTCCTGGAATCAATATTCTCCGTCTGTCCGTTAGAATATGTAATGGTAATAGTACCGTCTGTCATCGGCTCACCTGCATATAACGTCTGATTAGCTTTGTATACAATAGATGTTGCCGGATAACGATTGCCCCGGATATTGAATGATCCAGCAGCTCCGTTATAAACGAATTCGTATTCGTTATCACCAGCAGCAAGTTTATGAGTCGTATCAGGGGCTTTTGACAATCCTTCATCGTTAACATCAACAGTCTTTGTACTACCGTCATCGAACGTGATGTTGATGGATGTGATGTTTGGAACCTCATCCACATAGCCCTCAGATACGTTTGCAGAGGCACTTTTGATGGTCCTTGTTGCTATGCTCTGACTAATCTCATAAGTTCTACCGTGATAATCAAACGTATAGAACATACTGCCTTCCGCCGCTGGAATCTTTCCGAAGCTCTCTCCTAATTTTGTATCTGTTGTTTTGATGACTTTTTCTGTACCATCCGCATACGTAAATGTAAACGCATCAAATTCTGGCTTTTCGTTGACATAAAACGTGTCGTGATTTTGGATTTTTACAGACTTTACTGCAACGTATGGCAGCTTGCAGGTGATGTCTCCATACGTTTCAGAATGCAGAACAACATTATCTGACGTAATGTACTGAACATCGTTGTTTGCAAATGTGACATCATCAACATCACGAGTTGTTCCATCAGCGAATTCAGCTACTACCTTAATATCGCTAGTCCTGATCGGATCGCTTTCGTATGCAGATTCTTTACTGTATTTTGCATCCAGTTTTTTCAATCCAACAGCAGTCACATCAACATCTGCCTCTTTTCCGTCGCAACTGATCTTAACAACATTATTTGTCTGCGTCAATTTTCCATCATTAACCTTGAAGCTTGCCTTTTTGTGTGATAAACCCAACAATGACCGTGTTTCTACAGAAAAATCGCTAGTTGTAAGAGTGTCATACTGATAACAGTTTTCTGCTGTCAATGTTGCTGCGATTTTGACCGGATATAGCAATAACGCAAGAAACACAACAACCGCTGCTACACCTCCGCCAAGGATATAGCAAAACGTCTTTTTGCTTGCTTTCTTCTTTCTTGTTTTTTTACCTGCAACATCATCCTGTTTCTTGCTTTTCTTGTCAGAATTATACTCTTCTTTTGAAGGCTCTTTTATAGGGTTTTCTTTACCTTTGCCTGTATCTAGGTCTTCAAGCAATTTATCCAATTCATCAAGATCGCGATCCAACTGTTTATTCGTTTCCGAATTATCGTCTTCTCCTGTTAGTGACGTATCATTTTTAGTTACCCTTTCTTTTCTTTTTGATGTTTCCGGCTTCGATATTTCAGTCGTCTTTCTTACATCATCCTGTACGAGAGATTGAATATCAAAATCTGACAGATCAACAGTCTTCTCGAACTGATCGTCATCTTCTGTATTAGCCGCATCTTTTTCCGCTACACCGTCATTCTTCATATCATCATCGATACAGATATCATCTGCATCTGACAACTCCTCCTCTTCCTGGTCGCATTCTGGCTCAGGAATATCGAATAGTCCATCATCCTGATATTCAGAATCGTCAATGACATCTTCTTCCTCCTCTTCAGTCTCATTATCCAATTGTTCGTTTCCTACCATTGAATCAACATCTGAGATTTCCTTGAAAGTTGCCTCTGTCTTTTCTTCTTCCAGATCAGACAAATCGGTTTCTTTTTGAACGGCTGATTTATTTTTGCCTGTATCAAATGCATTCTCACTATTATCGGTTTCTGCTACATCGATAGCCTGACCAGCTATATCATTTTCACTGGCATCTATTTTTTCTTCTTTTGAAGGTGAGTCTTCTATGAAAGGTTCTTCTTCCAAATCGGATAGATCAACCTCATCTTCTTCTACTTCATCAACAGACATATCAGCTTGACTGCTGTCATTTAATTCAGGATTATCTGAAATGACACTTTCCTCTCCAGGTGGAGACGATGGTTCTATGTTGTTTGTAGGATCAATATTTTTTTTCTCATTCAACTTTCTTTCCTCCTTGATCGTTGATATCATCGGACAGAACGCATGAATACAACACCGTCAGGTGCTGTTAAGCTCCTGGTCTGACATTTTCAATGATTGTAATGTGTTCCGGAACATTCTGCTCTTCTGCTCTGCTATGGGCAGATGCCTGACATCCGGATAAAATGCATGAAATTGTTATTGCTGCTACGAGCGTTATCGATTTGACCTTTGTCATGACTGAAATCTCCTTTTTCTCATTCCATGCTCTATTTCAAAATGGTATTTTTTCTGTTTTGAATGAGCACTTTTTCTCTTTGTTTCTGAATTAATGATACCAGAAAATCTTTCCTTTATTTTTTCTCGAAAATCAACGACCGCTTGTATTTAGTAATATGAATTACCCCATATTTGAGGTGTAACATTTTTTTAAAACAGGAGGTAAAAAATTATGAAAATCAATGACTTGAGAGAAAAAGAAGAATCCGTTATCAGATGTCTCATTACAGACATTACGGAAAAAACAGATAAGTACGGAAATGCTTATTGTACGCTTACATTTACAGACGGTGACAGTCAGGCTTCTGGAAATCTTTTCCGCGTAAGAAAAGATCAGATCTATGATCGTTATAATGAACACGTCGCAGACATCACAATGATGTATGACGGAAAATTTTATAATCTCAAAAAAATCTGCTACGTTGAAGACGCAAAGATTTCTGACTTTGTCATCAGTGCACCAAGGGATCCGGAAGAAATGTATAACTTTATTCTGGATCGTCTCAAAAAAGCAGCTGAAGATTTCCATGCAGCGCAGATTGGAATCAAACTGTACGAGGACAACAAGGATCGGTTAATCTACTGGTCCGCTGCTAAATCCGTCCACCATAACATCCGTGCCGGTTTATTGTGGCATACATATCGTATGG
>NZ_LR698973.1:2145064-2167164 GCF_902381825.1 Pseudocoprococcus catus
GGCATACATATCGTATGGTTACGGCAGCAGATAAAGTGGCAGACAATTATTATGAGATTTTGAACCGGTCACTGCTTGTTACCGGTACCGCTCTTCATGACATCGGAAAGCTGGTCGAACTGGAAACAACAACGCTCGGCTCTGCTACATACGGTGTTGATGGCGGGTTGTTTGGTCATTTGATGATTGGCTGTGAGATGATCACAAAAGCAGCTGAAGAAATCGGTGATGTTGATGCGGAGGAGTTGAGATTATTAAAGCATATGATCGCCTCTCATCACGGAACTTTGGAATTCGGTGCACTTGCAAAGCCAGCTATTCCTGAAGCAACAGTGTTAAATCTGATTGACACAATAGATGCCAGAATGTTCATTTATGAGCGCGAGCTTAAAGGCATCCAGCCTGGAGAAATGACAAATCCGGTATTTGGGATGGACAATACCTGCTTGTACCGCAGCCCTCTTTGCCATATTCCAGATGCCACAGACGTTAAAGACGAACAGTAATCGGAGGGAGAAACACATGGCTAGAGGTACATTTTTTGAAGTAGCAAAGGAAGCAGAAAATCTTGGTAACATGGATGAAACGCAGTTTTATGGCTCATCTTATGCTGAATGGTTTGAGAACGAAGAAGACCCCGCATCTCTGGAATATCTTTTTAGCAATTTCAGGAGTGCTGGATTCGAAACGTGGTCTGACGAAAAAGGACAATATGTTATCTTCTCAGAATGCGGCAAGATGAATTACTTTGCTCATAAATACGAACGCTTCAAAAAGCTTTCGGAAGAGGCTGACCTTAGACGCTTTTCAACAGACTACTGTTGGACGCATGATCTGATTGACTCTATCACAGACAAATGGTCTGATGCTGTTCTTTTTGAAGGCACACTGTATGACATGGACGAATTCGTTCGTGCAGCAGATATCGGAGAAAAATATTACTTTGGAAACATGGTGATCGCACATTAGCCTGATTGTATGCAAGGAGAATAATTATGGGAAAAGAAATTCGCCAGGAAGGCGATTATACAATTACTGACGGCATTCATGGTGACACATACCATCATCCATCTTTCGGGATGCTGTCATTTTCAAGGACACATGGCGGACACAGCAACTTGTTTGGCAGCAGCATCCAGCATAGGGATACCATTCATATGGTACTCAAAGAAGGAACTGTTTCAAGAGATCTTAATGAGGACTGGTACTTTGGTGGTCCTGAAATCGTGGAAGTTGAGATGTCGCAGTCACAATTTGCTGAACTGATTACATCCATGAACATGGGTTCAGGCGTTCCATGTACTATTAAGTTTATCAAAGGAAAAGGGCGTATCCCTGAACCCGATTTCATTAACAAGCGGGAACAGATCACGAATGAGTTCAAAGAACGAATGGACGACAAAAAGGCTTCTGCCAATAAGATTTACGAAGAGATAAAAACTCTTTTGGATACAAAGAAGTCAATTGGAAAAGGAGACCGTGCGGCCATTCTCAGGAAAATCCATTCCATTACGAATGGTCTATCTTCTGAATCGAATTTCATGTTCCGTCAGTTCCAGGAACAGATGGATAAAACCATCACGCAAGCAAAAGGAGAAATTGAAGCATTCGCTCAGAACAGGATCAATACTATCGCCCAGCAGGCCATTGCTGAACAAAAAGATGCAATTTTAAAATTAGAAAACCCTGTAGACATTTCTCACATGGAGCTTGATTCGGCAGAAGGTCAGAATATGGAAAAATTACTGGCTGAAGTTGAAAAGCTTAACGATAACACTCCCGATGGATGCATAAGAGATGCCGACACGATCCTGGTTGATCTTATCGAAGAAAACGATTTTGAATTTTTCGGATTTGCTCATGACATTTTCAATATCTGGAAAAACAGCTCTGATAAGGAAGCTGTTGAGCAGATGTTTTACGAATTCACAGATATGAGTTTCAAAGAATATCTTGAAAAATGTAAGAGAGAAATCAGCCGATAAGTATCCATTTTGATTTTCATCCTCAAAAGCTCGCGTATTAATACACGGGCTTTTGTTTTGTGGAATTTAATTCCACAATCTGCTTCTATTTCTGCAAAAAGCTACATGAAAAATAAAATGATATCATTTTATATGAGAAGAAAAATTGCAGGAAGGAGGGATACATTGTTACTACAGGAACTTGGTGTGTCGAAAAAAGTATTGGGTAAATTAAAGAAAAAAGAAATATATACCGCCGAAGATATGCTTCACTTCTACCCTACTGCTTATAGGGATTACACAAACATCCGGCATATGTCAGAAGCAGAAGTTTGTCATGGGCAGCGGGCAGCGTTTGTAGGACGCGCCAAAATACCGCGTGTTATCAATAATAAACATACGATGTGCCAGTTTTATGACGGAACCGGCGTAGTGACAGTATTTTGGTTTAATCAGCCATGGATGGCTAAAAAACTTGGTTCCGGTATCAATTATACTATCGGAGGAACAGTCAAATGGGACGTCGAATATAAATCGGCTACTATTCAGGCGCTGGATTTATTCCAAAAGGTCAATGATCAGCAGACAGGGACAATCCTTCCGGTATACCCTTCTATCAAAGGCATATCTGACGAAATGATCCGGAATCTCATCAGACAGTCATTTGACTACGTATACGCCTGTCCAGAT
Source organism: Pseudocoprococcus catus (assembly GCF_902381825.1). Classification (GTDB taxonomy): domain Bacteria; phylum Bacillota; class Clostridia; order Lachnospirales; family Lachnospiraceae; genus Coprococcus_A; species Coprococcus_A intestinihominis. Next base: position 2,147,719 of record NZ_LR698973.1, read on the forward strand.
ATGATTGGGACAACAAGCAGGAAGAATCTTGGCATTCCAAATACGGCTGTGTCACTTCAGTATACTCATTTTCCAAAATCAATGAATGAGGTGGCGCTTGCAAAAAAAAGACACATGACAGACACATTATTGCCCTATATCCAGGAATTAGAACTAAAAAAGACTGACTCATCATCTGCTTCTCCGTTTAAAATCAAAACAGCCAGTATCTTAAACGGAATTTTAAAAAATCTGCCGTTTGTATTAACTCCCGATCAGATGAAGGCACTTCGTGAGCTCGTAGCGGATCTCGAATCCGGGAACAGGGTTGATGCTTTAGTACAAGGAGATGTAGGCTGCGGAAAAACCATCATTGCTGTCCTCTTAACTGCTGTCCTATACCAAAACCATTATCAAAGCGTTGTTATGGCTCCTACTGCCGTTTTGGCATCTCAGCATTATAAAGAATTTTCCACAACATTAAAGGATACCGGAGCTTCCATTGTATATCTGTACGGAGGGATGAAAGCAGCAGAAAAAAGAAATACATTAAAGAAAATAGCATCCGGTGAAGCGGATATCATTATCGGAACCCATGCCGTTTTCTCAAAAGATGTTGTTTTTAAAAAGTTGGGTCTCACGATCATTGACGAAGAACATCGTTTTGGTGTGAAGCAGCGGAGTATTTTACGTGAAAAGGCAGCAGAAGGGGTTCATTCTGTCAGCATGAGTGCAACGCCTATTCCAAGATCTGTTGCGGTTGCTGTTTATGGAGAAAGCACCAAGATCTATAACATTCATTCCATGCCAAGCGGACGAAAGCCTGTAAAAACGATCATATACAGTGATGAAGAAAAGGTCTATCAATCTATGCTCAGCCAGATAAATCAGGGACATCAATGTTACACCATTTGTCCGCTTATCGAAGATAACGATACCATGCAAAATGTTGACTCAGTAGAGACCACCTTAAAAAAGATGACTGATTGGTTCGAGGACTATCATGTAACAGTTGCGGCCATCTCGGGCAACATGAAGGAAGCCGAAATCCGTCAGACATTGGATGCCTTTTCAAGGGGAGATATTAAGATATTGATATCAACTACGATTGTTGAGGTGGGCGTTAATGTGCCAAATGCGACTGTCATTCTCATAAAAAACGCAGAGCGTTTTGGACTGGCCCAGCTGCATCAGCTGAGAGGTCGGGTTGGGCGTTCAGCACTACAATCTTACTGCGTATTACTATCTGATGATACTGAAAATGACAGGCTGAAAGTTATGGCTGAAACGACGGATGGATTTGTTGTTGCCCAGAAAGATATGGAACTGCGTGGTACCGGACAAATACTAGGTACTAAACAAAGCGGCACTGATGAATGTCTTGAGTTGATACTCTCTCACCAGGACATGTATCAAATCATCAAGAAAGAAGTAGTAAGGTTACTTAAGCAAAGCAGACAAAGCTAAAAAGGAGGCTTTTCATTGAAAAACATTAAAAAAAGAACGATAGGCGGTATTATCATTATAGGCCTGATTATCATAATCATCTGTCTCCTTCCACCTATCTATAAGGAGTCACAACCGTATACCCAGTTTATGGCAGCGGTTGATAAAAATGAAGTTGCATCGATAGACATTACGCTGTCCTCCAACACCTTTACATACACATTAAAGAACGGCAGTCAGTACCGGACGGAAAATCCAAAATATAATGACTTTAAAAAGGATATGCTGGAAAAAGGGATCGAAGTTGATGAAAAGAAAGAAATGTCCAATTACATGTCTTTTATAACGATTGGAATGATGGGACTTTTTATGATCATCATGCTTCATACTATCAGTGGCAGAGAAAAAACAACGATACAAAGCAGCAGCAAGTCACTATATCTGTCATCTGTTAAATTCTCTGATGTAGCCGGACACACAGAATTAAAGAAAGATCTGATGCAGATTATTGATTTTTTGAAAAATCCGAAGATCTATAAAAAAGCAGGAGCAAAGCTCCCTAAAGGCATCCTCCTCTATGGCCCTCCGGGAACAGGAAAAACGCTCCTGGCTAAGGCTATTGCCGGTGAAGCAAGTGTTAATTTCCGGGCAGTATCCGGTTCAGACTTTGATGAGAAATTCGTTGGCGTCGGTGCAGGAAGGATCAGGGAGCTATTCAAATGGGCCAGAAAAAACAGTCCGTGTATTTTGTTTATAGATGAGATCGACGCATTAGGCGGAAAACGTGGAGGAAATATTTCAGCAGACAGGCAGACAATTAATGCACTGTTAAGTGAAATGGACGGATTTACCGCAGGAAACGGCGTTCTTGTTGTCGCTGCTACAAACAGGCTCCAGGATCTGGATCCGGCACTTACAAGGCCTGGCCGATTCGACAACCGCTTCGCTGTTCCTCTTCCTTCTACAAGCAAGGAACGAAGAGAAATTATTGATATCTATACCAAAGATAAGCGTTTCGATGACAGTGTGGATCTTGATGCTTTTGCAAAAGAAATGGTAGGAGCAAGTCCGGCTGTTATCGAAGCCGTTATCAATGAAGCAGCTATCCTATCTGCTGCAGATGGAAGCTGCGTTATCACAAAGGCCATGCTGGATGAAGCATACTTTAAACAGTTGATGGAGGGACACTCCAAAAAGGATGCCGAAAGGCAGCAGGATGAAATCAAGTTGACTGCTTACCATGAAGCAGGGCATGCACTTTTAGGATTCCTTTTTGGAGACGAAATTACAAAGATATCTATTGTTCCATCCACATCCGGTGCCGGCGGTGTTACAATGTTTAATCAGAAAAAAGTGGGATTATATTCAAAGCAGGAACTCGAACAACAGGTTATGACATTGTACGCGGGTCGTCTCGCAGAAGAAGTTCTTGTTGGTCCAGACAATGTGACAACAGGGGCTTCAAACGACATCGAAAGAGCTTCCGAACTGTTATATGACATGGTTGTCTCTTATGGAATGGGTAAAGAAGATTCTCTCATCTCCTATTCAGTCATTCAGGCGGGAAAGTCCGTGATCACAGATCAGATTCTGGCGTATTCTGAAAGATTGAGATACGACGCTGAAATGATCATAAATAGCAATAAAGACAAGTTGAAAATGATCGCAGAAAAACTGATTGAAAACGAAACAATCGATGGGGATGAACTCAGGAAAATTTTTGAATAAGCAAATGGGCCGCAGGATTTGAGTCTGCGGCCTTTAATATATAAAAGTTTTGGAGAAAAGATAAATGAAAAAAATATATAATGAACACCGTTCGGTGGATTACTTCTAGTGTCTCTATAATACAACGTATCTGTGTACTTTTTGTGTCAGTATTCTTATTATTTCATGAACTTTAAAAATACATCTTTCATTTGTAATCTTACGAAAAAAAGGAGGAATATCAATGGCTAAGAAAAATTATTATGCCGTAAAAATTGGACGGAGAACAGGTGTTTTCAACAACTGGGCCGATTGTGCAAAATCAGTCAACAAATATCCTGGAGCTGTTTACCAGGGTTTTGCGAAGGAAGAAGATGCAAGGGCATTTTTATCTGACTCATCGGATTCAGAAGAAAGGCCTATCAGCAAAACACCATCAAAAAAACAGGACTCTCTTGAACCTTCTGCTTATGCCTATGTTGACGGCTCTTATAATGTAGAAACTGGCGTTTATGGCTACGGAGGTTTTTTGTGTATCGGAGGCCAAAAAATTATTCTTCAGGGAAACGGTAATGAGCCTGAAATGGCCACAATGCATAATGTTGCCGGAGAGGTTCTGGGATGCAAAATAGCGGTGTATGAAGCCCGTCGCCGTGGAGTAAAATCATTGACGATCTATTATGACTATCTTGGGATCGAAAAATGGGCAACCGGTGAATGGGAAAGGAACAAAGTCGGAACTAAATATTATCATGAAATCATGAAGGATGCGATGAAGCATATGACCATTGTCTTTAAAAAAGTCAAAGCTCATACCGGCATTGATGGCAATGAGGAAGCGGACAAATTGGCGAAGCAGGCTGTTTTATCCGACTCATCGGATTCAGAAGAAAGGCCTATCCGCAAAACACCATCAACAAAACAAAAACCGACTGAGCTTCCTGCTTATGCCTATGTTGACGGCTCCTATAATGCAGAAACCGGCGTTTATGGATATGGAGGTTTTCTGTGTATTGGAGACCAGAAAATCATTCTTCAGGGGAATGGTAATGCGCCTGAAATGGCTACAATGCATAATGTTGCCGGAGAGGTTCTGGGATGCAGAATAGCGGTGTATGAAGCCCGTCGCTGTGGAGTAAAATCATTGACGATCTATTATGACTATCTTGGGATCGAAAAATGGGCAACCGGTGAATGGGAAAGGAACAAAGTTGGAACTAAAGAGTATCATAAAATCATGAAGGATGCGATGAAACATATGACCATTGTCTTTAAAAAAAGTCAAAGCTCATACCGGCATTGATGGCAATGAAGAAGCGGATAAGTTGGCGAAGCAGGCTGTTGGGCTGTTATAGGAGGACGAATGATGATTTTGGCTGTTAAATTAAGAAATGCTATTAAGAAAGAAGCAGCAAACAACAATATGGAATTAGTTTTCTCTCTTAAGAACATCATCATCAATGGTGAAAAGAGAGGTTGTTACGGATTTGTACGAAACGTGAAAAACGGTTCTGTCATATATGTCGATACAGAGGAACCGGTATTGTCAAATTTGCACTACATGTATCGATACGCTGAAGATGAACACGATTATCGCGGCTATCGTAACCGCTGGGCAGATACGCTCAACGGACTAGTTAAAGGAATCTGCAGATGTTTAACGATGACACCGGAAGAAGCTAGAGATATCAGAATTTAAAAATGTTGGAGGAAACAATCATGAACAGACTTATTATTATCTGCGGGAAAACAAATTCCGGAAAATCCACATTAAAAAACGCTTTACTGCAGCATGGATTTGAATCGATTGTAACCTATACTACCAGGAGTCCTCGTCCAGGCGAAGTCAACGGCGTTGACTACCATTTTGTTTCAGAAGAAGAATTTGAAAACCTTAAAAAGGGACAGTTGCTTGAATGGTCTGGATACACAAAAGATGGGCAGATAGTTCAGGTTGGCTCTTCAAAAGAAAGCTATATGCAACCCGGAAAACACGTCGCGATTCTTGATGCAGCAGGGCTGAAAGCGCTTAAGGAGTCTAACACTCCGTATGAGGCATATTATCTGGATATTCCAAAGAAGGAGCTTATTCGACGCGCTAGACAGCGAGGGACAGAAGATGAAAAGCAGGTTATGGAACGGCTGGATATGGAAGAAGAAGGTTATAATGACGTAAAACTATATGCTACACCTCTTCCATTAATGTCAACAGATGATTTAGTTCATATCGTTTTGACTAACGATTTTTCTTAGAAAACAAAAAAATACCGTCCTTAAAAATGAAGGCGGTATTTTTTTTGGGGAATGAAATACACAAAAATTTGTATTTAAGAAGCCCGTGCTATATGCAAAAAATTGAAAGGAAACTGCCAAAGGCAGCCTAAAACAGCACGATGTACATATAGCTACATTGACATCCGCCGGGCATCGGATACGGCGTACGCAAATACAAAGGATGAATCGTTTGGCCGCTGCAATTATAATATGGTATTTTTTGTGTCATAATTCGATTCATCTCCCGTGAGAGGCGCCAATGATTCATTTCCCCCATAAGAGGGGCCTACTATTATAATTGCAGAGGCAAAGCGTATTCCTCCGATTCATCCCCCCGTATGAGGGGCCTACACTCAGTGTTTATGCGTATTTGAGCGTTCGGCACATTGTCGTTGTGCAATTTGCACAATAGCATGTACTATGTACCTTCAACTATGTACCTTCACTCACTCAAACATCCTATAATTAAACATTAATAGCACAGGTATATCAATGACTACCAAACAGGCAGTTTATCTTACATTGGTTTCAATGAAGTTGATTTCTTCATCGGAAAGATTATATTTTTTATAAAGCTGCTTATCAATATTTGCAATCGACTGTGACCAGTCAATATCTGAGGATGATGTAAAATCTTGAAGTGGCACACATGACCACGCCTGACCAGTGCAATGCTGCGTTATTTTCAAAACACCAAGCAAAGTTCTTGTAAACTTGCACTTAATATACTTTTGAATATTTTTACACGGTTCAAGTGTATCATATTTACCGATGCCGATAAATGTCTGTAAAAAACCAACACCCGGCTCTGCAATATCAGTAGCCGAAAGAGTTTCGCCAAACTTACCAGAGCCACTAGCTGCGGGCATTAATACAGTGTAATAATCCAATGTTCCATCTTTATCTTTAATATAATCTTTCCGAACATACATACGTGTTCTTTTCATGTTTTTTAATCCAGCCATCAAAATATATTCATATCCATCATTTGGCTTCTCATCAAAAAACACTTCTGCCAATACTGTAAATGCACTCGTTCGTAATCTATTAACCAAATGAGGATGCTCTTTAACAAATAATGACGTCACACCATAACTCATAGTTGATGCAATAATAGTATCAAAAGATTTTTCGTTTTTCACCTTTACCTTGTGCAAAATAGTATTCAATTCATCATATTTTGTAAAAATACCAATTGGGTCATAATTTTTCGTTGCATCACGATACGAAATAACAAGACCACCTTTGATATCTGTATTTGGAAAAACATCAGCCGCATTTTCAGAATATTGTAATACTTTAAAATGTTCATCAGCCAACATTTTTTCATTCCATGCTTTAGGTGTTGCACCAGCATTGAATAAAAACCTTGCTGGATGTATCAATTCAGCCTTATCAGCTATAGTTGCAGCTTCATCCATAAACATGTTATATACAGGAGCTGCATATGTTTTATTATCACTTTCTTCCGAAATAATATCCTGATAAGGCGGATTTCCAATAACAAAATCAAATTTCATGACCTTATCCCTCATTCATACTTTTGTACATTACACTTTTATCTTCTCGCCAATCATAGATTTTACAATCTATTGTCTCCGGCAATACTTCTTCTGGTTCTGGCTCGGATTCATCCGCAATTCCCATGATTTCAAACATGGTCATCTGATGCGGTTCATTTTCATCTTTTTGCTCACATACCGCACCCACATACGGAATAACGCCATGTATTCCATCCATCTGCCATAAATTCCAGCTGATAATATCTGCAATACGCTTCAATGATGAATCTGTCGGTTCTTCATTCCATCTGTCACGTGTATACTCACAGAATGTTTCAAGAAGATTGATTCTTGCAATCAGCAAATTATCTCCCTGATATTCATATCCATATACACTTTCAAATGCACGATACACCCACTGATTCCACGTCTTACGAGTCTGTGTATTCTCATTGATAATACGTAATTTTCTATCTAAGATTCCAATTCTGTTATGAATCGGGATAATCTCACCAGTTGCAGCATCATAACGTGATACAAGATATGGAGCTTCTCCACAAGTGATTTCCAATCGTTTGGAATCCACATAATCCTTCCACGATTTTCCATCTGGAAACTCAATCTTGTCTTCTGTTGTAATCCATTCACGGTCTTGCTCTACATTGAACACATTTTCACGACCAAACCATTCTGTATCACAATGATTATTCATTTTATTGCAAATCCATGACGGAGTAAATACCTCTGCTTTCTTTCGTGTACGAAGTACTTGTTCTTCCATACTCTTTGATACACGAGGACGAATATCAACTGAATTGCCTGAAAGAATCTTTTTTGTAATAGGCATTGTAAAATCAACACCATCATACGCATCCGTGGCAAAAATGATATTCTTTTCAGTTGTTCTATCCCTCAAAAGCAAATTCAATGCTACGCTTACTGGATGAGATTTCAAGTCAATTAAGTCTGACATAAAATCTTCCTTTCTTATATATTCAATAACATCCATGAAGCAGTGTTTCGGATTCTAAGTTTATGTCACCCGTAAACCTTTATAAACGCACCTGTTGACCCTGTCTTGTCGTAAACCCCGACATTAAACCGGTTCCGGACGGCTTCCGTTATCAGGCCTGCGGCCAAGGCATAGCCGCGTGGTTGCAAGTAGCGCTCCGGTGTGAAAGCTTAAGCCATTGATCCATGGACAGTATTCCGCCCGGAAAAGAGATAACGTATGGACACGGGCATATGCAGCTTCGGCTGTATGTGGCCCGCTGCCGACCGACGGTGAAAGATTGTACGGTGAATGCTGCAAAGCTACGGGATTCCGTAAAAAGAATCCCACGGTTTTAACCGTGGGAGTGTCAACACATATTTAATATGATAATTTTTTCGCGAAAATTAATTTTCATCGTCCAAATTTTGCAGCGATACTTCCAATGAATGACTGAATATCATCGATAGTCGGTGTATACTGCAGCGTCTCCCTCACTGACACCCCGGTGTGAATGGAGCATAAGATCAGACCTACGAAAATCGATGTACTAAATAATGCTGCATAGCAGCAGATAGTTGAAGCCTTTGGCTTGCAGTTGATCCATGCGAGAAACAGGATGAGTCCAACAGGCGGCATCAAGAAACTCGCAATTGCTAAAAAGATCATGGCTGGAATACTGGTGTCCTGTTCATATCTGCTTCTCTCTTCCTCTTCCTCATCTGCTGCTACATCATCTTCTCGTTCATCGGCCTCCTTGCGCTTTAATCTTATACGTTTAGGCGTCACATCTACATTATTCTCTACACTTTTTCTTTTTTTCTTTGGTGGGCTGAATGTTGCCCCGCAATTTGGACAGAACGTTGCATCATCTGGAAGCTCAGTACCACATCTTTTACATTTCATTGTTGAACCCTCCCCCAAGTTTGCTGTTCTCTATTTTCCTTCCCATTGCTCTGTAAAAAGCGATCGACCTGGCCGCCATCTGCCTGCTGTTTTCCGCTCTGTCTGCTTCATACTCCATGAATTCGTCTGCGGATTTAAGGTCGAGTTCTGTAGAAAACGACGCATCTTCAATATCTTCCTCTTTGAAAATATCACTAATTTTCTTCATCGATTCGTCAAGCTCTTCTTCTGTCATCTGTCCTTCATCTGATGCAACACTAATGATAATATTTGCTATGATCTGTAATTCCCCATAACGATAAGCTGTATACTCATCTATCTCCGCGCCTACGATCTGTTCCTTCGATACTTCAAACAGGGAACGTTCCTTCGGAAGTTGTGCTGCTAGAAGCAGAACAGCTTCTGCCTGCTTCCGATCAAGGCTTAAAGGATCAGCAACACTGTCAAGCAGCCGGATCGGATGATATTTTTCCACGATCTCGTCTGTATCAAACAGATTGATGTTCATCAGCTCATTTTCGTCTTCAGGCACATAAACAAAAAGCGTATACTTGTTTTCTGCCAAAGTGTTTTTTAACAGCTCTAATGCATCCATATAAAAGCCCATTTCATCATCTGTGGCTTCTGTTATCTTTTTGATCATCATTTTAATATCTTCTTCGGAATATTTTCTTATACATGTGAGTACATCCACTTTTTTTCACTCCTTTTGCAATAATTGTATATATACAAAATGGGAGAATCCCCGTATCCTTGACAGTAGAAAATCCCGGAACGATCCGGGACTTTCAAAAAAAATAAAACAAGGAGGATGCTCTTAACGGCCAATCTGCCGCCCCTTCATCACATCCGGAAGAGCTTACCGGATGTTGTCTGTACTTGGCTGCTGTGGAAGCAGCTATCTGTTCATGGCATTATAATACCACATCTGGCAGGACCGATTTTTTTTGCGAAAAACGGGCTCTGGAATTAAATTCCGTCTTGGCAAAAAAAACAGAAGAAGCTTTTGCTTCCCCTGTCTTTCTTCTGAATTAAATCATTTCCTCACTTTTTTCCCATTCTTCATAGTCAAGAATGGCATCCATGATCATTTCATGGATCCTTTCCGGAGGCAGGATCTTTCCATCCTTACAGCAGTTGATTCTTTCCCAACCGCCTTTTCTTGCGCAGAACTTAGAAGCTTCATGGACCTGTCTCATGTATTCAGCGTCCTCTTCATGGATATCCTTCTTTTCTCCGCGCTGCTCGATCAGCTGCATTGAGATATCAGGATCCACATCAAGGTAGATGACCATATCCGGTTCTGGTAATCCGAGGAGATCGTACTCGTATTCATAGAGCCACTGTAAGAAGCGGCGTCTTCTCATACGAGGCAGACGGGCGCACTGGTAAATTGCATTCGACGTTGTATATCTGTCAGCAATGATCAGTTTTCCTTTCTCATAATCTCTTTTCCAGTCTTCCATATAAGAAGCGATACGGTCAGCAGCATAAAAGCTTGCAGCGGCGTATGGAGAAATATCATCTCTTTTTCCGTATCTCCCGGCAAGATATCCTTTAACTAATGCGGATGAGTCAGACTGATAATTTGGGAAAGAAAGCTTTCTTGCATCAATTCCTTTCTCCAACATTGTTTCAAGCAGGAGCTGAGACTGTGTTGCTTTTCCGCTTCCGTCATTTCCTTCGATAACGATAAATTTCATAATAAATCCTCCTTTTTTATTTGTTCAATCATAGTCAATATGAATGAATCTGACTCAAAAAAAAGCTGGGATACTTGTTTTGACAAAAAAAGATGAGGCCTCATTTAGCCTCACCTTTGTTCTGCGTCATTCGCTTCGTCGTACAAAAACATATAATTTCGCCGTATCAAAAATGATCGTCCCTGTTTCTGTAAACACATTTCTCTTAAATTTTCCAGCATACACTTTATTTCTGTTTCTGTACACACCTACGCCGTCGAATTCGCCATTAAGAAAGTCACCCTCGTAAGAATCTCCATTTGAGATAAAAAGTGTCCCCTTTCCAGTTATATGGTCTTTCATGAACATCCCGTCATAATAGCTGCCATCCGGAAAATAAGCCAACCCGTTTCCATGCCGCATACCATAAAAAAGCTTTCCTACATACCGGCTTCCATTAGGCATGTAAACGATCATGCTTTCCAAAGGTTCTCCATCTAGCCACAACGCGCTAATGATCCGTCCATCCAATAGTTTCATCACGCCTGCGCCATCCGGTCTTCCCTCAAATACGTCTCCATTGTAGATCCTTCCATCATCATAAGTAATAAAAGCATCCCCGGAATAGTCCGTTTCATTTTCGTTGATGACACGCGCATCCCGTGACGGAAGCATTAGCCATTCGGAATAATCATACCCACAATATGGACAGTAAACTCCATGCAACAACACAATTTCCTTATTACATTTTGGACACCTTATTGGACCTCTCATATGTCATCCTCCTTTTCTTTTAGGGTATCACATTATCTTATATGTTGATACCTTATATTTTACTAGAATATGACTTTTTGTCAAAAAGGAAATTCTGTTGATATCCGCCCTGTATTATTGATTGTTCTTAACTTAATTCCTCTTTATCCCATTAAAAAACGCAGATCACTCAATTTCCAGTCAATCTTAAGTCAATTTTCTTCAGCGTATCATTAGAAATCACAAATAAAAAGCCCAGATTCACATAAATCTGAGCTTTTCTAAAAAAAGTTTTTATTAAATTGGCGTGTTAATACTCGCAACTTCAGTCGTGTAGATACAACACGCCAAACAGCAAGACAGCCTTACGCTGTCTGCTGTTTATGACACATATACCAGGCCTGTATTCTTCCGAATGACTTGTACATACTTCGCAGGGAAGTTTTTCTTACCCTGCCCATAGGCACGGTAATATGCGCCGCCGGTCAGCTGTCCGGTCATCACATACCGTTTTTTTTACCGTACAAGAATACGGCTCCCGGCATTATACGGTCTTTCGCGTTATAGTGTCTGGTGCTCTTTTGAACTGTTACTTTACTTCTATAAGCCTGTGTATCTCAGGTCGCTCTACGTTACTACCAGACCAACCGCCGTCTATGTAATATTCTTTCTTGAATTAATTTGACATAATTTATCACCAACTACTCCAACCATCTATTATCTAAATAATAGAATCCAAAAACAACAATAACACTTAAAATAATCCATACAATCCAGAATAATATAATTGGCATTCCAGACTCTAAATAGTCAACTGTTTTCTCGATAGTAAATCCATCGTAAAATGGGCTATCATCAGAGATTGTTTTATATTTTAATTCCGTAAAAATAGTCCCTTCATATTTCGTACTTACACCATAATATTTATGTCTGACAAATCCTGAATCGTTTATAGTATCGATATAGCTATAATCTGGAAGTTTTATTTTATTACTAGAAAATGCAATGCCACAAAATGATATTTCTTTACACTTTAAATTTTCCTCACCTGCATAATCCCACGACCAATATGTTTGTGTGTTTGTTTGTGTGTGCCCTTTTGAGTCCTTTGTTGTATATGTACGAGTATGCCTGTTATAATGTTCCTCAACTTTTGATATATACATATACTTTCCGTCAATCTCTGGATACGTAACTGTATCGACAGCTTCTAATATACCATAGACAAATGCATTACCTATATTCGTATTCATACCGTACTGGAACATGTTTTGATCTTCTATTTTTACAGCTTTATTATAGATTTCATTTTTATCCATTTGGTATTCTGAAATCTTTGTAGAAATCAGAATACCAAATAAAATCATGATCACTATAATGGAAATGCTTGCTAGGATTTCACGTTTTGTTATTTCCATAAGTTAATCCTCTGAGAACAGATTTTGTGGTGCATCAATCGGAGCATGGTAATCCAAATATTCGTATTCTTGTACTTCATAACCAAGAATATTGAGAAAATATCTTGTTGGGAATTTTTTCACATGTCTATTGTATTCTTTGATTTGCTTGTTATAGTTACTTCGATATTCAGCGATGAGATTTTCAGTCATCGATAATTCATTCATTAATGTTTTATAATTTTCATTTGATTTCAATTCAGGGTATGATTCAGCAACTGCGGTAATTGCGGTTGTCACATTTTCAATATCACCTGTTGAAGCACGTTTATCCACAATCTCACTGAGAGTATTTGCTTCATATTTATCGTATTCTTTTACGCAATCAACAAGATTGTATACGAGATCTACTCGTCGTTTTTCTTGAACTTTTATGTCTGATGATGCCGTATTTACTTGTTCTTCAAGAGCGATTGCCTTATTCTGGAAGCTTTGTGAACCAAAAATGATTAATAGAATAATGGCCACAACTCCAACAGCAATAATTACTGGTACTTTCCAATTTGTGTTTTTCATAATTCGTCTCCTTTATCTTAAAAATATTTATTGTTATATATTTTTATTCTCTTTGTTTGAGTACTTTTGTATACCATCATTGTTCACACTCTTATTTTCCTACTTCCTGTCATCAATATGAAATATCTCAAACATCTTCCACATGGTACTTATAGAATATCACAGTGCAATGATCGACTTTTTTTGCAGATATTCGAAATGCCAGACGAAAGACCATTAATCTTATTTTTAAGGTATTGAAACCGGAAATGAAAAACGCTTTCATCTCGGTCATTGAATGGCCGAGATGAAAGCGTCCTCAAAAAGGGGCCGCTTTTGATATAAACCGCTTATTACATGACAATTGTCTTGGTTGTATATACAGCCAAGTTGTTGCAGTGTGTTCTGAAACGAACAGCCTTCACCGGTATCAGCTTATGGCTCTTTCTTGGCACTGTGATATAACAGACTTCTCTATCTTTCACATACACACTGCTCTTTCCACTAAAACCACTGATCCAGCCGGTCTGTCCAAAGACAGTCACCTTGCCATTCAGATAAAGATTCCCTACGTGGCAGGTGTTTTTGGCATGACGTTTGGCTGTACGGTTAGGCTCCTTCCTGCCCTTACGCGGGACGGCTTCATGCAGCGAACGCTTCTGTTTGCGCATCTGGTCGTAATAAGTGCATGTATCCATATCTTCGATATGTTTCATGCCATGTGCGGCAATGGCAGCAGCATCATTGCAGTTTCGCAGACGGATATGCTGGTCCACTTTCGACTGGATGGTTGGCGGCAGCCACCCCTCCGGACGATTTGTGCTAAAGGATCTCCGTTCACATCCAACACATAAACATATCTCATAATTCTCCTTTTGCTGTAAGCCAGAAGACAGCCGGGACCGGCTGCTTCCGTTAAGTTTCCATAGCATAGGCATACCTAGCCGGAGCGTGGGGCTTGGAGTCACCCCACGGCGAATGGTACGTCACTGCTCTGCTCAATAACTCAATTCCTCTATCCCGAGCCTGCCACAGCAAGCCTGTGACTTTAGTCATGGGTTATTGATCAAAGGCCTTTCAATTCTACATCCAGTAATCCTTTATCCTTATAAATGTATAACGTCATATATCTTGAGTTATCACTGTTATATGTCAGTTCCGTATAATAGGTTCCTTTGTAAACATCACTTGGTTCGCCATATGCTTTTCTAATCTCTTCCTCTGAACTGCCAAAATGGATACCTCCAGCTAATTCAATGTCCGGATATTTCGAAATTTCATCAAAACCATACACAGCAGATATTGAGATTGAATTGATATCACAATCAGAAATGTCGGCTGCATCCTCTCCGCTATTAATAAACGTGACAGATACATGTGCATCGTTGTCATCCGTACCATAATCCTCATTATTGAGTTCAATCTGCGATGTACGTTCTCCTGCATTAACGATATATTCTCCGGATCCATTATCCGTATAATCAGATGAATCAAAAGACCATCCCAGTTCTTTGAGCTCCTTATAGCTGTATGGATACTTAAATTCTTTTCCATCGATCTTAATGCCTATTGCATCCCATGCAGATGAATCCTCGGACGACGCTTTGTTATCTCCATCCACCTTGACATCCTCTTTATCCTGACTTTCTTTCTCAGGTGTATAAACATAGTCATTATCTTTTTCTGTATCTTTTACTGACACAGAAACCGTATCAAAAACATCACTGGTAAGACTTTTACTATCCCCACCCTCTAAAAGAACACCTGTATTGGACCCAACGATCCAGCCAAGATACTCATAAGTGATATCATCACCTTTGGTATATGTATAATAAATATACTCCAATCCTTTATCTTTGCCTTTGTCAATGATCTTACAAGCTCCATCTGTATAAGCAGTATCAAAATAAGCAGTATAGTCTTTATCTGATAACAGAATGCCTGTCATCACCGTGTCCTTGCCTTTTGTAAAGGCAAATTCATCACCGGATGACTGCATCTTATAATCCGACGTCACACTGATCGTGTCACCTGTTGAGGCATTACATGTCACTGAATCAGATCCAAAATGGATATTGTTAACGGCTATAGCGCCTGCCCCGGCAAGGATACAGGATGCGGCGATCACGCCGCCAATGATCTTTGTTTTTAATAACATTTATCGTTGCCTCCTTTTTTTTCGCATGCTGTAAATGCAGCTGCAAGCCCTGTATACTCCATCAGATCATAAAACAGAGACTTAAACTCTTTCTTTTCATTCTGGCTGAATACTTCATCATTGATCATTGCCTGAAGCTGTTCAATAACAGCATTAATATATTCGCTATTTTCAATAAACCGGCTAATTGCATCAACAAAAAACTCATGCCCGCCATATTCATCAACAACATCTTCATAATTAGAAGCGTACCTTCTGTACATGTCATCTAACTGAATCGGAAGTGCAGCTTTATACGCATCCAACTCCGGATGATCAAACGAAACCTCATCCTCATCATCCTCTTCTTCCTCTTCCTCATCTTCTTCCGGATCACTGTACTTCGATGCAATCTCATCAAGCAGATCTTTTGCATTTCCATAGTCCGTCATGCTAAGAATAGAAACAGGTCCATTTTCGGTCAATACTCTTGCCGCATGGATAACCCTGGCATCCCCAAGATTTGTCGTGAACTCAAGAAGAGGCCATACGGATCTATCAGAATCCAGTGATGGATCGAATTTGTTTGTTACCTCAACCAGTTCAGGAAAATAGTAACCCTTTACAATGTATTCTACAGCATCAGATGTAACGTTATCATGGATGATAATACTAACCTTCGGTAAGTATCCCTGCATCATATCCAGCATTTTAAGATCAAAACCTGAATCAAGCATTAAGCTAGTCATTTTATTCAAATATTCTTTCTGTTTCTTATCCATATCTTTTTTTCCTTTCTTTGTCGCAATCGAAAAACGGTGTCTGATTCAGCCCGCTGCCAGGCTTCTAAGTTTAATATGATATTTTTTTTGAACATGGCTTAATTAACAGAAAAAATACCATATTATAGGTGTACGGATAAAGATCACTTACTTTTTTTTCGAACAATCTGCATCCGTAACTCTTTTTCATAATTACTTTTTTCTATAATGGGCTCAGGCGGGCATACTGGTCATTGCCCGCCATATCCACAAAAATCGTTTTTATCGCATAGCTACTAACATGGAATTTAATTCTAATCTAAGTAAGTAGCTTTTTTTTGTTAAAAATTTAAAAAAAACAAAACAAAGACCACTGAATCGGATTAATTTTGGAATTAAATTCCAATCCGGAAAAGTGGTCATTTTTTATGTGTAAAAATTTCAATAAGGGGAGGTGAGAAAAAATGGATACAGAGATTCCAAAAGATGCATCAAGCCAAAACACGATCTTTGATGATGTTTTCCGTACGATTGCAGAAAAGATGCCGATACTGTTTATCGCAGCAGTCAATTATATATTCGGCACAGACTATCCTTATACGGAAGAGATTGTACAGCTCAGGAACGAGCATCATGTTTTTGACGAGATCCATGTGACGGATTGCTATTACATGATCAGAAACAGACACTTTCATATCGAATGCCAGAATATGAATGACAAAACAATGGGCAGGCGTATCATGGGCTACAAACTGAAAAATGCTTATGATGCGGCAGCATCTGTCAGCTTAAAAGACAACGTCATTCTAACTGAGACGACGCTCTCATCACCATGTGTGGTCTTTCTGCAGTGTACCAAGAGTACACCGAAACAATTCATCACAGTCATTAAAAACGAGCATGGTGACGAGATCCGTCAAAATGAGAGATGCATCAGGCTGGTGGATATTGATCTTCAGGAGATGTTAGAAGAAGATCTGCTCATCCTTTTACCATTTTATATCCTGAAGTATAAAAATGGGTTTAATTCCAGACGAAAAGAAAGACAAGAAGCGGCACTGTCATCCTGGCAGCAGGACTGTACGATGATCCGCAGAACATTACAAAACAACAAAAAAATGGACCTGCTTGGCGTCTCATACGTTGATATGATCGACTTGATCGTTAAGATCTCCGATTATGTCATTAACGCCAGCAATGCAGGAATGGAATTTAAGGAAAGGATCAAAACTATGCAGGGAAAAGTATTGACACTTCCGTCAGAGATCATTGCTGAAGAAAAAGCTAAATGCGAATACCTTAAAAAAGAACTTGGTGAATTACCACGGACGATTTGGCAAGCCAAAACGCACCGTGGCTTCCTTGAACTGGAGCGGCGTGTAACACTTTAAAGTTCACCTTTGTCCATCTAACATACTGCCCTTCTCGCCAGCAATTACCTGATGCCACCAATCCCCTGAAGGGGTTCATGACACTTCGACATATGTGCAGTACGGGTGCACTGCACATGGTTGGTTCAAATGAGCAGCATGTGCAAGGATGCAGCAGCGTGCGTCAAACAGACGTCCATTGCTTCACCGAGTGGGTGGGTGGTCTGTTTGTGTGCTGCATCTTCCAGTCCAGACGGCGATACCGTCATTTATGCTGTCCCTAAAACGGGAGTTCGTCAACTTGATACATAGCAGCCGCCTGGACTGCTTTTGTGAATTTGTAGGCTCTCGCCCATTGTGTCAGTCTTGGGAGGCTGGCATGTTCTCGTTTTAACTGTTGTCTATAGATCAGCGGAAGTCTGTCAATGATCCCGAGCCCGCGTCTGCCTATAACATAAGCCGCTGCCTCATGGATACTCATGCCAAACCGCCGCATATATTTGACTTTCCCTGTCTGGGAAGTGTAGGCGGGATTGATGAAAGTAACGTCAACGCTATATTTAAAGGACTTTGATTCTGTCAGAGTCCGTATTTTTTTACTTGCAAACATAGAGATACGGCGGTTCTTCTTGGCCGTTTTACTGTAAAGATCCTGTTTCCTCTTTGTCCTGCCTATATCCTCGGCAACAAGTGGTTTCTTTTTCTCACAGCAGATCGCAAAAACAGCTTCCAGTGCGTTTGAGATCTGATGGCCGGTCTGCTCTGAGCTTAAGTCCTCCATCTTAAACGGGATCACTTTCTTATTGAGCAGACTGCCTTCGCCGTCCAGTTCAGTCACTGCGATACGGTCCCAGTTGATGTCCATCGCGATGCAGCCATTGCCATAAAAATCATTCTTACGATCATCTTTGATGGTAACGCATACATCAAAGCGCCAGGCGTTGCCACAGTCTGTGATCGTCCATGAGACAGGCGTCTGGTGTTCGTCGATCAGGCGGTCGATCAGCGCCTGACCGTATCCGAACTCAACCTTTCCGACCGGAAGGAAGTTCTTTCGATGAAAATCTTTGTCCTGTCTGCCCGAAGCGGCACTGCCGCGATAAGAAAGTTCATGGCTTTTTGTATCATAAGATACCATGAAATTGCCATTGTTTGCATCACTGCGCCCGGAGAGTGTCATAGATCCCTGACGTTTCTTTTTGATCATCTTGTCTTTTTGAGGTTTCGGAATGTCTTTATGCATCAGTTCACGGCTTCCGAAATAGATCGAATAGCGACCTGTCTCTATCTGCTCCCTGAACTTCAGAAGCTTATGTTCTTTCCGGCGGCGCTTCTTCTTAACATGATCGAGCGCCCTCTGTATCTGCCTGATCTTTTTGTCAAGGTAAACATGTTCAAACAGCCAGATGTTTTTATAGACAGTCATATGTTTTCCGATGCCGACGCTTACCGTCCCGTCAGGTTTAAATGATATCGCACTTGACTTGAAATTCTTGATATCAGAGCGTTTCTTGCCCCCATTCTTTGTATACAGGATCAGGGACGCTTTCATCTTCTTCAATGAACCAAGACGGGCATTAAGATCCTTCTCTTTTTTGGCGAGTGACTTGATGTCCGCATTTATATCGTCAATGTACATCTCCAGCAGTTCCTTCTGCGAGTTCCTTACCATCCGGACGTTGCCTTCGACAGCTGTTACAAAATAGTCGCTGACTTTATATTTATCCTTCAGATACACGTGCGGCGTTCCTGCGATGATCACCTTGCTGTTCTTATCTGAAGCATGGTTAAGGATCGAAAAGTTTTCAAATTTAATGGCAGCAAACAGCGCAAGATCGTCCGCGATACGCTTATTCACTTCATCAGAAACATCTCTCTTTTTAACATATGTTGAACAGTAATACCGCTTCATGGCTGTCCCTCCCTTCTTTAAAAACCAATCATCTTACATTTGTATTATACCATAAAATATGGTATATAAAAAAA
>NZ_LR698973.1:2167986-2171245 GCF_902381825.1 Pseudocoprococcus catus
GCTTCCGCATCTCCCTTCGATATATCCAAAAACACCCTTCCGGTTTTTGTAGGTGATACTGACACATATTCCTGCATCTTACCGTTAAGTTGAAGCTTTAGAAGAATGCCCGCATACCGCTATGGAAAACTATTGGCAGTAGCCAATTCCCGCTGGCATATTTAATATGATATTTTTAATTACATGAGCAAAAAAAGTTTTTGAATTGAACTCCTCGAACCTTAAACAAAAGGAGTATAGCAATGCTACACCCCTCATGTTTAGAAAAATGATAACGACTACCGAATCAACTCAAACCGATCAATGTTTGAATTGTCAATCAGAATATGTGTTCCATCTTCTGCTTCTGCCATACACCAGTATCTGTTTGGATTATTAGCCTTTGGCATTCGAGTAACAACAGCATTAATCTTCTTGTCGTCTTTGATATGCCACTTTACATGGCAGCCGACATACAAATCCATAAACGATACATTCTTCTCCGTTCCTTTTTTGCATAACGCTTCAATCGCAGAACGGATGGCCGGAGCAGAGATCTGCGATAATTCAGAATAGAAAGCATCTGATTGTTCATTTGTTAAGCCAAGATTTTCAGACACCATTTTGGTTAATCTGCTACTATTGATCATTCTTGCATCCAAAAGCATCCTATCTTCCTCCTTCGGCCAACAGCGTGTTTTTAATGCAACTCAACGAGCAATTTTCGCTGCACAGCCATATGATCAGGGCCAGTGCATCAATATCTGCGCCATTTTCGTTCATAGCAAACAACTTTTCATACTGTTCATTGCTGCCGTCTGTGAACCACGCATTCTTAATGCATACATCTCTTAAAGCAGCTCTTGAAAATGATGGCGACGAAACTTTAACACTGACAACAACCGGATAATAAATATTTTCGCCTTTGCCTGTAAATGACAAATCGTCATCGTCAATTTCATCGATTCTTGATGCCTCAGGAATTTCTTTTCCATTTTTTAAAAGACACAGGAGCTTATCTTTAATAGCATCCGACGCAATACACAATGCGTCATTAAGATTTCTTCCCTCTGAGCAGATGGCAAGATCAGGCACCTCAAACATGACTTTATCCTGCAGCTGCGTAAATACAGTGATGAAGGCATAAATTTTTTTCACTTTCTTTTCCTGTCTTTTTTCCTTTTGTTCGCAAAAGTACTGTTTAACAGCTGAAACCTTCGTGCCTGCTGTAAAACCATGCCAGTCTTTCTTTAACATTCCTGTGGTAAAATCCTGAGCTTCTGAAAAATCGTTTTCCAGTTTCTTCTTGCTCTCATCGTTATAACAAATGTACAGATGAAGCGGATCATCTTTAAATAACGGTACAAGGATCTTAGTAAACACATAGTCCCAGTCTCCACCAGCAAGTCCGCATCCGATGTATCCTGGTATAGAGATTGACATCGTATGGTCACACTTTGACACCATCTTCTTCAACGTTTCGAAAGCCTTGTACAATGCAACGTAATCTGTATCCAGTCCTTTACCTGTCGGTTCGTTTTCCGCAAACAGATCAACGACTAATTGCTTTTCGCTGTATGTCCCGTGAACAAGAATTTCTCCGTTCATTAAGTCTTCAGGATTACGATATTTACACGTATCCTGATACTTCTTGAATTCATCCGGTGGCAGCAGCTTTTCTTTGATCTGTTTTGCTACTCCAGCACCCATAACACCCTTGCAGTTTACTTGATGAGCAATAATACCTTCTGACGTTAACAAATCCTTTTTAACTTCGTAAATCATTTTGTATCCTCCTGTTTTTCTTGATTTTGTTACGTCTTTAATATGCATTTAAGACACAATGGAAAAATTAAAAATACCTGAAAAACAAAGAGGATTCTTGTTGGTATGAAAATATGGAATTGAATTCCACTTAAGCAGAAGCTTGCCTGCGGCGCTCACCTTGCCATTACAGCTTTCTTTGTTCCTCCGTGGAACTCGTTCTGGGTTTACAAAAAAATCAACTATGCGTTTAAGTTTTTAACCGAGAATTCCCGCTTTATGTCTTAAATATAAAAAAACCGGGGTAAACCCGGTATATACTGTAAATCAATATTTTTTTGACCAAAACACCTTAAAAACACGTTAATGCGAGCTTTACGGAATTAAATTCCGCTGTGCTCATCAGAAGAAGAATACATGTACTGCCGCAAGAATTAAAAGATGAACCGGATAAAAAATATAGAACCCGTACTGCATCACCTTCGTCTGCTTCCCTCTCCGCCCATTGTACATGATGATAGGGATTACGGCAAAAGCTGCAAACCATTCGATGCCACCCATTATGCCAAGAGAAAGAGATGATGCTAAACACTTCTTCCACTTACTATCCCGGAATACGTAAAAAGCAGCCATGCATACGATGCCGTAAATGTAATAGTCAACATAAAAGGTATTGGCCAAGATACCCATGAGCATAACAACAGCTATTCCGTATATAGCCTGAAGAATTTTGTTCTTAAACAACCGGTGTCTGATGAGGCAGATGGTGATCAAACCAAGCACAAGCGTGAAAAACACATTTTGATGGAATGGATATATCAGTTCATGGTAAAAGGCAATATCAAATGGAATTTCTGATATTAATGCAAATACAAACATTCGAAACATGTACCGGCGTATGTCACGTGTGTGCATAATACCTTCAACTAACAAGAAACAATAAATTGGGAACGCAAGTCGTCCAACGATCCTTAAAGCTATGTTGCCAGGGAAGCAGATGTAGCCGAAATGGTCAATAAACATCGAAATGCATGCAATGATTTTCAAAGTTGTTCCGTCTAATTTTTCGTATTTTTTTACAGCAATTGAGTTGCTCATAAGCAAATCCTCTCTTTCTTTTTGGATATTTTGTCATATACAAAATGAGAAATCCAATTATTCTTTGCGGCGAATGCAGAAAACCCCGGGGACTTTCGTCTCCAGGGTATCCGCGAATCTAAAAACAGGGAGGTTGATCCGGATATTACCAATGCCATGATTGGTTTTTCTCATCACATCCGGTTGGATCAGAAGCGGATGCTGTCTATCTTCTGCTGCCACAAAGACAGTCGCGTAATGGCTTTTCTTCATGGTCTTAGTATATCAAAGCTGTTCGTTTCAGATTTTTTTGCGAAAATCAAGATTACAACAAAAAAAAGAAGAGGCAGATTACCGCTTCTTCTTTCTTTTCATGAAAATTGTTCTGACTATCTGGCAATTGCCAGTCTGCTGCACCTTGATTTCCGAAAATGTTCGA
>NZ_LR698973.1:2172547-2179990 GCF_902381825.1 Pseudocoprococcus catus
CAAACCCAAATGTTCGTTGACTATTCTGTAATATCCAGGATATTCGCCTTGAAGAAGACGAAGAACGGTTGTCACAGTTCCTGCATCAACCTTGCCAATATCAATCATGCGGCACAACAAAACAACGTTGTCATAAATGTCATTTTCAAAAATCTGCATTTTTTGATAATTAAACCTATGACAGTTTCCACACATTGTTCGAATATGTTTTGTTTCCTGTTTAAAATTCTTATCTCTTTTGCATTTTTTAAGCTTCATCTGCCTATAAGGCCTTGTAATGCAGTTTAGTCTTGTTGCTACATTGGAAGCAGCCATCAGAGCTGCCTCAGCGCGTCGCCTATCTTTGCAACAGATGCACATGCCGTCGTAATTAACCATCATAGTCTTAATCTCCTTTTTTGCTTGTTGAAATTTCGATACTTTTAGTTATCAGCTTCAACGATCATTCTTGACTCGCAAATTGTAATCAACTTGATTCGCATATCTAAAATGGAATCTAATGGCTTATGTCCACCATCCATCAAGAAGCTACGCCTTATCTTCTTTCTGGATTTTCTTTTCATTATTTTGCCTCGATGACAATGCAATTTTCGGCTAAAGTAATATATTTTACTTTCAAATCAAGGATCCAATCAAGCGGTTTTGAGCAATCTTTTTCATTATCGTATAAAACTTCTGCTTCATCCCAAGTGACATTTTCTTTTCTACAATCATAGACTACGTAATGGCTGTTAATGTCAAAATCATTGCTATAGATAAGATCTCCAATTAACATTTTCATTTCCCCCTGTCGTGTCGAAAAGTCTTTGTACGAATTAATCCGTTCCAGTTCCATCTCAATGGAGCTGTCCAAAACGTGTGTATCTCCAGTGTCATCAACGAATTTGCCGTCTTTCGCTGCAATCTTTTCCTCCTCGTCTGTGTTTGATAGGTGCTGTCCATTCGTATGTTGGTAACTCATTGATAATCGGTCCATCCAAATCAAGGAGTAACCACGTACAGCCTTCTTCCCTGGCGTAATCCAAAACATCTAACAATTCATTAGGGTATGTGCCGTATTCTCTTATATCGTATTCCGGGACATAAACGAACCAGCCATACATTCCTTTCGAGAACATGATAACGTTTGAATTGTGAGATCTTAAGATTGTATCACTTTTGATGTGTGCCGTAGATATGGTCATGATCTTCGCTATATCTGCTTCTTCCGGAGCATCCTCCATAACATTCAAAAACTGATGATAGCCTTCATAGCTAATGGAAACTCTTTTCACAGAAATATCTGTTCTGAGTTTGGCTTCTTCAAAGGGAATCCTTTCTTTAAAGCCGTTTTCACCATAAAGATTTACATCTACCGGACTTATGATCACTTTCATTAATTCATTCAGCTGCATGGTCATTCTCCTTTTCATCGTATGTTTGTACCCAGATATCGTTGTCAATACTCAGAAAACCATTCTCTGTTTCAACTTCCCAACCAGGCTCGTCAGCATCGTTGTTGTAAAAAGCATTACCGGTACAAACAGTCCTCCGCTTCTTCAAACCAACCATATAAACGACAACATCTCCGGCTTTCAGTTTCTGAAATTCTCTTTTGTTGTATCCGATGTATCTCATTGTTTCTCATACCCTTCCCTTAGCAGTCTCGTTCGTTTCCTGAAGGTCCTTCGATATACAGCCTATCTTCAGCAATATTCAATTCTTTAGCAACATCTGCATTGCTCATAGATTCAGGAATACAATACATGAGCCTTTCTTCTTCATCTGTATCTCGATCAACGATGATCGTATAGATCTCGCTACCGTGCACGCAGTCGAGCTCAACATCATTAGGATTGCAAGTCCCTCCATATTTATAGCATGTTCCTGATTCATAAGCATCGCAATCACCACAACAAGCCTCATGGAACCCCTTTTTCTCTGCTTCTGTTTCTCCAATAGTGTAATCCTCAAAATCAACGATAGGATAGTCAAAAGCGGAGACTCCATACATTTCCAGATACTTTTCTGGTAAATCGACATATGTACCTCTGAATCCATCATTTTCTGCTGCTTCAGCTGCTTTGTCTACAGCTTCAACAATCTCTTCGCTTGAAAGGGCATCTTCCTTCTCAAAGACACGAATACCTGTGAGATAGTCATTTTTTGAGATTTTTGCAATAATTTCCATGTTTTTTCCTCCTGTTTTCTATTGTTTATTGTTTGATACAGTCAAAATATGAAATTTGTAGGTCGTAAAAATAACTTCCTTCTGCATTGTTGTCCTCATCATACGTTTGATCCGGCTGCATAAGAAAAATGATCATTTAGAAAAAGCGGAATTTAATTCCGCAAAAGCAGCATGATGACAGGGCTTGAGTCATATTCGTTTTTGCCTGCTTACAAAAAAATCATATTAATAATATAGCAGAATAACTGATATTCCCTTTTCTGAAAAATGGCTGTATTCGGATATATGCAAAATATGCAATTTATGGTATAATCTAAAAAAATCGGAGGAAACATATGAGTGAAAGAAATTCAATGACTGATAGGCTGCAAAAAGCAGCAGCAGAGCTGTTTGTATTAAGCTTTCTTATGATTGAAGACAGCTATCCATATCAGCTCGTAAAAGATATAAAAATAATGACTCATGGTCTTGTGGAGTACAGTGAAGCGGGACTTTATCCGGTCATCAGTCGTCTTCTCAATTCAGGGATGATCTCATCTTACATCATTACTCTTGAAAGTGGACGGGATCGAACGTATTATCGCATTGAAGAGGACGGAAAGAAACGTTGGCGTACATTAAAAGATGAATATGATAAATTTATCCGCATCTCGCATCTCATCACAGAGCGGAGCGAAGATTAAGAAGTCGAAGCAGATTTTTAGCTGTTTCGACTTTTTTTATCCAAAAAAATCGACCCCTCCGGATTTTTCCGGATGGGTCTTTGAACGGATTGTTGATCATCCTCTCTTCGATCTTCCATTGTATAATATGGTTATAATAACCATTAATATGATCGCCGCTGCGCTGACCGTGCGAAGGAATTTTTCTTCTTTAATAGCTTTATTGGATGACTCATAAACAGTACCGTCAGAAGCTTTGATAGGGGCTTCACTTGTTCGTTCGGATGGTTTTACAACAGTTTTATCATTACTACCTCCGCTCTCATCCCTGACACAGTAAACCACGTATCTGTATTTTCCGTGAGACATATAAGGATGGCAGGTTACGAGCGTTACCATATCTTTTCCTTCCTGTATTTTCACAGCGTCGCTGTCGTATGGATCAATGATGTCTATTGACTCAACCCTGTATGTCAGCTTTCCCCACGGATTTGTTATATACACTTTATCACCGATCGTCAGATTCTCAATGTACAAAAAATAAGAAGTTTTATGCCATCCTCTGTGACCGGCTATCACACTATTGGTATTGATACCGCCAATAGGGATAGATGTATAACCAAGGACCGTTGCGCCTTTATCCATGTTTTCATATGATGCCCCGATGTAAAGAGGCATTTTTAGATCATCCATTGCCGGGATCTCAATATATCCGAAGACCCCATCTTCAAGACCATCAATATTGATCGGTGTCTGTTCATAACTCCAGGCATCTTTAAAATTTTCCTGCCCATTTTCATAAATAGATTGATTATAATTTACGATTTCCTTGTAAAGTTCCGGAAATCTTCCTAACGGATCAGACTGTATTTCTTCCGTATCAGCTTCTGTCTCACTGTCAGTAGATTTTTTTTCCGATTCTGTCTCGTCTATCTGATACTTCTGATAAAACTCTTCAATCGATTCATTTGTCCTGTACTTCGTATAAATATCGCTGACTGCAGGATAAAGATACACCCCGATTCCAAAGAAGACCATAAACAATCCAATAAGCTTTATTAACTTCCTCATTTATTTTTTTCGCCTCTTCTTTCTTTTTCTGTGATCGTCTGTTTCAGATGTATCTTTAGAAATATCACCCATCAAAAGCCCTGCCGGGATATTGTTGTCGTTTATCTTTGGAGGCTTTATTTTCCTGCATAACTTTGTTAATATCAGTAAGAAAATAATCATTCCTGTTACAATGCAAAGGCCGATGGTAATAGCTTTGGTATATGACTTCATCCATAATGACTGAGTAGGTGCTTTTTCAGAATCTGCTTCTTCCTGCACCTTTTCGTTGTATTCTGTTCTCTCTCCGGTAACAAGAAGACGGTGTGTATTGACACCATATGGTGTACACGTGACCAACGTCGCCAGATCTTTACCCTTCTGTATAGACAACAGTGTTGTGTCTTCCGGCTCCACAACGTCAACGCTTATCACCTTATAGGCCAATACATCACCAAGAATGTGAAGGAAGAAGAGGTCGTCTTCTTTTATCTCTGTCAGATCTGTAAAAAGTTTTTTCGTGCTAAGACCGGTATGTCCGGATAAGACAACATGTGTATTTTCGCCGCCAACAGGTAAAGACGATCCCTCCAGGTGCCCTATCCCGGATTCAAGAACAACTTTCGATGTTCCGTGATAAACAGGAAGGTAAACGTTAATCTTTGGGATGTCGATAAACCCCATCATTCCGTCTCCGTTTACATTGAGGATGTTATTATAATCAAGACCGTTATCTTTCGCTTCTTCTTCATCAAAAGGGTCCGTCAGTTGGACTTTTGATTCAGTTAAGATATTGTTATATTCCCTTGCTTTTTTAAGTATTTCCTGTTTTTCGCTGTCGTCCGTTTTTTCGACCTGCTTTTCATATGCTGACACTTCTCCATCTGCCCTGTTTTCATACAGATAATTGCTGATCCACGGGTAGAGGAGCATAGCGAGTCCTCCAAGGCAGAATAAAACAGGAAAGATCATTTTAATTAGTTTTCTCATGCGCTGATCCCTTCTACGGCAAAATTATATAAAAAGAAATGGGAGCGGATCACTCCGCCCCCATCCGTTACAGCTTATATGCTGAATTCGTTGTTTTGCTTTGACACTCCCATTACAAGCCTCGTCCGACGAAGTCGTTCGGGGTTCGTGACCCTATGGATTAAGCTTCTTTTTTCTTCTTAACGATCATGTAGCAGCCAGCTGCGCAAGCAACAACACCTGCGATAGTTACAGCGTACAGACCGTTACCACCTGTCTGAGGCAGTAAGAAGGACTTGTTATTTGTTACTTTCAGAACAACAAAAGCGTCCTTGGAATCAAATGTGCCATTAACGACACTTGATGCATAAGCAGCAGCCTTTGTATGGTTCTTTAATGTTGCATTAACCTTATCTACTGTAGCAGTAGCAGGGATCCAGCCGCCATCAGCTAATGTACCAACATACATAGCTTTCTTACCGATTGTACGGCCATTTGCATCATCGTCAGATGCGATACCACAGATCAGCGCGCCTGAAGCATCTTTACAAGCATCAGTATGTACGTGAGAGCCATCGATGCTATCGTTGCCTACATAGCCAGCCTCGGAAGGATTTACTTCACGAGTTGTTGTCTTGATATCGATCACGATCTGGTCTTTCAGAACAGAGTAACCTTTGTCTGTTGTTAACTCTGTTAACTGGTACTTGTCGCCTTCGATACCGTTGACGATCATTGCACCCTTTTCATCTGGTGAGAATACTGTAGCGTCAGCCTGGTTAGTTGTCTTACCTGTTACATAGTAAACTTTCTTGCCGTCAACAACTTCTGTCTTCTCAGCTTTTACATAGTAACCGTCTGTTTCATTGTACAGATTGAACGTAACCTTTGTAGGATCACCGGCACCATCAGCAAAGTTCTTTGTCAGATCGATACCGAAAGAATAAACGTAACATCTGTCTTCCAGAGTGTTGAAGTAAGACTGGCTTGTACGTCTCCATTCAAGAGTTACATCATTCTTGTTACCTTCATCACCGAGGACTACAGTACCGTCAGAGTTAACTGTACCAGTGTAGTAAACTACGATGTAGTAATCGCTGTAAGAACCTTCTTTGTCTGGATCACTCCATGCATCGTTAGCACCATTTAATACAGCAAGACCTGCATCTGTAAAGGAAACTGTCATCTGAGTTTCACCTGTTTTCGCACCTGTTGTAGAAACAGTCAGTTCTGCATAGTTGTGGTTGTACTTGTCATTGCCTGAGAAGCCCCAGATCATCGCTGCTTTAGATGTATCATTTACCATTGCATCTGTTTCATTTGTATAGAAAGCAAGACGCGCATCCTTGTTGTATTCGATGCCTTCGCCAAGAGTATCAGTAAACGTATACTTAGTCAGGTAAGTAGCTTCACTTGTGATATGAGGCAGTTTAGAAACGAGGATGTAGTCAAGGACATCGCCTTCAGATGCTGTTACAGTGTCATCATATGTGTATTCTGTTCTGGATGTCACAAAACTGTCTTTTGTTTCTTTGCCATCATCGATCAGATTTGAAACGAGAAGTTCCTGGCCTTCAATACCATATGCTGCGCCTGTTTTAGCTTCTGTTGCTACATTACCAGTTCCGTTTTTAACCAGCTTATCCAGAGTTGGGTTGCCTGTCTGGTTCTTTGGATAGCATGTCATGTCATACAGCCACTGTGTGCCGTCAGAGTTTGTAAATGGCAGGGATGCGAACCATGGATTTACAGTGTCTACAACTTCTTCAGGAACCTTTGTTTCAACGCAGAGGTAGAGACCAAGGTCAAGACCTGCTTTTGTTGTAAAACCGCTCTTATCTGTCAGGTCCATACGGATCTTTGCATCACTCTTTTCAACAAATCTTTCCAGTTCGTTCTTTTTCTGGATATTGTTTGCTGCAAGGACATCTTTTAACGCCTGGTTGATCTTTGTAGACTCATAGTGGAGTTCTGTGTTTGTACACTTGTTTGCAACACCTGCTGCTGTCATATCAATAGCATCAGCTTTTTCAAGGCCAAGGATTGTAGCCAGTTCTTCAGGGATCTCATAAACAACTTCTACGAAATTTTCACCGTTTTTGTCGATAGAATAAGTTTCAACATTACCTACACGCAGGATTGTAAATTCAACACCTTCGATAGCGTAGTCAGCTAATGTATCCTGCAGAGCCTGATCAGCTTCACCTGTAGCATCAACTGTACCGGCTGTATAAGCCTGGTCTTTTTCTGCTGATGTGATATCATATTTATAGATACTTAAGGAACCTGTTTTGGAAGTATCGATGATATCTGCGTTTTTCAAATCGTTTGTTGTTGCAGTGTTGTTATCTGCATTTGTAGAGCTTGCTGCAAATGCTGTAGACATTGAAGTTGCCATCATTGCGCCAGCCATAAGCGCTGCGCCTGCTTTTGAAAAGAATGTTCTTTTAGTCATTTTCTTTTCTCCTTTCGTTTCAATACATTTTTTTGCTTCGATACTTTACATCGTATAGATGGAGGGTTTTAACGTCTTTGCTGACAAACGGAGGTTGACGAGTACTAGTCGTTTGTCCGTTCTCTTTTAATATGGTA
>NZ_LR698973.1:2180803-2196254 GCF_902381825.1 Pseudocoprococcus catus
AGTATTTTGAAATTCCGCATGCCAATCCAAATACAATGACTTATTACACGACAAGACACACCTTACAAACACTGATCCGATTTTCTTTCGATCGCATCAGACACTGACGTAATTCGTGTTTGCGGCTTCCCTTTTAATATGGTATTTTCATTTTTCGGACGAAAACACAAAAAAAAGAGATGTTCAGCTAAACACCTCTTCCTTTTTGGAATTAAATTCCACTTACGTTGTTTTTCCAAGCAGTTTTACCTCATCAAGCATCAGCCGCTTCATTGTCATGTTTTTTGTGATCGCATCGTACATGGTTTCACATATCCTCTTATATGCTTCGCAGACCTCTTCAATACCAAGCAGCCGGTCTGACTCCTCTTGAGAACAGCCTCTCCTCTTCTGCGCCCGTTTCCGGTTTTTGGCAATAATCTCCATCTCTTTGAAGTAGCAGATGAAAGCAGCTGCTTTGTTCATTTCAGCAATAGCCTGCTTTCGTGCCTCCGGTGTATCGATATTGTCCGGAAGATGCAGATCAACTTCGTCTTTAAAATATTCCAACAATTGTTCCGGCTCCATAGATAGGAGCGTTGATGTCTTTGCATTGACCGGATTTGTCATGATGTGCCTCCTTGATACTGGATATTCTTTATCCTATTGATCGGGAAAATGATAAACCGCCCAACAGATGCAATATCTTTTGCAGGTACATATTTATTCTTCCAAAATCTTGCATCATATGAATCATTCCTGTTGTCTCCCATCATAAAATAGCAGCCATCGGGAACTTTGTAGACTCCGTCACCTGTTGTATTCATTTCTTCCTTAATATATGAACTATCTAATAACTTTCCATCTGCATAAACTTTTCCGTTTTTAACCGTAATCGTTTCTCCGGGAAGCCCGATGACCCTTTTTATATAGTATCGGTTCCTGTTATCCGGAGCCTTAAAGATGGCTACATCATAGCGCTTAATATTTTCTGTGTCGTACCTTGTCCCAACCACAATATCTCCTTTTATGAGCATTGGGTTCATTGAGGCAGATGGAATGTAGCTTAACATCAATATAAAATTAAAGATAATAACAATGACAAGCGCCAGTATGCCATACTCTAATATTGTTTTTTTATAATTCAAACAAACAGCCTTCTTCCATTTCGATGCTCACGCCCTTGCAGGGCGCATTGTTTGTGTCAGTGTCCTTCCTAGTTCGCGTACTTTTTCAGCATCTCGTAATACTCCATGATCTGCTGAAAAGTTTCTGTATCTCCGCCCATATCAGGATGATACTTTTTTGCCAGTTCTTTTTTTCTGGAATCCAATTCCTTAAGTGTAAATGGGAGTTCTACTCCAAACATCTTTTTAGCCTGTTCAAACGGCGTTAATGGTTCCTGAGCTTTCTTTGTGTATCCGCCTGTGTATCGGTTCTGATTTCTTTGTTTTTCATTCTTTATTTTTTCTTTTCGTTTCCGATCTTCTTCCGTTTGCCTCCTTGCCGCCTCTTCCCTGGCTTTTCTTTCAGCCTCTGCTTTCTTTTGTTTTGCAGCTTCGGCTTCCTTACGTCTGCCGACTTCTTCAGAATATCGTGCAGCCGCATCGTACAGATCTGTATCTGCATCGACAGCCTTCTGAACCTCCCTTACAAGCTTTTCCAACTCATAAGAGTATGTATATGTAATATTTTTTCCATAGATTGTATAAACAGCCTTGATGTCCCTGTCAAAAAATGGTTCTTCCAAAATGATATGTGGAGACTTCGTTTCGATCACCACAGTGACTGTACCCATAACTGTACGCGTGGCGTTCCATGGATATTTGGGGTGAAAGTTCAAAGAAATCCGTTTGATATCTTTTAACCTTATAGCAAAACCATTTAAAATGATGGATTCCATGCAAAGTTTAAGTCTTCCGCATTCTACCCATGACCTTTCAAACGGCTCACCGATAATTGTTTTAACTTCTTTCAGCTGCTGTACAGTGAAAGAACGTATGCTGGCCTTAATGCTGTTTGGGAGCTGATCATAGCAGCCCTGACAGATGCAGCCGTTTTTTGTCTGTATGCTGTTTCCTACGATCTCATTCCTGCACATCTTGCAGCGCATATGCAGCGCCTCCTTTCCTTTTTCTAATATGTAAGTTTTTAAATTTTTGAAATAAATAAGGCTTTACCTGATTTGATAAAGCCTTATTCGATTGTTCACGGGATCAATATGCGATACTCACAGTTCCACTTGTCTGGTCTTCATGCTTTTTCGCACACTGGTCGTCAAGTGAAATAGATTCTGCAAGAATATGTATCTGACCTTTTTCTTTTCCATAAGTTCCTATCCTCACGGTTCCTGACAGCTGTATCATATCGCCTTCGGATAGTGTTTTGATAAAAGACATTACAGAATCACTCGGGAAAATGTATTTAATCGGAAGGATATCATCCTCATATACACCTTCATGATTTCGATAATTCCTTTTGACAGACAGATTGAAAAGGCATCCAAATGTTTCTCCATCGCTTCTTGATAACATCCTGATCTTGCCTGTTATGGAACCCGTCAAAGAAACAATATTTTTAGGATTAGCCATTCTGTTCCTCCTTACCGGTATCCTGTACCGGTTCGTCTTCTTCTTTCTCCATGCATCCACTCTTGTACGCCCGTCTGTATCCACGGTATTCACCAGATACATTGCCACTTTCTGTTGCATTTAAAACATCATCCATACGGTCAAGATCACAGATCAGCCGGTTTAGATGAAGAAGACATAACGCTTCAGGTATAGCAGGCGCTGGACTTGCTTCGTCATTATACCTGCTGTTTTTAGACAGGAGGATATTTGCCAAAAGATCAATATCCTCATCTTTGACCAGCTTCGCTGATTCTTTTTTTTCTTCGTTGTTCCTGAGCAGGGACATCTTATACATCAGCCGCTGATAAGCTAATGCGTTTGAGCCACACAGCGTCTGATACTTGGAAGCAGAATAATCGGTATTCATGGTCAGTACATTACCGACATAATACAATAAAGCTCCAGCCATCAGAATGCTTTTATTGAATCCGTAAATATCTGTTGCCTTTTCAGCCATACGTGCAAGTTTTAATGTAGCTTCAAGCGCTCCGCTTTTTCTTGCAAACGGGCCGGACTCTCCGAAAGCTCTTGTCGTGTATTCTTTTGTAATGCCTGTGAGCATTTCCTTCACAATAACTTTTGTGCTGTCATCTAGCTGTTTGATGTAATAATTGACCATCTTCCATCCCTTTTCCGGATCGATCTTTGCGTGCGGCTTAAAATAAGAAGCGTCTACATTTTCTGCCAAATTAAAGCCAGTGATCTTCGGAAGAATCCCACTGTCTTTTGGCGTACAGTCGATATCCAGTGTCATGACCGCCGGGAGTTCGATATTCATCAGGCCGTCGAACTTCATAAAAGTCATCTCCATTCCATCCACATCACGGACGGATATCTTTTGGCATCTGTCGCCATTTTTCATTTTCATTGTGCTGATATTTTTAACCAGTACTGTAATCTCACCTGATGCACCCGGTACAAGGTCTCTAAATCCGTTAAACATTCAAATTCCTCCTCTTTTTTATCATGTTTATCGTTACATATATAATATCAAAGTTATTTACCATTTAATTTTTGCAGAAATTGAGCTTTGGAATTCAATTCCACAAAAAACAATCAACCTGCTGCATCAGCAACTTCTTTTTGAAGTGTTCACAGTTTAATTTTAAAAATGAAAAAAGCCCCAAAACTGTGTCTTCGGAGCGTAATATGCTTGTTTCTCTTCGTCCCCCGCATCTGGAGGGGGACAAAGAAAAATGGATACAATGATTTTCCTTATGCAGATGTGTTCAGTGTGTCGATTACTTGTTTCAGAAGCTTCTATCGCCAACTGCCTCATCGGATCCGCTGTAATCGAAATCGTCATCTTCTTCTCCAATATAAGCATCAAGGACACAATCCTCTGGGATGTGTTCCTCTTTGCAAAATGCAGCCCAACACTCCTGTAGTTCCGTGATATCGGCAACATCGAACTGAATCTCATCTTCTCTTTCCTGATTCATAAAGCCGATATTGATCGGAATATATTTCGCTCCAGAATTGTACTTAGTGAAGATGATCTGATTTTCTAACTGCCTGCCTTTCACTGTTTCACTTAATTTCATATGGTCTTCCTCCTGTTTTTTTTAATTATAAGGTTCTCTTAAAATATGGAAAATTATTTCTCTTGGAATATGGAAAAGTCGATACATTTTTTCACCCGACAAACCTGTTGTACCACTTGCCTGTATATGCTACTTTGAGCTTTGGAATTAAATTCCGCAAAAAAAAACACCCCAATCAGCCTGCTGCATTGGCAGCTTCTTTTTGAGGTGTTTGGAATTGAATTCCGAAATCTATCCGGCAAACCTGTTGTACCATTTGTCTGCATATGCCATTCTTTTAGATATTGAACCATCATTTCCACATCGTTCAAACGCATCTGCAAAGTACTTTGCACACTGTCCGGCACTGCAAGTCAAAACTTTGTATCCTTCTGTACGTTTGCCGTTTACAGGCTGGATACCGCTTGCATTTACTTTAAAGAAATATTCCTGAGCCGGAAGATCTGTTGTAAGGAAGTAGTCCAGCTGAACTTCTGCTGTATCATGGTTTGGTAATGCTAATAATTTTTGTTTTCTTTCGTCAAACAGCTGGAACATTCCGTAAGGCACGCCATCTGCTTCTCTTAATACACTGCTGATATCAAGGCCGCATTCCTGTTCCAGATTACCAATTACACCGCATGCTGCCTGTGCTGTAAATCCGTTTGCTGTCAGATATGTAAAAATATACTGTGCAAGTTCTTCAGGAGAATTTCCTGTATATGAACCTGCTACGGCAGGATATCTTGGTGAGCCGTATCCGGCTATCGCTGAATTATTTAAGTCGTAAGAATGTCTTTTCACCTGTCCACCACTATTTCCTTCAATTGTATGGGCTTTACCGCCACTTACACTTTCCACTATGCCTACATGATCAGCGCCGCCGCAGGAATCACGTTCAAAAAGAATGTAGTCACCTATTTTAGGTGTGTACCCATCCCTGTCATGCCACAGTCCTTGTCCAATGAACCAGTTTTTCAGGGATGTGCATGAAGCTATCTTTGGACAGATATCTGTGCCGTAGCCGCATTCATTGGCGCACCACGCCAAGAACATTGCACACCATTCATTATTGTTGAGTCCATACCATTTGCCGTACTTGGTATCTTTATTGCGGCCTTCCGTATAACCGACTTCCTGTGCGGCAACCGCAACTATCTGTGCGCCGCTGCCCTGGACAGAACCTGCTGCACCGCCAAGACCAAGTTCACTCCATGAGCTTAAAGCATAAACATACCACGCTTCGTCCTTTTTATCATCTGTCCATCCTTCAAACTCATCATCCGCTGTTTCTGTTTTTTTTTCTGTTTCTGCAGCGGACGCAGGAAAGATCGCTGTACTAAGCACCATGGATATGACCAAAAGTACTGTTATGATCCACGTAAATGTACTGCGTTTTTTATGTTTGCCCAATTTGTCTCACTCCTTTCTGAAAATGTATATATCTAAAATATGGTTTTTCAAATTGGCAAAAAAAAGCAGCACCGAGTATCCCCGATGCTGCTTTTCCTATTCTTCTGTTAAAATGTCATACCATTTGTCTGCTGCTTCCTGTACCGCGGATGTATTTGTCGCATAAACCTTTGACATCGTCCTTGATGGTTTTTCATATGCCCAGCAAAAATATTTTGCACAGGTTGGTGTACTACATGTAAGCTGTTTATAACCTTCTATATAACTTCCTTCAGCGGGAGTGACATAGCCATTCAGGTATGTTTTAAAGTCTTCTTCTTTTGTTTTTAAGCTCGTTGAAAGAAAATAATTAAGCTGGACATCAATGTCTCCGCTGTCCTTTCTTTCTTTCAGTTCAGATTTTTTATCACCCAGCCATCCAAGCAATCCATACGCCCCGTCATTACCGTGTTCTGATTCCGGGTCAAGTCCGCTGTCAATATCCATATTTGCGATCACACCGCATGCGGCTTCCGGCGAAAAGCCATTGGATATCAATTCTTTGTAAATGTATCCGGCTCGGCCTTCTTCTGTGTCCATATCATAAGTCTTTTCTTCCACAGGATAATCCGGATGCCCGTACCCTGCTATACCATAGTAACCAAGTCTGTATGACTTTCTTACGCACATGCCATTACTGTTTTGCCACGTATTGGTATTTCCTTCAATTGTATGGACATATCCGTCTTCGACATATTCGACAAAACCTACATGGTCTGCTCCGCCGCACCCATCCCAACAGAAAAGGATCGGGTCCCCCGGTTCCGGTATGTATCCGCTGCTCCTGGAATGCCATTCCCCTTTTGACTGGAACCACGACTTCAAGGCTGTACATGACGCGAGCCTTGGTAATATACCTTCGTCGATGTAGCCAAGCTGGTTCGCGCACCATGCGACAAACATCGCACACCAGTCATTATGGTTCGCGCCGTACCATGCGCCAAACTTTGTATCTTTATAATATCCCGCAGAGTAACCCACTTGTTCAGCGGCTATGTCAAGGATCGGACATTTACGATCCGCTTCTTCTGCTTTTCTTGCTGCATCTGCTGCAGCTTCGGCATCCCACGTAGATGTTGTATATACGGACCACGAATCTTCGTCTTCCTGTCCCGCTTCCCAAGCTTTCCATTCCGTCTCTGTTTCGTCCGCAAAGGCCGGGACAGCCACACTTTGCATCAAAAAACCAGAGACAAGCAATCCTGCCATTATTTTTTTTAACCTCATTATAAATCTCCTTACGCTTTTGCAAATTGTTGTTCAGCAAGTACCACTTATAATATGGATGTTTTTTTGATCGCGTGTTTTTTTGCAATGAGTCAATGTAAAAAAAAGTTGCACAATTATACATCTGTTTTTTTGTAAATGTTTTTTTCTGCTGTTTTTCTTAAAACTACCATTTTATAATTATGCACGATAATGTCTTTATTTTTTCGATCGGAATTTCGTCAATTTCTGAAAAATTAGACAGAAATTCAAATGCGATAAGATAATGCTGGAACACTATGCGTAATTTTGAGCTTTTATTCTGAAACACTAAAAGTCTATTGGAAACAGATGTATAATACTTATAATACAGATTTTTCCTTTTACGCATTATTTTTACAATGCAAGGTCGTGAAAAGAAAGACATCAAAGCTGGAAGCTGTTAGATGCTTTTTATCGGCTGTGCATTGTATCTGGTTACTGTTTATATAGCTGCAATGTAAAGGAGAAAATGTCATTATGGAAAAGAGTACCACTGGCAAATCAGCAATAAGCAAGGATATGACAAAGAAGAAATCAACAATAAGCAAGGATAAGACAAAGAAGCAGACGTTTTTTGATGTTGTTTACTGTATCATCAACGCGATCAACAGAGCACTCAACAACAGAACACTCAGCAAAGACGAATGTCCGTTTTTCTTCTATCGCATGAGTTTTTTTTTGTTAATGTTTTTTTTACTGTTTCTCTCAATACTTTTTCCTTCTTGTTAATGTTTTTACTGTTTCTCTCAAAACTACCATTTTATAATTATGCACGATAATGTCCTTATTTTTTTGATCCTGATTTCTTCAATTTCTGAAAAATCAGACAGAATTTCAAATGCGATAAGATGATGCTGGAACACTATGCGTAATTTTAAACTTTTATTCTGAAACACTAAAAGTCTATTGGAAACAGATGTATAATACTTATAATACAGATTTTTCCTTTTACGCATTATTTTTACAATGTAAGGTCGTAAAAAGAAGGACATCAAAGCCGAAAGCTGTTAGATGCTTTTTATCGGCTGTGCATTGTATCTGGTTACTGTTTATACAGCTGCAATGTAAAGGAGAAAATGTCATTATGGAAAAGAGTACCACTGGCAAATCAGCAATAAGCAAGGATATGACAAAGGAGCAGACGATTTTTTATGTTGGACAGAAGGTTTTGAAAAAATTTGAAAAGATCAAACTTGAACGTCCACTGACTCCGGCCGAAAAAAGAAAAGAAGACGAAGTAAAACAGTTATTATTTGAGAACATCGTAAGATTCGGTATGGGTGAGGCAAACAGACGTATTGCAAAATACAGAATAGATAAGGATGCCCGTGCAGACATTCAGCAGGCGCTTGCCCTTATGTTTTTTGACAAACTGCCGCAATACGATCCACGTGTTTCTACACCATCAACTTTCTTTGTTCGTTATTTCAATCAGGTGATATCTGAATATTTACTGGCTAACTCACAGCATCTTTCACAATACGATGCCCATAACGTCTCGAAAGTAAGAGGTGCTATCCAATACTATGAATCAAGAAATATTCAGTGGGATGTACACATGATCGTCAATCGTACAGGTTTATCACAAAAGGTTGTCGTACAGACAATCCATATTGCTGCAAATTCACAGAGAGCTAATATTGATGATCAGATCGATCTGCCGTCAAAAATGCCGACACCCGAAGAAAACGCCGTTCACCGTGACAAGCTTTACCGTATCATCAATGCGATTAATCGAACACTCAGCAAAGACGAATGTCAGTTTTTCTTCTACCGCATGAATCTTGACGGAACCAAAGATCGTACATATCAGGATGTCGCAAACCATTATGGAATGAGTGTTAAAGATGTGAAAAAACAGTGGTCATCCATCACTGCAAGACTTGGAAATGTTTCCGAGATCAAAATGTACAGAGATCCGAACGCGAAAAAGAAAGACAAGTTAAAAGTAAAACTTTCTGAAGGTCTGGCGGCAGAAGAATTAGAAAAAGACCTGATCGACACCATCCGTGAAGCAGCAGATATGCTTTTATAAAAATTGTCAACAACTCGGCCATTGAATGACCGAGCATGTCTGGCAGGATTCAGGAGTACGTGCAAGTGCCGTTTGTAACGGCTTCTGATGGCCAGGTATGCAGAGTCTGGTGTGCTGTCGAAAGACAAAGTTGACTAGTTTCAGGATCTTCGGTGTAGCGGCATCCAGCCGGATATATCGAAGGTACTATGTCTTAAGTGATGCGTTTGGGCCCCGGCCCGGACGCATCCGTGAGCCAATACCATACCCGACAATTTGTCCCATCGGTATGGGTTCAGGCAACGTATCACGCAAGGGTATGCGTAACGACCTGTTATCAAAGCTCCGGGACATTAACGAGGACAAATCACATCGCAAGATGTGCGGGGCTGTCGTGTCCCCGCGGAAAGGGAATCTGACTGTCATAACAATGGCATAAAAGCCATTCTTCTTCCACAAAAGAAATCGGTCAGCGTCAAAGTGGATATCTCGTAAAACAACATATAGCACAATAGCCAGAAGGGAGAGAAGCAGGCAGGAGCGCAGATGCGTTCCTCCCCGCCCGATTAAGAAGATTGAACGGGGTCTCCTGCGCAATTAATGAAAGACTTAGAATTTATAACGCTTATTATTTTTGTATCAGCTATGCTTATTTACCATAGAATAACAGGCTACTCTTCCGGATTGTCTGCATTTGACATAATGATGTTTTTATTCGGAATTCCAATTATAATAATAACAACAGATACAATCTTGGGTATATATAAATACCGACGAAAAAAATAACAAAAAAAACATGATAAAAATTTCAAAAATTTGCGGAATTAAATTCCACGAAAAAAATAGCCTGCTAAATGGATTAACCCTCAAAAGTTATGTCAAAGCATCTAACAATTGAAGGCAATCTAAAGCAGGCTATTTTTGTGCATTGAGACGATCTAGCTCTTTCACCATCTCTTCTGAAAGTCTCCTGGCATTTTGTGCAACCATCTGGAATAAGTGGAAGCGGGTGATGGCTTCTTCTTTTTCGCTTTTATTAAAATTCCTTATAAAGAAATAAAACAGATCATTCAAATCTTTATCCTTGTATTTTATAGCTAAATGGGCATACTCTGTATACCTGCCGTCCCGCATATGCAGCGCTCCTTTATTATTAATATATGTACATCTTACCACAACAGCCATGTGGAATGATTTTTCAAAAATTTTTAGTGTACCCGGAAGAAAGTGCAAATATCTTCGATCGCCTGGCATTACGGCAGTTCCGGTAACTCTTCTGCTGCTATTTGAAAAAGTCAATAATCTTACCTCTTTTTCTCTATCTATTTTTTTCAAAAAAGCCCCTGGAGTTTCTTCTCCAAGAGCCTACCGTCATT
The DNA here is from genome assembly GCF_902381825.1 of Pseudocoprococcus catus. Taxonomy (GTDB): domain Bacteria; phylum Bacillota; class Clostridia; order Lachnospirales; family Lachnospiraceae; genus Coprococcus_A; species Coprococcus_A intestinihominis. The sequence goes on from NZ_LR698973.1 coordinate 2,191,029, forward strand.
ACAGAGAACAGGCGCAGGAAGCTGCCGCATTGATATGTGCAGAGGAATACGCTTTTAAAACTGATCTTGTTCGAAAAAAAGTTTGAAACAAAAATTCAATAAACAAAACAACAAACTCCAACAAAAAAGCCTATAGCTGAAAGTACCATGAACATTGGTAATCCGTAAATTAATAAAGTCAATATAGCAGCTGGAAACAGACTGATGAAGTACGGAGAAACAAACAATGCTATCCATTTTTTCTCTGGAAATTCAATCGGACTCCAGTGCGTGATACTATAAAAGCAAAATGTAGCAGATTGTGTTAAAGCAACAAAATATAATATTGCTATAACATCCGAACATGTTACTAATTTTTGTTGAATACATGAAATCATTAGAAATAACAATATACCATACACCAAAAACCTCCTGATACCAAATACCTTTGTCGATATTATAGGAAGCCCTAATTTGTCTGAAAATAAGCAATAAAGTATTTCAATCAAAATTTTTGAGAAAAAATATGCTACAAATAGCATCGCAAAAAAGCAAATGGCATGTATCATTACTACACCAACTTTCGTTTATCAATCAAAATATGTCTCGTAATGTAATATGATATTTTGCACTTCTACATAAGATACTGGATAAGAAACATCCATTGCTATTTTAGTTATTAATTGTTCATCAAAATTAAATTTCTCAATATACGAAATTCGACGCATCCATGACGGATGATCATATGTATCCTCTATACTTTTTAATCTCTTTTTTCTTTCATCTAGCTTAAAAAGCATTGTTTTTCTACTCATGCATCGATCACCTTTAAAAGCATGCTCACAAGAATAAAAATCCGCATGGGCTTCCCATACCCAATATAGAAACTGAAGTTGATTAGAATGATAATTACGCAAACAAATGCCAAAAAAATTACAGATTGTGATTAATATTTTGTGAAGCAATCCATTTGGCATATAATCTTTTTGATGTCCAAGTTCATGATAAATAGTTCCTGAAAACGCGTTCCACACAAGATTATTGTTCGGATTATTTTGTAACATATCAATCCATTCTTGAGTTATACAAATTACTTTTTTCATTGGAAAATTGATAATTCCTGCATTTAATGTTCTTCCCTTTATTACTATTTTTATGTATTTACTTGGATTTACGCCACTACGAATCAACATAAAGTCAATTTCTCTTAGGATATTACTTGGAATAAAACAAGAATTTTTAAATTTTGACATAAATATAAAACCTTTCTTGGAATTAAATTCCGCCATCGCTGACAGAATACAGCAATGGCGGTATATACAACTCCATCTTATCACATAAGCTTTCATCAAACAAGTATTTCGCTCTCGATCGTTTTCGAAAATCAATAAAATATGTACCTTAAAAACACACCATGAATACCGAATTTATCCCACCACAGCAAGAAGTCCCTCCGGAAAGATCCGGAAGGACTTGGAGCAAATTATGAAAAAGACGTATGTCTTTTTGGCTGGTTAATAGTTAATCTTCTTTTACATGACTGCACTTCTTACAAACATGTTTAGTAATTGTTTCGTAGTGGAACTCTTCGTCGTGGTGGACGGTTTTGGTTTTTCTTCTTGTACCAGAATTTCCAGGATGATTCTCATCGCTTGCTTCCTGATGTTCTGTTAATGCATCAACAGAATCAAATTCCTTTCCGCATCCGCACCACCAAACAGTATATTCTACTTCTTCATCGTAAGCTGCTTTATCCACTACCTTCTTCTGCTCAGTCTTTGTCTCATAGTCATGGCCTGTTGCAGGAATAGTATCCGTCTTCGTTTCTTTACAGCCGTCATGCGTGCATTTTGCAGTCTTTACACCGTCTTCTGTACATGTCGCTTCTTTTGTAACCTCATAGTCACCAAATTTGTGGCCAGTTGCATGAATTACTTCTGTCTTTTTCTCACCACATCCTGTACATGTGTAGGTCATGACACCATCTTTTTCACATGTAGCAGGGGTTGTAACGACACCATCATCCCATGTATGATCTTTATGTTCCGGTTCTGCCACCCTTGCAATGTCCATTGTTTCTGTTGCACCGCATTCAGAGCATGTTCTGGTCTTAACGCCCATTTCTGTTGTCGTAGGTTCTTTGGTTACAGTCCAGTCGCTCCATGTATGATTCTTATGCTCCGCTTCGCCACAATTGCTGCAGATCTTCTCTGTTGTGGTCTTAGTGATCTTATCGCCGTTTTCAGCAGTCTCTACTGTTACTGTTGTAGACTTTGATTCATACTTATGGCCTGTTGCAGGGATATCCCTTGTTTCTTTATGATCACAATGGGTACCATCTGTATTCCAGTTATTGCAGACTTTTTCTTCAAGTCCCGGTTCTGTACATGTTGCTGGTCTTACGACAGTCCAGCCGCTCGTTTCCATATCATGGCCTGTCGCCGGTTCCACCTTTGTATATGTATCTCCGCACTTTGTACAGGTAAACTTCAAAAGGCCGTCTTCTGTACATGTTGTATCCTTGACTCTTTCTTCTTCATATTTATGACCTGTCGCAGGGATCGAACGTGTCTGCACATTGCCACAGTCTGCACATGTTCTCTGTTCTGTACCCTCCTCGGTACATGTAGCAGCTTTGACAACTGTCCATTCGCCATATTTATGTTCAGAGATCTCGTCTTCTTCTGTTACACCGCACACCTTACATTTACGGACTTTGACACCCGGCTGATCACCTGTTGCAGGTGTTTTGACTTCCCACTCACCCCAGTCATGGCCGGTTGCAGGAATAGATTTTGTGTCACAGGAATTGCAGTTGTCATTCTGGCAATTTCTTATCATGATGCCTTCTTTTGTACATGTAGCTTCCTTGAGCACATGCCATTCTCCCCAGTTATGGCCGGTTGCATGGATCTTGCGTGTTTCGGTCTTGCCACATGTTTTACAGGTTCGTGTTTCTTCACCGTCATTTTCACATGTCGCTTTTGTTGTGACTGTCCATTCACCCCATGTGTGTTCTGTTTCTTCGCCTTTGGCAGGGATCTCACGGGTTTCTACTTTACCACAAGCTGCACATGTACGGGATTCCTCACCTTTCTCTGTGGCTGTTGCTTCTTTCGTTACGGTCCAGTCTCCATACTGATGTCCGACAGCCGGGATTGCTTCTGTCTTTGTCTCGCCACATACAGTACATGTATAGGTCTTTACGCCGTCCTCTGTACATGTTGCTTTCTTTGTGATCTTACCCTCATCCCATGAATGGTTTTCCAGTTTCGGAATCTCTTTTGTCTCAACTTCTGTACAGCCGTCGTGTGTACACTTTCTTGTCATAAGACCGGTTTCCTTACATGTTGCATACTTAGTGATTGTCCATTCACCGAAGCTGTGGCCTAAAGCAGGGATCTCTTCAGTCTTTGTCTCGCCACAGTTCTTACATGTGTAAGTCTTTACGCCTTTTTCCGTACAAGTAGCTTCTTTAGTCACTGTACCTTCATCATAAGCATGACCTGTTGCCTTGATGGTTTCGGTCTTTGTCTTGCCGCAGACTGTACATGTGTATGTCTTTACCCCATCTTCTGTACATGTCGCTTCTTTTGTGGTCTTGCCTTCATCCCATGTATGGTTATTTGTTGCAGGAATCTCTTCTGTGTATGTATCACCACATGCAGAACATGTATAGGTCTTTACACCTGCTTTGGCACATGTTGCTTCTTTTGTTACAACACCATCATCATAGCTGTGTCCCTTAGCCGGGATCTCAGATACCTTTGTATCGCCGCAGACTTCGCACTTCACTTCCTGTTTGCCAGGTGTTGTACATGTTGCCTCCTCTAAAACAACAGCTTCACCATACTTATGTCCTGTCGCCGCAATGTCTTCCAGTTTTACATTGTTACACTTGGAACACTTGTAAGCTTTCTGGCCTTTCTCTGTACATGTTGCTTCTTTGACAACTGTGCCGTTATCATACTTATGGCCTGTCGCAATGATGATCGTTGTATAGCTCTTGCCGCATGCACATTTATGCAGCTTCTCACCATCTTCTGTACAGGTCGCCTGCTTTGTGATAGTCTCTACATATTTATGGGTATGCTTCTCCGGCTTCTGGTTATTGTTCTGACCATTGTTGCCGCTATTGTTTTTGTTGTTATCTTTATTATTGTTGTCTTTATTGTCCTTATTGGAACCATTGTTTTTATTGGAACCGGAATTTCCATTACCGGAAGATCCATTGCTGCCGGAATTGTTCTTATGAGAAGAACCATTTCCTGAGGAGCTGTTTCCTTTGTTAGAGGAATTGTTGTTGCTGCCTTTATTGCTCTTATTAGAGCTGCTGCTGTTTGTTTTATTGGATGCAGCGGCATTATCTTTCTCTGTATCAGAAGAACCGGTTTCTTCCTTTGCTTCATAGCCAAGGACAACCTTCTTCTCCTTTGCAAGCTTTGCTGCTTCTTTCTCAGATACAAGCTGCGCCTTAAAGACAACTTTGATCACAACATCGGAACCGTCACCTGCATATTCCTCTCCGGCATGCTCTGCCAGTTCAGCGGCATCTGCTGTGATGGTATACGTCATCTCATAAATATCTTTTGCCTTTTCATCCTTATCGGAAGATTCCTTGAAATCCACATCGACGGATTTGACCACATGGTCATCACCTTTGGCTTTCTCAAGCACCAGTTTCTTCATCTGTTTGAACAGGTCTTTCTGCTCCAGTTTGTCTGCATCTTTAATGTAGATCTTGTAATCATCAATGCCTTCCACATAGTCTTTGACATCATCAAGGTCATATTCTTTCGTCTCGGCTGTCTCTGATTCACTTTCTGTCTCTGTGGCTTTTTCTGTTACTGCTGTTTCTGACGGTTTCGTTGTTTCTGCTGATGTGCCGCCGCATGCGGTCATAGACATCGCCATGGTGCTGGCGATCAATGCTGCTAATAACTGGTTTTTACACTTCTTCATAATTTTCTGCTCCTTTACTTAAAAAATGTTTGTTTGTTTCATGGCTTTAGTATAACATGATGTTTTTTATGATTTTTTTTGCGAAAATCGGAAAAACGTCATGTCCCGCAGGCATCTTTGCCTTTGATGACACTATCTTACCACATCCAACAGGCATCCATTTTTTGCGAAAATTGAACATCCCTTGTAGGACTACCCTATTACTTTTCTTAGAAAAGTGTTTTTACTGGCTTTATTGTAATACTTTTTCAAAAATACGTCAATACCTTCCATAAATATTGTGAT
>NZ_LR698973.1:2197115-2209788 GCF_902381825.1 Pseudocoprococcus catus
TGATATTGAGGATATACATCCGAAATACACGGATAAATAAGCTCTTTTCATACTTTTCACAGGAAAGTGACCCATGCATTGTCAGAAACAGATCTGCCAAAGTTCAACGACTTCTTCATGGCGGCCATGTTAAGGTCTTCTACCGCGATCACATCGTAATCCCGTGCCAGCCGGCACGCCATCTGGTGCAGGAAATCGCTCCGCCGATGCTTGGTTTTCGCATACAGCCCTGCGATCTTTTTGCACTGTCTGGCATAGTTGGAAGACTTTTTGATCATCCTGGACAGCTTCCGCTGTTCCCTGGCGATCTTCGCCTGATGTGTCTTGTACTATTTTTCAAACTCAACTGTGATACCGTTCAATTCATTTCAAACATCTTCCATATGATGCTTATAGGATATCACATTACAATGAATGACTTTTTTTTTACAGATATTTGAAATATCAGACGTAAAACCATTGATTTTATTTTTAAGGTATTGGAACCGGAAGTAAAAAACGCTTTCATCTCGGTCATTGAATGGCCGAGAATTCCCGCTCTATCTCTTAAAAATCGAAGCAGTTTTCAGTTACTTCGACTTTTTAAAAAAAACGACCCCTTCGGATTTCTCCGAAAGGGCCTTGGGAAAAGTCAGTATTCCAAATCTTCCTCATCTCTGCCTGTCTGATTCTGAGCATTCAACGTATCTATCGTATTTTTTAGCAGCTCATTTTCTTTTTTTAATGATCTGTTCTGTTTTTCCAGTTCTTCAATCTGGCGGTTATTCTCTTCAATCAGCCTTGATCTTAATTCAAGAGTTCTTTTGTAACTGTCAATATCCTTCTGCATCTCTTTTAATCTTGCAGCTGAATTTTTGTTGGCATCTGCTAACGCCTGTATCTGTGCCATTACATTTTTAACATCAATGCCATTTCTATGCGCCTCATCCCTCGCTGATTCCGTCCTAATCGTATAATCTCGAACATCTTTTAGGTCTGCCATGATTTCGGCATGTTTTTGAAGCAGATTATTGTTTAGATTCTCATGTTCCCTGCTTAGATCCTCATGCTCTTTAGACAGGCTATCATGTTCCTTAGACAAACTGTCATGTTCCTTTGACAAGCCCTCATGCTCTTTTGACAACAGTTTAGAATTTGAGTTCTCCTTTCTTATGACAACGATGTCGGCGATGATACTTCCTGCCATTGCAGCGCCGACTGTAATTAATGTTGCAACAAGTTGACTATCCATTGTTTCTGTTCCTCCATTATAAATTATCGTCAAAGATAAGTATAACCCAATAATTAACAATGTGAAACTAGTTGCCATATGATACCCTCACTTTCTTTTCTTCGTTGATAACAAAAAAAAACTCCTCCGCCTGTTGCAGTAGAGGAGTCTTTTTATTTACCGAAAGATCATCAGATAATTCTTATCTTTCTCTTCTTCGTCTGATCACCATGTATCCGCCAAGACCGATCATTACCAGTGCTGCTGCCATACCGACATACAGCATTGTCTGATCACCGCCTGTATAGACGACAGGGAATGCCTGACCATTCTTGATGTTATAAGTGATGTCGTAGAAGTAATACATGTTCTTGGATGCATCGTGGACAGCCTTTGATGTATCCATCTTTGCATCTTTTGCCTCCTGATCAGAGACTTCATAAGGAATGTTGACATCAACATTGTCCTTCAGAAGTGTATAACCATCCGGTGTTTCTGTCTCCGTCAGAACATAATGCTGAGGCATCAGTTCTTTGAAGGTATAAATACCGTTCTTATCTGTTGTACCGGTATAGACGTTGCCATCGTCACCGACAAGCTTAAATTTGACACCAGCTAATGGTCTGTTGTCATCGCCATACTTAACAACTTTTAATGAACCTTCGTACACTTCTTCACTGTAAGTGATACCGACTTCATTGGTAACGGAAATACGGTCAGATGCCGGCTTTGCCCCATCATAAATGCCTGGGGTTCCTTTATCTGGATCAGTCTTGATTATAAGCGTTAATGGCTTGCTTGGATCATCAACCGTTGTGCCAGTTCCTTTGATAGTTGCAGTACCTTTAATCTCGTAATAAGTCGGAGACTTTACTTCTTTTAATGTATATGTTCCTAAAGGGTATATAACATTTCCATCTTTGTCTCTGTACAAACTATCTGAAACCACTTTTGTTCCATCATCTAAAACAGTTGATGATACATAGAATTTTTCATTTGCCATAATTATATTGCCTTTTTCATTGGTTTTGAAATACCATTTCTTATCAGGTGTTCCAGAAATTTTGCCATCTATATTCTGATAATAATCTACCTCAAAGATAGCTCCTTCAAGCGATGGGGCATTATTTGCAACTTCTACGCCGTTTTTATATGATTTTTTTGTTAATGAAACCATAAACGGGTCATCCATAGGTGTTTCATTACATGTCACAGAACCGTTTTTGCCAAGCTCAAGTGTGACACTATGCGGTGTTTTCGTATTACAATCATCCAGATAATAGCCCTTTGAAGCTTTTATCTCTCTGACGTAATAAGTTGCTGCCACCACTTCTGCTTCATTTGTCGTTCCGTCGGCTTTTGTCACAAGAGTGATATCCTTGCCGCTGGAGTCTTTTGCTCTTGTCTTGCAGGCTTTATCTGTATAGACATAATACTCTGCACCTTCAAGGCTGTAGCAGCTGTTGCCGTCTGTCAGGCCGTTTGTCCTGCCTTCATCAGCAGAGACTTTCTTTAAGGACAGTTTGCTGTAGGCCGGTGTATCCACCGCATCAACATGAACCGTTGCCTTGTCTGCTACAGTGACTTTGAATACCTCGCTGCTCAACTGGTAGCTGGCAGGAGCAGTTGTTTCTTTTACATAATAGGTGCCTGGCAGGATCTCGACTTTGCCGGTCTCACCTTTATCATTGGTCCTCAGTTCACCAAAGTAAGTAGCTTTTTTTGTACACCGTTCATCTGTATAGACCGTATAGACAGCTCCGGCCAGTGAATAGTTGCTGTTGCCGTTTGTCAGATCCGGTTTTCCGGATGTCTTTTTAAGGTCCAGATAACCTTTCTGCAGGTCATTTCTTACCGTGATGTCATAGCCCGTCTTTGTGCCGTTTAAAGCGCCTGTGGTGTAGACCGGTGTATAATATCCAGGGACATTATCTTCCCAGAAACCGTAGTAGATACGGTTGCCGTCACCGTCTGTCTGAGGCAGGTTGGAAACCGTTGCGGACCAGTTGTTGGAAGCATCAAGTGTAACATGTGCAACAGTGTCATGCATGTCATCCAGGTTATTGACTGAACCGGAATACAGGGTCAGCACGATGGATGCCGGACGGACACCGAACTTATTGGCATCATCATTCCAGTTCTTTGTCACACTGACAGAGATCAGAGGCGGTTCTTTACTGTTGACAGTCACTGTTGCGCCGTCACCGACAGTTGCTGTATAAACTTTTTCATCCAGCTTATATCCCTTTGGTGCCGTTGTCTCTTTCACATAGTAGGTACCGGGCAGGATCTCAACGTTGCCGGTTGAACCGTTGGCATCTGTCTTTAACTCGCCAAAATAAGTGGCTTTTGTCGTACATTCAGAATTGGTGTAGACGGTATAAACAGCCCCGGCCAGTGAATAGTTACCGTTATTGGACGTTAATTCAGGGTCATGGGATACTTTCAACAGTCTCATATAACCTTTCTGCAGGTTGTTGTTCAACGTGATGTTATAACCGTTCCTTGCGCCGTTCAATGTACCTGCCGCGTAGACCGGTGTATAGTAAGCTGGTTTATTGGCATCTGTCTCCCAGAAACCATAATACAGCTTATTGCCGCTGCCATCCACATCCGGAAGATCAGATACAGTCGCCTGCCAATTGTTGGCAGAACTCAGTGTCACATCCTGGACCTTTGTTGTCATCTTGTTGACATCATCGGTTGTGCCGCTCCACAACTCCAGCTTAACAGAGGATGGACGGACACCAAACTTGTTGTTGTCATCATTCCAGTTCTTCTGCACGAATACAGAAATATTAGGAACTTCCTTACTTGTAAAGGTCGTTGTATTACCAGCTTTTACATTTAAAGTATGCGTCGTCGGATCGAGGCTGAAGCCTTTAGACGCCTTTGTTTCCTTTGCATAATAAGTCCCAGGATTCAAAGCTAATGTGCCAGAATTACCATTCCCGTCTGTTCTTAATGTGCCACATGACTGTGTCAATCCGCTGTCTCTATATACCGTATATTCGGCACCTTCAAGGCTGTAACTGCTGTTATTATTTGTTAATCCTGCATCAGCAGAAATTTTCTGAACCTGGCCGTATCCGACTGTTGGCGTGTTCGTAATGGTAAACGTGCTTCCGCTCTGAGATGTGCTAGCACTATATCCATTCGGTACACTGTCTTCATAAAATTGCCAGTACAGGGTCTTTCCGCTTTCATTTGTAGTCGGAACACTCACCGTCTGAGTCCATCCATTAGAACTGTTCAGTGTATAATCGCCCCATTTCGTGCCCCTTCTGTTGTTGCTGTCTGTACTATACCATAACGAAACTTTGATACTTGAAGGTCTGATGCCTGATGAATTATTGTTATCATTCCAGTTCTTCTTAACTGTCACTGATCCTGTATTTATCCAGTCAACTTCAATAGCGGCCTTAGGCGAATAAGGAGATCCTGTCAGATAAGCGAGATCCTGGTATGTACCGTCTTTGTCATAAATAACCGCAAGATGGACATCATAGAGGTAGTTATATTTTCCACTTATGTTCGATTGCGAAAAATTGCCACTCTGCGTTAATGCACCTTCGAGATGAAATCTGTCATCACTATTTAACGTGACGCTGCCGGAATAACCGTAGCTTTCGCCCTCTTTGTACAGTTTAACGCCGCCTGACATAGTCAATGTCACCTGGTTGCCCTTTGTTCCATATACTTTATATGTAGGAGATTTCTGAACCCACTGGCCGTTGCCGGATGCAGACACACCAAAGTGAGCGCTTGATTTGATATTTGTTGTACCTTCAACTGCGATCCTAAGTTCAGGGTTAGCCAGCATGTCAAATTGGCTTGTCATTGCTGTCCAAAGTGCATTAATTGTCGATATCTCCGCACTCGATAATCCTGTTGTCCAGGTAGCGTCTCCATATGCTTTTGTCGCAAGCATATGAACAAGCCAATGCGCCATCTTTGCTTCAGAATCATTGTAATCAAAGAAAATATCACTTGGATACTTCTTCTTGTATTCTCTCATGATGTCTGCAAGGGTCTTTCCGTTTTTACCTTTCCATGTAAAAAAACTGCCATTTGCCTTTGTCCATGAATCATTTGAATAAAAAAGTGCTTTCATAAGATTCCAGTGTTTGCCATAATGTCCAATATTTGTTCCACCATTGTAAATGCATGGATGCAGGTTATAAATCTTTGATTTTGTGCCACCCGTGGAAGGGGCATTTTTTTCAGGATACAGACAATACACAGTTCTCGAATCATCGGTGATAACTTTTCTGGAATAATAATGAGCTGTTTTGCCATAAAACACTTTCTGTGAATCTGCGCTGCTTCCATCGCCTTCTGACTTTAGCGTTACAAGTTTTTCGTAAGTACCATAATTTACCTGTCCACCTGTTCCTGTTAATTTATAAGCGCCTTTTGCATTGTCCCATACTGCATTTGCCGCTGTTGCGTCAACGGCATAGAACCCAACGCCCGTTAGTTTAACTGTTGGCAGCTCAACGCCGTCTGCCAATGAGTACCCTTCAGGGAGAGAAAATCTCATCGATAAAATAAGGTCATCTCCATCCTGTTCATTCCCGACGATCTCCCAGCTTCCAGGCACCATACCTGCACTATCGTCATCAAAACGGGCTGTCAGATAAGCTGGCATACTACCTACCAGTTCATCTGCATCAGCTGTCTGAGCAAACAGATCCTGGTCGTCTAAAAACTCCGTGATAACGTGTTTGCCGCTTGTATCAGCTGCAAAATCAGCCATAATCCTGACATCAGTCTCCGGCATTTCAAAAGTAAAAAGTCCATCTTTTGCTTTGCCCTCCTGAAGCGTTTCCTCTGTCTGGGCGTCAATGACGTGAATAGTATCTGCCTTATACATTTCAAGTGCGTCTACCTGAAGTGTTACTTTGTCACCGGCTTTTGCCTGCATGGTATAAATGCTATCCCTGTCTATACCCTCAGTTGCCTCCTGCAGATCAACTTCATCATCGCTGTAAAAATAGACAGTACCACCTCTTGGCGGAATGATACGGACGCTGTATGTGCCTTTATTCTCCTCGGCATCCGTTTCACCCTGTGTATCAGTATCTTTGACCGTATCTTTCTGTTGATCCTTGATCTCCGAGATATCAACAACTTTTTGGGACTCTGTTTCCGCCTGTTCGGTCTCTGTTTCAGTTTTTCCAGTTTCTGTAACGGTTTCCGTCAGTTCACCAGTCTCTGTCTGCGTCTCTGTCTGCGTTTCGGTCTCAGCGCCTGTCTCTGTGTCCTGTGTAGCATAAGATGTCACAAGTCCCGGCGAACACAGAGACAGTGTCATGACCGCAACCAATGCGAAGCTGACGATCTTCTTAAACGTATCGTTCCTCATAATTTCTTTTCTCCTTTCATTTTTGAGATTTAGGGATACGTATTTAATATGATATTTTTTGAAATGCAATAACTGGACGAAACCCAATGGAATTTAATTCCGAACGGACTGTGCGTGGTCATTGTAAAACGCAAAAAAAAATCCCGGAATTAACCCGGAATCCAAAAAGCCAATTAAAACTCGTTCTTGAGTTCACGAAACTCCTTAAAACGCTCTCCATACATACCTGTGTACCTCACTTCTTTATTAAATTGGCGTGTTGTTTCCATAGCATAGACATACCTAGCCGGAGCGTTGGGCTTGGAGTCACTCCACGGCAAATGGTATGTCACTGCTCTGTTCGATAACTCAATCCCTCTATCTTAAGCCTGCCACAGCAAGCCCGTGACTTTAGTCATGGGTTATTGACAATATAGTTATTGCCTGGCGACATTGAGAAGAATAGCACACGCTCGCCTACATTATGCTTTTTTCCATGACCGTCTATAAAATCATATACACAGTCGCCCCAATAATCATTGTTTTCGGAGTGTATTAAATACTGATATGCTACTCTTGTCTGAAGTTTCTTTTCTTCGTTAACGGTACGTTTCCTTTCTCTTATATCAATAATTTCCCCTTGAGCAATAATTGCAGGTCTCTTCAAAAAAGCCTGTACGCATGTCTTAATAAAAATATTGTTGCTAATACTAGCAGTCCGAAATAAATCATCGATACATCATCAATATTATTAAAATCAGTTGCTAATACAACAATTGCCCAAAACGCAGCTATGATAAATAACGCAACTATAGAACGCACTCTGCTCTTTTTCTTAAACAATTTGTATTCAGATGTATCTTTTAAAATATTGTATAATTCTTTCTTCATTAATTGCGCAGGAGACCCCGTCCGATCTTCTTAATCGAGCGGGGAGGAATGCGCCTGCACTCCTGCCTGCTTCTCTCCCTTCTCTCAGCTCAAAAATGTCGATCTGAAATAAGTACATATACAGGCATTTGTTATCCTTATATTATCAGCACGAGCATTTTTCCATGGAGTTTGAGAACATATCAAATCCACAAGATCATACGCTGTTCGTTTTCCGTACTCATTCCACACCGCTTCCAATGTATCCCTTGCATCTTTGTCAGCAACACCCGAGATTCCTTCAGCAGCAGAAATTTCTGAACGGCCATATTTTTTGAACGTTTCGTATACTTTTTCGTTTGCCGGACCATACTCCCATGCGCAGAAATCTTCAGGAAAAAGCGCTTTGCTATCCCACACAAAACTCCATCCCTGAGACAGGTAAAGAATTTTCTGGAGCTTTACAGGCGTAAGAGAATGTCTGTCTTCCTGGTACGACAAGTACACCAAATAACGCGCTGCTTCCAATATATCAACCATTCCGGTATTTCCTTTCAATCCATTGTAGTAAGACCTTTGATTACATTAATAAAGCTGAAAATCATTGAAACTATACAGATAATAACAGCAGCCCAAAATACAGTAGATGAGACTACTGGTCTACAAAATGTATCAAACAAAATAATTGCCAACACATTAAAAGCAACGCCAACTGTTCCTACTGCCACTTTGCTTGCGGCGTCTACGAATATAAAAATTAATTCAAAAACAGTTTCCAGCAAAAGTAATACACAAATAAGCAATGCAATGTTTTCCAAATTTATCATTTTTATCTCCTTTTGTTCTTTGTTTTTATCCATTCTGCAATTTTATGCGCACGGGTGCCTATGTCATTGAGACTACTGCGTCCGTCCTGCCACTGTTCAATGAATCGCTGCCTTTTTTTCTCATCCGTAATAGCTTCAAGGGCAGCAGAGTATCTCTTTCTATCTTCAAATCCGCCTAGCATCATAGACTCTAGGCTAGCTGCAAGAGGAAGCTTTTTGGCTTCTAACCCTTCAGTTGCGGTTCGTCCAAACTGTTCAGTGTACCATTCATCCACCATATTTGAAGGGCCAAAGATAAACACAGGTACCTCCTGACTGCCATCCTTTGATACTGCTCCGTACGCCGGGCTTAATGCCAAGACTACAAGGGCAGCTGTCTCAAAGTCCTCTGCAATGAATGTGTATGGATCGCTTGGATTAATGAGTTCGTATTCCATATTGTTTTTTCCTTTCTATTTCGTTTTTTTTGCCATGTGCGTTTTAAGACGTTAATAGTTCATCATTCATCTTTTGCTATCACTTTGTAAATTAAAACTGAATTTGATAAGGTTGGAAGTTCTTCTCCGCATAATTCACATACAAATGAATCTGGAAGTTCATTAAATAGACGTACGGTCTCCATTGCTTTCTGACATTTACTACATACAAGTTCATAGTAACTCTGTAATACACCTATTTTTTCCATCTCATTAAGTAATGAGTATATTTCGTCAATAGAAATATTGAATTTCCGCTTAAATACACCGGGATAAATATACATACCACACTTATAATTCTTCAAAAAATTTAAAACAGCTTCAGTAGTTTCTTTATTCAATTGTTTCGCTAATATTGGCTCTATTTGAAGTAATGTAGTCAACAACATGATTTATCCTCTCTAATCCGTGTAACTTTTGGCCATTCAATGACCGAGTTATTGGTCTTAATTCTTCTGGTACTACAATACCACATCTAACGGCATCGAGCTTTTTGCGAAAATCAGCCAAGTCTTTGTTTAGCCTCATACCCGCGCATGTCAAATCGAATGCCATTGCCTTTTCCTGTATCGACAAATCCGTTCTTCTTGTAGTAGGCTGACAATTTTGCCATTTCCTCTTTTGTGTCACGAAGCGGATATTTTTTGCCACTGATATAAGAACAATGCAAATGTTTTGCCAGTTCTTTGATCGTTGTCAAGCCGGCTGAACCGATGCCTCTTCCTTGCACAATATCTTCAACGCAATGATCCCCAATCTCCAAATAGTTCTCAATGTTTAACGGATACTCCGACAGATGTTGATTTATGTCAGCTTTATAAATTTTCGAGTGCTTGGAGTCATTGCTTAAAACCCCATATATGGTATAACTATATTCTCGCTTTGGAACGATCTCCAGTTTTGACGACAAGAAGAAGCCAATATAGCAATTCCTAGTGTGCTTATAGTTAATCTTTTTAATACCGCAAATCTGACACTGTTTCTCTGTGGCTTCTTTATTCATCCATGCAATGAATTTCTCCAGTTCGTCATGTTCCTTTTTGATCTTGATCAGTGTTTTTCTTAATACTCGATTTTCTTCTTCTCGTTTTTTTGCTTTTTCAAAAAACATTTTAGCCTCCTATACCGATATTTAGAAAAGTCCTGATACAAAATAACTAAGATATATGTCCTTCAAATCTTCAGCAGACACGTTATATAATAAATCTGAATTACCATCATTGATATCGGCATATTTTTCGTTTCTTTTAATGATATCACCCAGAAGACAATTTTCAAGCAGTTTCTTTTCAAGCGCACCTTCCCATTCTATATTCATGCCTCTAATATTACGGCAGGCATAAACATACATCCTACGATCCCTGTACTTAAAGGGGATATCGTATATACGTTTTTTGCCACGTAAAACATCATCATAGGCTTTTGTATCACAATCGTCTATTTTAGTGATAAAATAGTCAACTTCTTCTTCTCTTGTCATTTTTGTCAAATCAATATACATATGATACCTCCCAAAAAAAGTGTTATTACTGCATTTAGAATATGAACAATTTTCCTCCCGGTACAACAAACACTTTCAAAACAAAGGCCACTATTCTGGATTGATTTTGGAATTAAATTCCGATCTGGAAAAGTGGCCATTTTTTATATGTGAAAATCTTAATAAGGGGAGGTGAGAAAAAAATGGATACAGAGATTCCAAAAGATGCATCAGGTCAAAATACGATCTTTGATGATGTATTCCGTACGATCTCAGAGAAGTTATAACCATTTCCAGCCATTTACCTTATACATTATCTTGTAACCAAATCCGGTCATCTTTTTCACTTCTCTCTGATATTTTTTGAATTTTTTCTGAATAGCCTCCAGATATTCAATATGCATCCGCCGCTTTGAAAATTCAAGGACAAGATCACCAGGATCTTCACTTCTCATTTGAGGGAGTTTATACAGGTACAGCCGCTTCATATACTCTAAATAACTGAAAAATTCCATACCCGGGAGATAACCAATGGATGACTGTTCGTCAGCCGGTTTTGATTTATTCTCCATACATGGCACTTCGCAAAACGGCAGTTGGATCACCAACAAATGTGAAAGGATATTCTTTTTTCTTTTTTGTTAATGTTTCCCCAGGAATATATGCAACATAGTGATCCTCTGCAAATAATTCTGTGTATGCAGGATCACTTTTACTGAACTTATATCCATGGTCTGTAATTAGCAGCAGGCGTTCCATATATTTTTCCTTCAGTATCCCCCCATTTAAGAATCCTCTGACATATAACGGTACCATTGGATCTGCCTTTTTGAAATCCACATACCGGCGAACAAATTCAAATGTCTGCTGCTGCACAACATCTGATACTTTTTCTGACCTCCGCAACAAATCGGATAAATCATGTTTCCCCATCAACCTCACCATCGCTTCCAAACATTCGTCGTTTTTCATTAGAAAATGAATGATTTTTCTTTTTAATCCCCTTGTTCTCATTGTTTTTCCTCTTTTGTATCTTTTTCTTCCAGTGTAACAGGCAGGTAATCCATTGACAACCGGGGATATGGAAGCGGAATTTAATTCCACAAACCTTAAGTTTTCTCAAAAATCTCCTCTGCTTCTCTTCTGCTACAATGAGTTTACCAAACCGATCAGGAGAAAGGAGCCAATCAGATGAGAGACAGAGGCGGATAATAGTCGCTGACACCCAAATACCAACAATAAACCCAATTTAATTCAAAGGAGAAAAAACAAATGAGAAAAATTTTCGCATTTTTACTGACATTCATTATGGCGTTATCCACTACCTGTGTTGCTTTTGCAGGTGAAATGCCGACAACATCCAATACTTATCCGGCGGAATACGAGTATTTTGATGATGGCAGCTATATTGTAACGACGATCACAGAAGAACCGGCTGTATCATTTGCAAGGGCAACAAGCACTAAGACAGCTTCAAAAACAGCAACTTATAAATCAAGTTCAGGTGCAAGTCTTTGGTCTGTTACGGTTACAGGCACTTTTTCTTATACAGGTTCATCTGCTACATGTACAAGTTCATCTGTTTCTGCTAATTCATATAGTAGCTCATGGAAAATTAATAGTAAAAGTGCAAGTAAGTCAGGAGCAACAGCAAAAGCAACAGCAAAAGCTTATCAGTATGATTCAAATGGAAAATACATAACATCAGCAACAAAAACAGTTAGTTTAACATGTAGTGTAAACGGTAAACTTTCATAAAAAAAAGAGGCCTTGTAAGCCTGAACTGCTACCCGTCAAGTAGACAATAGAAAAAATAAAAAATATTTCTGCCATCAGATGTGAATCTGGTGGCAGTTTTTCTATGCTGCCTTTAAATAATTAGTATATTTTTCCATTGGTGTCACTACACCAAGTTTTCTTTGTAAACGTTTATTATTGTAATACACAATATATTCTTCAATCATTTTTATCAGAGATTCCCGGCTTGTAAAATGTTTTCCATAGTAACGTTCTCTTTTTAATATTCCCCAAAAACCTTCCATTGGACCATTGTCAATGCATTTACCAACACGTGACATACTTTGCTTCATACCAGCATTCTCTAACTTGTTATGAAATACTCTATTTGTGTATTGAAATCCGCGATCACTATGACATAATGGATGAGCTGACGGATTATTAGCTATTGCATCGTCAAAAGTATCATATACAAGAGCATTATCATTTCGGTCACGTATAACGAAAGAAACGATTCGTCTATCATACAAATCCAGAATGGCACTAAGATATACTTTATGCTTTTCATCTCCAAGGTAATATTTGAATTCTGTAACATCAGTAAGCCATTTCTGGTCGGGTGCATCTGCATAGAATTCACGATTTAAAATGTTTTCTGCTAGGTATTGAGGATTTTTTGCCTGTCGTGTACATCCATTATTGGCATACTTTATCGTTGATTTTATA
>NZ_LR698973.1:2210166-2214196 GCF_902381825.1 Pseudocoprococcus catus
GGTCATCACGTATTCTACGGTATCCTTTATCTGGACTTTCCTTATGATCTCTTCAATTTTTTTCTGCAATTCGTTGGTTTTCTAATTCATCAACCGGAATCTCTCTGTTAAGCCATTTATAATAGGCTGCACGAGTCACTTGACCTAGTTTGCAAAGTTCTGTTATCGGATATCCCTGTTCCTCATGCTCTTCCTTTATTGCCAGGTAAATCTGTGTGTATCTTAATCGGCTTAGCCCCGCCTCCTCTCTATTTCGTCGAGTTTTTTTAAGAAAGACGCCTCCATTTCAGCTCGTTTCTTTTCAGCCTTTAATAACTTCACTTCAGCACGTAATCTCTCTAATTCAGACATCATATCTTCTGACTTTCGTTTTCCACGCCTATCCTGTAAAGCATCAACACCACCGTCTTCATATTTAACGGTATAATTCCGAGCCTGTTGATAGGATATTTCATATTTTTCAGCAGTAGCTGTATAATTATGATCATGAGCAATGCAGTATTCTACGATTTCTATTCGTTCTTCAAAAGATGTTTTTCTTCCTTTAGTCATGATGGTCAATCCTCCTGTTCCGGAAACTTTAAGCTCCTCATGACCATTATACTTCTTAATCCATCTTCTGAGTTGAGTAGTTGAATGAATTTTATACTTTTTGCAGATGTCCATATGTGAACCTTCACCTGCTAAATATGCTGCAACCGCCTGTTCTTTCTCTGCTTTGGAGTAATGCTTATTATGACAAGTCATAAAAGCATCAGCCCCCATTGCTTCATAATTATTTACCCACTGCTTGAAAGCCTGAAATGTAATATCTAAGCGTTTGGCAATTGAATTTATGCTGTCTTTTCCATCTAAATATTCTTTCACAGCATTTATCTTTTCTTTGGAACTATACTTAACTTTTCTTCCCAATTCTTCCCAATAAAAACACTCCCTCCTAGATAAACAGTTTTATTATTTCAACTGTCTACCTAGAAGGGAGCATATCAGCCGCTATTCATAGCAATTTATAAGGCTTTTTTTTTATATAGATTGCATTATAAATAATTTTCATTTATAATGGAAAATAATATTCTTCATCATTTACTTCGTTGCTGGTTGAGGCAAGGTCAATCCGTGAGCACAAGTACTTCACCGAATGAAAGGTTTCCATATTGATACCAATTTTGGGTATGATTTCAATAGCAATGAAATCATTGCAGATACCAGAAGTGATTGAAAGGAAGGGATATAAAAATGAAAAAAATTATCTCAACAAATACAGATATTGAAACTTATCTAAAAAAGCAAAAAAAAAGATTATTAAATATTTATTCTTGCGCAGATACGAGCAGTATTATATCCGTAATGCGTAATGATATTCATGAATATATTGGCGAACATCCAACGTGCACATACGAAGAACTTGATGCACATATGAAGATGTCTGATTTTTATGCTAAATGGATTATCGATACTGAACCGACAGAGGTTATAAATAAAATAAATTATCATTCATTTTTTAAAAACCAGAGGATGGTTGTTTATACTTGTTTCTTTATGTATAGGTTTGTCACTGATTACAGCTCTAGGCATTGAAAAACATATCGCACAAACGGCGATAGATAATGTGCAATATGTGGACATCAACGAAACGGAGGAAAAATAACAATATGTGGCACAGAAAAAGGAAAATCTGCAAATATCTGAAATTATTAAAAGAACAACTATTATTGATTTACTCTGATAACGAATCGGAAGAAATTATGCGTATGGTATATGAACAGATTAATGTCTATCTTCAAGAACATCCTTCTGCGTCCATAGAAGAACTACAGAGGCGCGTCATTAATAATAATGATTTGATGGAGTACGGATTGAATAATATTGATTTGGCAGACCTAGAAAAGAAAATAGAATATAGAAAAAAAACCGAACGACGAACATCTGTTATTTTGATTATTGCATTATTTTTTTTATGCTATTGTATAATTAACGGCATTTATAACATTATATATGTTAAACAAAATTCCATAGCCTACTATACAGAAGAAATTACAATCCTAGATGAAACCGTTTATCCAGATGAAACCGATTCAACCGAATTTTCATCTGAATCTTCTTCTGAATCTTCTTCTGAATCAACTGAATAACCGAGCTAATCAGTCTCATATAAAGCAATACCACCTGATTTGCACTAGAAGCAGATGAGGTGGTATTACTCGCTGTGAAAAAATAATTTTTCGCTGTTTTTGATTATTTTAAAAATTTATACTCAAAAAGCAAGGAATTCTTCCTCTTCTTCCGTTTCTTTCATTTTATACAGAAAGAAGCGATGAAAGAAGGGATTTCATGAGTATGTTTGCTACTTCTATTATGGATCAATTAAGTTCTGTAGTTCCAGAAGATTTTCTTGATTGGAAATGGCACTACTTGACATTGGCCAATGAATCAGGAATACAAAATATTGCTATCAGGAGAATACAAATGGGAAAATATAATCATCATCCAAATAGTATTATTGCGAATCTTGAATACTACTTTAAAGAACTGGATTCTATACAAAAGGATTTGAGTAATCCAGTATGCCGCAAAGGATGCAGCGGTTGCTGTTCCAATGATTTTGAAATTTCGATGACAGAATTCTTTTATATTTTG
Organism: Pseudocoprococcus catus; assembly: GCF_902381825.1. Classification (GTDB taxonomy): domain Bacteria; phylum Bacillota; class Clostridia; order Lachnospirales; family Lachnospiraceae; genus Coprococcus_A; species Coprococcus_A intestinihominis. The sequence continues at coordinate 2,212,804 of NZ_LR698973.1, forward strand.
AGATATATGAACATCCATTTTTCAGTATCCACAATCGAAGAATTTCGACGTAAAGCACAAGAACCATTCCATTTTGGGCCATGCTTGTTTATTGATCACAATGATGAGTCCTGTCAGATATACGAAGCTCGGCCATTGATTTGCAGAAAGTATGGGCTTTTGGATAACTTGACAGATTGTCCTCTTCTATCCGACGTTCCATTGTCCGAGAAAAATGTAAACACGGCAGACGGCACGTTCCTTTTTGTATTGCCCGGCACAGATAAAAAATTTTATGTTGGCGGCCATCCTCTGATATATTGGATTGAACACACAGAAAATGGACAACTGGCATCTGAAAAAATGAAAAGATTGTATGAAGCAGCTTTTTCTGAAGACGAGCGTCAATTTGTAAAAATGTTGTTTTTATAAAAAAACATGGGTACATAAGGCCATATTAGCGTCTGATTTTTTCAAAGATAACTTGCCTGTGTGGCAGTCGCTAATGTGGCTGTACCCATTTTTAAGTCCAAAAGAAGCAGAAGCGAACTACTCGGTCATTCAATAGCCGAATTATTGACTGTAGGACTGATTAATTTTTCAATTAACTGCTTTTTATCCATATTCTCCGCTTCTGCAACTGTTTCCAAAGCAATTGACAATGCTTCGCCGTAATCTGAAAGTGCTCTTGACAGAGGAATTGTTACCTGAAAGAAGCTTCCGTCCGCCTTCTTTATCTGAAGCACTTTGATATCCTGTCTTTTTCTTGGGAATATTTTCCATCCTTTGCTCATCAGGTATTGCACTAGCAGAGTAGGTCCAATCAGGCTAATTGTATTCTCTTTGGGGCTCTGCATAAAATTTTTCGCAACCTTATTAACTGCTTCTGCGTCAGCTGCAACAGAAAAAGCTGACTCCTCACCATTTTCATTTAATTCAAATGCGTCCCATGTATCATTCAAGTTGATTTCAAATTCCAGATATGAACCATCCTCTTTGGTGTACTCCATTTGTATCGAACCATATGACAACGGAAATATTTCAGGCTGAACGCCTAATGCACCAATTAAATCCTTTACTTTCGCAACCAGCTGTTTATCAAACGCTTTTGCTTCATTTCCATCCCAATTATCAGCTAAGAGTGAAATCTGTTCCAACTTTCTTAAATTTTCTTGCTGTGCATGATTTAATACTTCTCTTGTAATATCAATTAAAAATTTCTTGTTCAACATTTAATTCCACCTCTAATTTTGACTTTGAAATTTCCGTTTCATCATTAATTGTGCAGGAGACCCCGTCCGATCTTTTTAATCGGGCGGGGAGGAATGCACCTGCACTCCTGCCTGCTTCTCTCCTTTCTGGTTATTGTGCTATACGTTGTTTTACGAAATATCCACCTGAAAAATGATGGATC
>NZ_LR698973.1:2214649-2235749 GCF_902381825.1 Pseudocoprococcus catus
TTAGTGTAATATTCTTTACTCATCAACGCATACCTTTCTTTCTCAATAAAAAACATCGTTTTACTATATTTTGAAACTTTCTCTTAGGTTCTCCAAATACAAATCACTATTTGTATTCCAACCACCAGTTGAACTCAAAATCCCATTTCTTATTTTCCAGAATTCATCCAAATGAGTTTTAAAATAACTTATTGCATCGTTCTCACATGAGAATTCCTTCTCATATTCCCAAAAGAAATATCTCTGATTTGTTGCAAAAAAAGAATTTGTATCTAAACAATATGCTATAATCCATGTGGGGTATTTATCTGAAAAATTTTCATTACTTTTTAATTCTTGATACATATTTATGTCTCCTTCCATTCTGAAATCTTAGTTTCATTTTCATTTTCGTCCTATTAAATGTAATGCTTTATCACGATCTTTTTCATTGAATACTACAATATCCGTATTATCTCCTGACATATCATCTGGACACCATTCAATGTCACTTGATTCCATAATGTCAATTTCTCTTTTTGTAAGATTTTCAATAATATATTCCATGATTATTTCCTCCAATCTTCTAATGAAATACGAATTTCATATACACCAATATTCTTCTCCATCCATTGCTCGCTTCACTTCATCAATGGATAAATCGTATAAGTCGGCAACAAAATCTATTGCACTATCAATACATTGCAATGATGCGAACTTCCGTCTATCCCTTAGACAACTGATTGCCTGCTGTAGATTCCTTTCTTTATGCAATAATTCCTGCTGTTTTACTTCAGCATATTTTTCATAATTGCTTTTCATTTTTTTACCTCCGATTTTCTAACGAAATGCGAATTTTGTCTGCTATAAATGTTCAACCAAATCTCTTGCAAGTTCCATATCATTTTTACCGTGTGCGATTCCGACACATGCAGCTTTAAACATATTTAAACTTGCCTGTTCACTTTCTCTACATCTGTCTATAATAGATTGATGATACTCTTTTTCAACTTTCCTCAATCTGGTATTCTCCTGCCTTAAATATCTATTTTCCCTCACAATATCAGCAAGTCCCAACACCAATTCTTCTATATCATATCTTTCCATATTTGCCTTCCTTTCTTCCAATGAAACACGCATTTACTGCGTAATCTTTCCATTCTTTCCAATAAATATTTTTCTATTTATTTCACTGCCATCTATTCCATTCTTCTGTTAACACTTTTGTTGCATCGCAAATATTATTATAAGAACTTGGGATATTGATATATTCTCCGTTAACAAAAAGATTGAAAATATAACCAACACAATGAGTTCCTAAACCAATGTGTTCATAACTTACGCCAATGCTTACATTTCCACATTCATGAAATTCAAAAATTCCACTATCAACTTCTAAGTCTAATGGAATTTCATTTTGTAAAATTGTTTCCATTTCTTCTTCTGTTATCTTTGCCATATTATACCCTCCATTCTAAAGTCCATAGGAAAATCTTGTTTCTTTAGTTTTCTATGGCTGACTGTCATCAATATGAAATATCATAAGCATCTTCCACATAATACTTATACAGTTCATTCGTGTGTTTTATTGCATTGATCCACTTATTTGCCGTATCCTTTTTTACAACAAAAAGCAATTTGCCGTAATAATAGACCCTTAAGGTATTGTTTTTCAAAACATATCCGTAATCTATATAAGGTCTATGATTGGATTTTTTGGTTATGCGGTACCACTCAGGAACAATGTCTCTGACATCTTCTTTTTCCTGTGGAGTAATTTCATCAAACAGATAATCCAGATATTCTGTTTCTCCGTTTTCTGCGAATGCCTTTAAGATCCGTTCTCCATAACCGCAATCAAGATAAGCGTCTCCGCTTAAATAGACGGCCTTCAAAACCTGACTTCCTTTTTCGATGACATAATAGCCTCTGGTCATAATAATCTCCTCTAATTTTTATGCTTTGCCAATGAACCAAATATAGTTTTTTTTAGTCAATTTTATAAGCCCTACAGTACTGGAAGAAATTTGGTAATCTTGTAGATTTAAGTACAGTGCTGTCTTTATCTATTACGTCGATTACCAATCTTTTACCAATTTTTCTGATAGCACCTGTATTTCTGAATAGCCGGCCATCTTTATGTTTGTCCTCAAAATCAACCATATCGCCTAAATACAGCTTATTACCAACCATATCAACGCCTACAGAAGTGTCAACGATTTCATCTATATTACCAAGACATATCCTGCCTTCTGTTTCATCTGCTTCTTTCATGGAATTCTCTTCCGTTTTTTCTGCTTTGTGATTATCTCGTAAACCAATCAGCTCACATTCGTAAAAATATCGACTCTTTACATATGTATATTGAGGAGTATTTTTATCAAATATGTATTTATCGTCCAGTACGATGTTCAAACCATTTTGCGAAACTGATATATAAGCAATATCGCAGTATGCATAAGGCACTGTACTAAAACTTACTTCGTTGACTTGTCCATAGGCTAACAACACGTACTTCATGTTATTAGTCGCATATTGTCTGGTGTAAATCGAAAAGTCTCCGTTGCCACCAATCATGCTAAAAAGATCATATACCGTCATGAATTTTCCTCCATATGTATTGTTTGTTAGGTGTGCATATTAGGAATTTTCTACAACAAATCGTTGCAGTAAGATAACTGCTTTTGCCGGCGGAACACTCCGCTTCCTCTTTGCATCAATGTCTTCATCAATTTCTCCAAGGTAATTGTCGCTTTCGTGTTCGTTAAGATGGAATTCATAGCCATCAAGAGCATACATATCTCTTTCCATATCCGGAAACCTGTGATATCCTACAGGTTCTAAATTCCAAAGCTCTATCGCCTTATGTAAGGCTTTGTCTTTGAGATCGTACAGATCTTCCTTCTCATCTTTTGCTTTGTGCAAATGGTAATGAACGGAAGGATATCGCTTTGAACGCTCATAGCCGTATGCCCGGCTGACACATTTCCTCTGGATATCCCTCTTCCTCTTTGCTTCCTTATTGATGCTATACAGACAGTCTGCAACAACGCTTTACGTAAGATCGATCTCATTGACCTTTTTGAGGTGGTCAATCTTCTTCTGTCGTATTCCTTCAATATAAGCTCTTTCAGCATCAGCAAAATTGTCCGGGATAATGTTTCTTAAGATAGGATGATAATGGCTGTAGCTTTCGTCAAATCCAACCAGAGCTTTGTAATACGGAATATCAGCCTTTCCAATTTGCGTGACAGTCAATTTTGTCTCATGCCATCCGTCTGGTATACCATTTAGCGCATCAACATTTCCATACTTGGTCGTCTCAAGACGATATCCAAGTTCTTTTGCGGTAGGCATACCATGGCATTGACTTCTGGCATAGGCAACCCATCCGGTGTGCAGGTTCTCTGTATCGCCAAACCGATAATATGGATCCACTTTTCTTTTCTCAAAGAAATTGCACAATGCATTAAGTCTCAATTTGTCATTCGGACAATTTTCTGTATCAAGGCAGAACGTATATATCCGCTTCTTTGTCTCAGATAAGATACCTTTCTTTTCAAAGAAACCTATCCACTTGAAGTCTTTAGACAAATATCTGCTTACGCTGTTCTTTGACAGATCATTGGAAAATTCAAGACTACAGCTCTTGTCGTCATAAATCGTTACCAGCGCAAAAGCTTCTGTTTCGATCATCTTTTGATCCAATTTTCTTATTTCCGTCATTCTTTTTCCACTTCTTCTTGAAATTTCTGCTTTGACAGATACGCATCTCTGAGGTCATGAAATGTATCTTCAAGTCCTCTTCTCTTTATCTCTTCCATGTCATCAAGATCAATGACGTAGTGTCTGCTTTTGCAGTAGTCACGCATCGTTTCGTATTCCAGTTTCACAAATACTTCGTCATTATCTTCTTTATCGCATACCGCCAGCTTTTCAGCCAGTCTTCCTCGCCCGTCATCAGACTCTTTGAATACAACTTCATCTGGGGAGAAAGATACTGTATGCGTAGCTTTACGATAACATCCAGATATGCAGCAGCAGGTGTTTTTATCAATTGGCTTCAGTTCTTTGCCGCGTAAAGATCTTCTATAAACGTTGACACACTGATCACAAATAGCTTCTTTGTAACTTTCTTCTGAAAAAGGAATACTGGTTCCTGTTTTTGACAAATAGATCATCATTGTTCCAAGCCTCCTATATTCTTCCATACATCAAGTCCGCTACACTAACACCAAATGTTTCTTCAAACCACATCCAGACTTCTTCTCTGAATGTCCCTTTCGGAAAGCCATGCCAGTCAGCTTCAATGCACTCTGTTTCCGGATTCATTGGAACATCGCCAAATTCCGTCCATAATTCCTTAACCTCTTTCATTTTTTCTTTCATGCTTTTTTACCTCCTGTTTTTGATTAATTGTTACACATCAAATATGAGGTAAACTGGTGGGTTAAATATGGGAAGCAGACAATAGGGATGCGGAATGGATTCATTGTTCTGCTTTCTGGCGCTTTGAAAAAATATCTTTCACATCTTGCTCTACAAGTTCCCGAAGTCCATCTTCAGTCTTTAGCATCGGTTTATCATATTGGTCATTAAATTCAACTCCATATTTATCACACAACGCATAAAATAGTTCTCTGTTAAACATCTAAATCACCTCATCTTCTCCATTAATCTTTTGGCTGCCAATATGTTTTATAAAAACCCTGATCCGGATCTGTGTAACTGATGCCATCACATTCCTCATATGTCCCTTCATAAGACGCAGATACCAGCTTTAACGGATATTTCAACTTATCGATATCCTCTTTGTAAGTTCCTATCTCGATCCCGGCACATCGGTTGGATTGGAGATATGTGCGCCCATATTCCAGGATATCCGCCATGGTCGATGGATACGTTTCGGAATCGTACGTCATACCCTTGCACTTGTTCCAGTAGGCAAGAATCCCGAAAAGATCAGCTTCTTCTTCTCCTTCTCCGAGAAAGACCATGCCATAGTCGTGATACACGTCTTTGATATATCCTCCTCCGAACTCCTTCGGAATGAGGATTTTATAAGAATCACCTTTTGCAATATTTTTTCTTTTTGTCAAACGGTCGGCCCTGAGCCAAGAAAAGCTTCCCATGTCTTCTCTCTCCTTTTTCTATTTTTTTTAACTCCTCAAACTGACTGTTCCACCGCATTTATGCATGCAACAATCAGGCAATTGCACCTTCAAAACCATACGCAACTGTTCTGGCGAGTTGGCAGGAAACGCAGAATATTGTAGCAGAAGAAGGAGATGTCACGAGACATTTTTTTACTTGGTAATTAATGTTTTTGCCAGAATATCAGTAATTCACTGGCTGTAAACGGCAGATTTTCGTAACCATAGTCCTTCAGCATTTTCTTGATGAACGCTGTATCTACTTTGTCCTCCGGACCCCATGAACCTTTTGCAATTTCAAACGCAAACTGATCTAAGTTCCGTATGAAACTCTTATTTTCCTTACACCATTTTTTGAGCACAGCATCCTTCTTCTCCTTTGCAGCCTTCTGTTCAGGCGTTCTCGTCTTATAAGCATAAGCCGCATAAGCTTTTCGTACGCTTTTGTAACCGTATCCCTGTGCATCGTCCAATGTCTCTCCTGTCTCTTTTGAGAGGACAACATACCTCTCATCGTATCGCGTTGACAGTTCTTCGCTTTTGACAACTTCGTAGTTTCTTTCCATTTTTCTCGAACCCTCCCACAATTATTTTTTTCAGTATATCAGAAAACAGTTCGGCATTTTTTTTAAAAAAAAAGAGGTACTTTTCAGCACCCCTTTTTTCTGAGAACTTAAACGACATCGCAATCAGCAACGTCACCTAACTCTGCCTGAAGCAGATTGAAAACACTTCTGGATTCCCACAACTCCATTTCCGACAGGATGTCTCCCATGGACTTTGAACGATAATGTTCGGCACTTCGTTCAATCGCCATGTCATCACACTCTGCTTCTGATCCAATGTGGCAGACATCAACAGTTAGCTGCCTGTCGATCATCGACACTTCAGACCAGAGGCAGAGGTTGGCATCTCTTAAAGCATGTAGTTCTGTTACCTGGAACACAGTTTTTGTCCCAAGGTATTCCAGCTCATAAATTAAGCTGTTTTTATGAGCCGGATCAGCAGTCTTCTTCATCTGTGCCTTCAAGTCCTTGGCTGTCAGGCCGTCCTTCTCGGATACATACTCGCGGATAACCCGGCGGGCAGAAGATTCTGATTCGCAAAGCTTATAAAACGGACCAAACGCTGACCCATAACAAAAATCAACAGTTGCAACGAGAAAATATTTTCTAGTCCTCATTTTGACTCCTCCTCTGATTAAAAAAAATAGTGTTCAGCAATAACATGAGGCAGACAGGAAAAGAAAATATCTCTTCTCCATCGCATTGACCCAATTGGTCGAAAAAAACAGGGAACCTTAATGATTCCCTGTGTACCTTAGTTGCAACCCGTAATTATATACTGTGCCATCTTTACTTGACACAGTTATATCTGCCTCTTTACTCATTGCTATATCAGAGTTATGCGTCACTTTGCCTACTTTTACTTATTTTTTCACTATTTTGGTAAATTATTGAGACATTCTGTACACACGCGTCCTGTACAGAAGAAGAAAAATTCCGTACAGAAGTAGAAATGATGCATTTTTTTGTACACATTAGGCCTGCATAGAAGAAGATGAATGAGTCCCTTTTGATATTACAACTAATGATCATATAAAACAGCCATTCTGCACTATATCGTTATATGCTACACAAAATACTTACATGGAAGAGGATAATTGGAATTATTGCATTAATTTAGCAGCAGGACATGCGACATCCCAATTCACCGCGCTGTTTAAGCGTTACAATCACGATACACATAAACGTGAAGCCATAAACATGCGGAGACGAAAGAAGCAGACTAGAAATGATATATAGCTTTAGTCGAAACAAAGCTCTTTTTTTGATTGTGTTTTCTATTGATTCAGACTACTTTATCCTGTTGGAAAATGTCCCTGTCAATTCAATATGTAACGTTTATACCGTTGTCTTCGTTTTCGTTTACTAAGCAACCATCTTTACTCATTATCTCCTATTAGCGATTATAACCTTCATCACCACCTCGTTTATGTGTTCAAACTATCCATTGCTACGTTATCCAATGCTGTGTTTTAGCATACAAAAAAATACTTTGCACTCTTTAGCTATAAGCGTGATTTTCAAATTGTGTATAACTTATTACACAAATCGATTTTTGTATGAAATTTTTCAACATCTGATCAACCATATTGATGTATGCAAATACAAAAAATTAAAAAGGAAGTGACCAGCATGGGATATGCAATCATGATAACAGACAAAATAAAAACAATAGGAACAATGACATCAAAATACAACCACAATGAACGTATAGCAGAAATGACACATATTATTCCGGAGCTCACTTATCTTAACGAAGAACTTGTAAGTCTGCCAAAAAAAAACGGCGCAGAAATTGGGTATGCACAAGCATGGGAAGACAGAATCAAAGATCTGCCCTACTATCAAAAACACGATGTAAGGAAAAATGCTGTACTTGGATATGAAGTGATGATGGCTTTTTCACAAGATGGAAACGAAAATATAGATATTGACACCTGGAAAAAAAACAGCATAAAGTGGCTGCATGATACTTTTGATAAAGCGCCGGACGGAAAATCAAATATTCTTCACGCAGTTTTACATATGGATGAAACAGCCGGCCCTCATATCCACGCATTTATTATTCCTATTGATGAAAACGGACGTTTGAATGCAAGATCATTCACCGGTGGCAGCAGGACAATGTCAGAGCTTCAGACATCTTATGCTGAATCTGTAAAAGAAACAGGGTTACAACGTGGTTTAATGGGAAGTTCAGCAGAACAAAAATCTATCCGAAGAATGTATGCAATGAATAATGACATTCAAAAAATACCAGAAGTCAAAGAAGGAGAATCTGCTGAAGATTATAGGATGAGGGTTCTAAGTGATATGGCAGCCAAGTTCGCATTCAGAAAAAGAAAAATTGATGACCGCGCTGTGAGGGTTCAGCGGCAGACAGATCAGTACGCTATCGAACAAAGGGATGCCATACAAGATGAATTGGACCAAACAAAATTAGTGGCATTTCATGAACTTGAAAAAGTAAAAAAAGACTACCAGAAAACTGTTCAGGAAAAAGATAAAATAAAAGAACAATTAGAAAGAGACGTAGCTGAAGCCAAAGCCCAAATGTCAGAATACGAAAGGATGCGTAACGAACTGATCCTACAGATGTATAACATCCGCATAAAATATGACGCATCCGAAGAAGAAATGGAAGAAGCTGTTAGATTTCACAGGGATTATAAAAAAGGACTCGATATTTTAAAAGAAGAAGATCCGGAAGCAGCAAAGATTGTTGAATCAAATATTGCGTATGTTATGGATAAGGCTAGAGAAGCAGAACCTGAAAAAATTAGACATGAAGAAGGGTATGATCTTAACCGAAACGACAATGACCATTCTCTTTAAACGGAATTTAATTCCATATACGAATACACTGCCAATATCTGAAAAAAAATACATATCAATCTGTCCTGCTATAATAACACTATCAATAAAAAATATAAGTGAGGTTGATATCATGATAGATACATCAATAAAAAAATGCAACTTTTGCGGCGAATATACCGATGAAACTTTCGAAAGTCCACTCTTGGATATCCGGATATGTTCTAAATGTATAGATGTTTATTACAATGCTATGCGTGATCCTGTAAAGTTTATGACAACGCCAAAATTTGATACGCCGAAAAAAATTATGAGCATACTCAATGACTACATCATTGGACAGGAAAAAGCAAAAAAAATTCTGTCAGTTGCTGTTTACAACCATAAAAAAAGACTTTATGACAAGACAGGGAAAATCAGGAAAAGCAATATTCTTTTAGCTGGGCCGACGGGAAGCGGAAAAACATATCTGGCGCAGACGATTGCAAAAGTCCTGGATGTGCCATTCGTGATCGTGAATGCAACATCTCTTACACAAAGCGGATACGTCGGCGATGACGTGGAAAGCATTATCACTAAGCTAGTCATGAAGGCAAATGGAAATATAGATAAGGCCCAGAGAGGAATTATTTATATTGATGAAATTGATAAAATCGGAAGAAAAGGATCTAATCCAAGTATTACAAGAGATGTCTCCGGAGAAGGTGTACAGGCCGCATTATTAAAGTTGATCGAGGGAGCAGAGGTGACTTTTCCGGCTAATGGTGGTCGAAAAAACCCATCTGGAGGAAACATTCCGTTTGATACTTCAAACGTCTTATTTATCGTTGGCGGAGCATTTGAAGGTATGTTTGATGACAATGACAAACAGTCTTCTTCTATTGGATTTATAAATAGTGCATCCTGTAAAACGGCAGATGAGCATGAAATCACAGCAGAAAAATTAAAAGCTTTCGGAATGATGCCGGAATTCATTGGGCGTTTCCCTGTCATTGCGCAGTTGGAAGAATTATCAACGAACGATCTAAAACGCGTACTTACTGAGCCTAAAGATAATCTCGTTGATGAATATAAGGCCTTGTTAAAAGCCGATAACGTGAACCTTGTCTTCGAAGAAGAAGCATTGGATAAGATTGCGCAGAAAGCTGCTGAAAAGAAAATTGGAGCAAGAGGATTAAGAAGCATTATGGAAAATATGATGCTGGACATCATGTTCGATGCACCATCTTATCATAGTTTTAGTCCACAAAAAGTTATTGATGAATATGAAGCATCCGGAATAGTCCGGAAGATGATCGTTACGTGTACAGTCACAAAAGATACAGTGGATACAGGCATTCCTGTTATCACAAAAGAAGAAAAGATAGAAAAAGTACAAGGCATTAAACAGGACTTCGTATAAGATCATCGCACACATCTCTTATACAAAAAAAACGCCTGACCCAAAAATATGTTTGGGAGGCGTTTTTTCTGTTTTTAAGACATGAATTTTTTGTAATCAGGAAATACTTTGTAAATAGTCAGCTGCTCCCCTGTCTTACTGTTGTAATCATCAAGACGCTGCTTGAAGTGGCCAATAAAAGAAGGCATATCCTCAATATCAAAAGTCTTAAGATAATCAAGCATTAATTCATGCAGAAGACCTTCATTTCCATCTGCGTCACTGCCATCTGTATAATAACATACAACAAAAAGTTCTTCATCTTTGTCTCCGCAGATGCGGACAGCCGTATAAAGATTTTGTGGACGTTTAATCGCTTTATCAAGAACTCTTTTGTCATCTGTTGGCGGAAGCTCAAATATAGCGGTTGTAGGTGTTTCGCTAGGCGCTTTATTGAACTGATCCATATTGACACCAACGTAATATGTTCCTTTGTGATTCATGATCTCACTTTTAACCGGCACATACTGGTAATCCTCATTTTTTAGACAAATCTCTCTTACCAGTGACGGAATATTGCTTGCGATCATCTCTGCATTTTCTCTGTTAAACATTGTTTATCTCCTTTCAGAAAGGTTTTTACCCCTCATTTACAATATGAATGAATTTTTCAACTTAACGGACATTTTCTCCACTTTCTTTTTCGATTTCTTGTTTAATGTAACACTGTTCACACGATACCGACATCGGGTACTTGCACTTGTCGTTTAAAATCAAACAAGTTGGAACAGCTTTTTTCTTTTTATCCTTATTCTTGCGCAAAAACATTGACATGATAATTCCTCCAATCACGTTAGTAAAAGCAGAAGAGTTCAGTTTCTCTCCTTTGCAATAAGTCAGGCTTCAGCGGCCAGAAGGCCGCCTGGCCTGTTGTGTCTCCATAGCATTGGCACGCCCACGATCGGAGCACCAGGCTTGAAGTCACCTGGTGGCGAAAGCGTGTCGCTGCTCTGCTCATCAACTCCTCAATTCTTCATCTCAGAGACTTTTACAAGCCTCTTCCGGCGAAGTCGTTTGGGGTTCATGACTTTCCTCCGCAACTTTCCTTATCTTCCTTACCGTTAATATCCATTTTTTTAATTACAAGGCAGACGCCTTCGATCCTTTCTACAATGGCCAAATCGTCACGTTTGAAGACTGTCAGATCATCACTGCTTTTTGCTGCCCATTCCATATGGCCAACTAAAACACGTCCTGTCCCCTTAGCGTTATTCACAGGATACATAACCCTGGCCGTTTTACCGATAACAGCATCTATGTTTGTCTTTCTGACTGTTCTGTTCAAATATTTTAGAGCCAACGGTCTTGTTACTATCAACAGAACAAAGGATGTAATAAGGCAGCAAACAACTTGAAAGAAAATATTGACACCAAGTAATGCAGCGATAAACGCAACAACGGCCCCGGCAGCAAACCATATTGTGGTAAGCCCTAGAGTCATAGATTCAATGATCAAAAGTAAAACAGCTAATAAAAGCCAGGCTAAGATCACCAAACACACCCCCTTTCTAACACACTTGTAATATGAACTATTTTCAAAAACCGTCATAAGCAGACGACCGCACTCATAAAAAAGAATGCGGTCGTCTATTGTTTTATTCAACGCTTACAAAAGAATCCGTTTCCTGCGGAATCGATGTTTCTGCCGGAGCGGTTGTTTCCGGTTCATCCGGTTCTACTACAACCGGCGGTTCTGTTTCTGGAATATTTGTCTCTGTTGTTTCTGTATCCTGTTTTGTCTCGTCAGTATTCGTCCTGTTGTTTGTTTCAGTGCTACTGTTCGATGAGCTTCCTTTTTTATCTTTTAATTCACTGTAAGCATTATCAAGTTCATTCTGAGCATTATTTGTCATCCTGATGCCATACATTGAACCAATGATCTGTAACCCCTGATTATAAAGCGTATTCAAGTCAGATATATAGGACGAACTGTTTGGATCAAGAGCCTTCATCTGGGAAATAATATTTTCAACCTGAGCTGTCTTCTCACTGTCTTTCCTGTAATCACCAACTGTATATCCATTTGACAAAACTTCATCATCTGAGCGTCCAGGCATATACTCTTCGCTGCCATCGCTATCATTACTATCGTGGTTGCCAGTATTAGCATAATCACTTGTATCAAACTCTTTTGCAGGTTTATCTGAAACATATTCTTCCATTGCTTCTTGCCAGATGTAGGCCGGGTAAGAGCCGCCAACCAATGAATCAAGTTCCCTTGGTGTATCATAACCTACCCATACAGAAATTGTGTAATAAGGCGTTGATCCGCAGAACCAGCCGTCCTTATTATCATCAGTTGTGCCTGTCTTGCCGACAGCATCAACATCGCTCTCCCAGTCCATAGCCTTGGCTGTACCATTCGTAATAACACCTCTTAGAATGTCGAGCATTTCTTTGGACGCTTCTTCATCATACACCTGCTTCTCATATTCCGTAAAAATACTGTTTCCCTCAGGGTCTGTCATAGACCGGATACATGTAACTTCATGGAACTTTCCGTAATTAGCAATCGCAGCATAGGCGCCGGCCATTTCTGTTGTCGTTGCCCCATGCGTAAGTCCACCAAGCGATGCGGACAGAGAATGATCCGATTCAGATATTTTTGCGAATTGCAGATCAGATAAAAAGGATAAACCGTAGTCTACACCGATGTTATAAAACGTCAGATAAGCACATCCATTTTTACTCTGCTCAACCGCAGACCTTAATGAATATTTACTTCCCGAAAGGTTATTAAGATCATATCCATACCCGGCATCATTCGCTGAACTGATGGATATATTCTTGATCTTTGTTCCGGCATCATATCCCTTTTCAAGGGCTGGCGTATATACGATGATCGGTTTCATTGTACTTCCCGGCTGTCTGTAGCTTTGGAATGCGCGGTTTAAGGAACTGTCTGTCAGCTCTTTCTGGCTTCTTCCGCCAACGATTGCAACAACCTTACCTGTTTCATTGTCTATGACTGTTGCAGCGCCCTGAAGTGCATAAATGCCGTCGTCTTTCTTTTCATCATCAAAAGACAACTGGTCGTCAATCGCATTCTGCAAAGTATCCTGTGCGTCAAGATCGATTGTTGTGTAGACCTTGTAACCGCCTGCATACAGTTTTTTACTTGCTTCTTGATAAGCTTCACTATAAGCTTCTTCATAATCATCCATTTCATCATCGTCAGAAAATGAATACTCAAAACTAAATCCATCATCAGCCATGATTGTTTTGATTGCACAGTCGATAGCATATGTTGCAGCGTAATCATTATAATTGGAAACCTTATGGTTGATCGTTATTTTTTCAGCAACCGCTTCATTATACGCATCCTGTGTTATTAAGCCCTGTTCAAGCATTGACTTTAAGATAAGGTTTCTTCGGTCTATTGCATGTTCCGGATAAGATAATGGGTCATAATAGGCCGGGCTGTTTGGAATGGAACACAAATAAGCAATCTGAGATAAGGACAGCTCTGATGACTTTTTACCAAAATACCCTTGAGCTGCTGCTTCCAAGCCATAATAGCCATTCGCGAAATAAATATCATTAATATAAAACTCCATGATATCTTTCTTCGTGTATTTTTCTGTCATGTACTTTGACATAAGAAGTTCTTTGGCTTTTCGTTCCAAAGACACCTCCTGTGTAAGAAAAACATTTTTAACCAGCTGCTGTGTGATCGTGCTGGCTCCGTGAACTTCTCCGCCTTTACTCAATACATATTTAACACAAACCCTCATGATGCCTTTCAGATCATACCCTTTGTTTTTCCAGAATGTCTTATCTTCAATAGCGATAAAAGCATTGACTGCATCTTGTGGAATTTCATCATATGAAAGATATACTGTTTCCATGTTTCCCTTAAGCTTGGTAAGAAGGTTGTCATCTTTGTTATAGATATAGGATGTTCCTCCCATCTTAAACGAATCTTCTGTACTGGAAACAACAGTTTCATAAGCTTCATTATTGTACTTATCATAAATCGGCTTGTACTTAATAAATACAAAAGCGCAGACTGCAAGCACAAGCAACAACAAAATCAGAAAGAATACTTTAAGACCTTTTTTAATACCTGGCCATTTATGCGGTTTCCTTTCGCGCTTATTGTTAAAAGAAGCCCGCTTTTCGTGCGGGCCCGTATCATGTGGAACTTCGTCAAACAATCCATCACTTTTTGAAAAAGCCTTTTCCATATCCTGCATCATCTGATCTGCGTCCGGAAGAACAGAATTTGTGCTATTTTCTTCAACAGACATATCTATTCCTCCTTTACATTAACTTTCTCATAATAATTTTTTGCAAGCCGAGGAACAACAACAGGTATTTCCGGCCATCTAAATGTATTCGTCTCCGCTCTTCCTGAAATAGGAATAAGGATTGGTATTCCACCCATTTCGATCGCAAGATAATAAACTCCGCCTGCGTAATCAATAACAATCATGCTCGCTTTTAAAACGATATCTTTTCCACCTTTATCTTTTCTCTTTAAACCAATCGGTTGTTCAAGATGAATGATGTCCTTTACAACGCCTCTTCCGGCAGCAGCTTCTGCTTCTTTTCTTGTGCATTTATAAGATTTTCCTCCTCGCATAAATACCGTGCCGGTACCATCATTATTCACGTCGATAATATTGATGTCATCCGTATTGATGTAATGATCTCTGACATAAACCATTCTTCCCATTAGTTTTACCGCCTTTCTCTTACTTTAAAAACAATTTTCACAATAGACGAAAAGACAAAAGACAATAAACTGATATAAATGCAATCATAAGCAATGTCTTTTGCTTTGTTGTCAGACCTTTCATAAGCGGTCGCCAAACCGGCAATAGACAGTCCGACAGATACTGCAGATGCCTTCTGAAAAACTGAACAGATCTTCTTACCCATAATGTCACCTACTTCCTTGCAAACATTCTTTTTGGAGCTGAAGATGAAGAAGAAGTCATTGTCCACATCCATGCAGAATACCCGAAATCATAAACCTTCTTTTCGCCTTTTTCCGTTGATAAATCAACAGCTACTCCGATTACAACAGGTTTATCACGTTCGCTTCTATCATCCTTACAAAGGAAGGTATCCGTATCGTTATCATAGAAGCAGATGTATTCACCGCCATCCTGGTATGTCGTACAAAGATCTGCGCAGAGTTTTGAAGCTGTCTCAAAAGAAAACAGAGGAATAATCCATCCATTCGGTCTTTCGTCAAATGTCAGTCCGTCATAATAATCTTTGCCATTGATCGTAAACTTTCCAGATGCAGGCTCACCATAAAATATCTCCTGCATATCATATTTTCTTTCTGTATCAACATAAACTTCTTCGTACACAATCACATGATTAACAACACTATACTTTGCAATATAAGCCACCCTTAAAAGATAGCTGCATGGAGTTAATGCATAATCAATGTCTTTTTCAGCAGTATCATACACGCCCATAAACATCTTTCCGGCAAAATAGCCCTGCGTACATGGGACAAATGTGACAACTCTTTCTTTTCCTGCGATATGATAATGCTTTGTCCCTTTAATTCTTTCCAATGTAATCTTCAAAATAAAACTCCTTTCTGTAAGTCTTGATGCTTCTTTATCAATATGGTAAATTTTTAGGATGATACCATGCATAGAATCAAATTCCAAACAAGATAAGCTTTCATCAAACGTAAATTGTACGGATTGGATTACCATACTGTTTAGCTAATTCAAAGCTTTGTGCTGTTCCTGTTGACTTTCCATCCCAAAAAGCTACACACCCTCTCTTCTTCTGCTTTGATATAAACTCATGCATTTTTCTATTTCTGATAAAGCCTGCTTTTTTACCAAGACTCCAGTCAGCTTCAAATATAATACATGGATACCCTTTTTCTTTTGCATATCTTTCTGCCATTGCATGCGATCAAATTCTTCGTCATTAACAGGCGCAGCTTCTTCCGCTCTAGCCGATGATTCATTGATCTGATTTTTAAGCTTTTCAATCTCTGCTGTTAATTCACTGATATTCTGCTTAAGGTTTGAGATTGTCTGCTCATACTGACTCTGCTTCTGCGTGAAATTACTTTCTTTTTTCTGAGCGATATCTGCAGATGCTTTGTACATCTCCACCTGGCGTTCAGTTTCTTTAAGATCATTCTTAATCTTATCGTTTTCGCTCTGTAACGAATCAAGTCTGGCAATGATTACCGGTATAAACAGCCGTCTCTTCTTGAGACTAAACCAATGACAATCGACGACAAACACCCTCTGTTTGACTGTAAGACAACCGATATTAACCGGATGGTAAGGGAAACCTCTGCATCTGAATTGTTTTTATCTGCTTTATGGCAGGTGCAATCTATTCTTGCGGCCACGCCAAACCGTCTGGAAAAGATCGATCATTTTCTGGACGAGCTCGCAAATTCAAAAAACTTACTTGAGCAAAAGAACAATGAAATTGCAGCACTTCGCAAGGAAAACGAGGTATCCAAAGCAACCATAGTTTCTCTCAATAAAAAGATATCTGCTCAGGACGAAAAGATAAAAAACTTTGATAAAAATGTAGCTGTTGAAGGAGCTGTATCCGAGCGCGATGAAACAATCAGACAGCTGGAACGTTCTGTCGAAAACCTGAAAAAAGAACTGGAAAAAGAGAAAGAAAAAAGCAGAAAGGCCACTGAGGAAAAGCCGATCAATATGTCTTTGCCGGTTGCGGATACAAAGGTAACTAGAAAAATCGACGTTACGAAAAAATATTTATTCGTTGTTTGTCACGATCTGATGAAAACTAAGCTTCAAACATGGTTTCCAAACAGCGTTATTTCAGAAGGCAAAGACATCCGTCCATCCGCTAATTATTACATGACCGTTTTTATCACGAAAAATCTGAGCCATTCAGAATACAACCGCATAAAGCCAATGTGTATCAACAATCACATTCCAATGGCAAACTGCAATGTTGTTAATTTCGAACGGATCTGTGAAACAATCAGGCAATGCGAAGATGAATACAAACTTATATAAGGCAAGGGAGGAAGAATTATGGCAATATTTGTAACTGGCGATACTCATGGAAGCAAGAAACTGGGGTTCTTCAGTGTTGACGGATTCATGCCACGTCTAAACACAGAATCTTTTCCGGAACAAAAAAGCATGTCTAAAGATGATTTTGTTGCTATCCTTGGCGATTTTGGTGGAATCTGGAATAAAACAGAAACAAAAGAAGAAGCATATGCACTTAACTGGCTGGATTCAAAACCATTTACAACATTGTTCGTTCCCGGAAATCACGAAAATTATGACAGATTAACGGGTATTGACGATGCAGATGTTTTAAATAATTGGATGTATTCTAAATTATCAAATGAAGAAAAAGAAAAACTTAAGGAAGGCTTTCCTCGGAAGCTTTGGCATGGAGGAATGATCCGTGAAATCAGACCATCTGTATTAATGCTTGAACGAGGACATATATTCAACATTGACGGATGTAATTGCTTTGCGTTTGGTGGAGCCCGCAGCCATGACATATCCGGCGGTATATTTCATCTGGAAAAATTCAAAACACCTGAACAAGCTATTGCTGCATATAAACAATTTGAACATCACGCATCTTTCAGGGTTAATCATCTATCATGGTGGCAGCAGGAAATGCCAAATTATCAAGAAATGAAGCTTGGAAAAGAAAACCTTAAAAAAGTACATAATACAGTTGATTTTATCTTTTCCCATGACTGTCCAGCTTCCGACAAAACGCTTCTTATCGGGGCAAATAAACCCGATGAGCTAAACGTATATTTTGAAGAAATAAAGCAAAACACGATTTACAAAAATTGGTTTTTTGGACATTACCACGATAACAAACGATTGCCTGGGGGAAAAGACATTTTGTTATACGAACAGATTGTTCAGATTAATTAACGTCAACAAAAGAAGCAGTTGTTATAAAAGCAGCTGCTTCTTTTTCGGAATTTAATTCCAAAAAAAAGGCAGAGAAGACGCTCACTTCGGTAGCTAACCAAAGGTGCATCAATTCTCTGCCTTGCTGTCCGGTTGATAGCTAATCAACCGCCATTGTCTGAAGAGGGAGCGGGGAGCTACCCCATTGCTCTACCAATATCAGCACATATAATATGAATTTTTTTGAATCGATAAGCAGCATAAAAAAATGAAAAAACATTTCGATCGAATCGAATTAGTATATTTTACCTCCGCTGAATTCCCATTTTCATTCTAAATTGAGAAAACAGGAGGATACTAAATGCAAAACAAAAAGTTGACGATTGCCCTTGATTGTGACGACGTTTTATTTGACTGCAATGAAGAAGCAGTTAAGATGCTAAACAAAGCATACGGAACTCATTACAGCAAAACTGACATTAAAACATGGGGGTATACAGGGTCCCTGCTTGACGAGCGTATTTGTTTCTTTGAAGATCCCGGATTTGTATCAAACCAAAAGCTTTTACCAGGAGCAAAAGAATTTGTTCAACAGCTTCTTAGTATGGATGCCGTTAAAGATATTGTTCTTGTCACCGCTGTTTTGCCACAGTGTGCAAGTGCCAGATATCAGTCCATCATCAGATTATTGCCGGAAATCAATCCCGATAATGTTGTCATCACATGCAACAAGTCATGTATTCAGGCAGACATCATGCTTGACGATGGTGTACATAATCTTGATTCAGCTGTCCATATAAAAAACAGAGTTTTATTTGATCAGCCATGGAATGCCAAAGAAGATAGATACTTCCGAGTAAAAAATTATGAGGAATTCATACACTACGTGCAATCTAACAACCCAATGTTTTAAAAAGAAGAAGGAGACCCGTTTGGATCTCCTTTTTTTTGAAAAAATTACTGAATATTTTGATGTCTTTTTTTGAGAAGGAGATTTTGCGCTTCTTCCTTGGTAAGCTTTTTGATTGCGATTGGCTCATTCATTTTCATTCGCCAATTGTCTTTTTCCTGATAACGCCAAAAAAGTTTTTCTACTAATTTTCTTATCATACTTTTACCTCCAGTTCAACCAAACACTCATTTCTTGAAACAACAGTAAACATTGTATTTTTGTTAATTAACAATTCGCGTTGTTTTTTAAATTTACTTAATTTTTCAATATAAGCAACGTCTGCTCCTTGCGGGATGTGAATTATGAATTCATACTGCCCTTTTAGCTTCTTGCTTCTTATTACGGAGGTACTGACAAATTGCAAACTGATGAACGATTCGCCTACAGCAGCGCCGTCGGATAAATCAAAATCTGAGCCCCTATAACAAACGACAGAATGTTCTATAGGGTGCTTCGATATAGCACGGCTGATAATATCTGCATAATTATCAAGCATTTCCTTTTCTTCTGTCGAATCGCCTCGTAGCATGGCATTAAGTCTCTTAAAAAAAGATTTTCTACCATTTACGTCAAAAGAATTCCATGAATACTTCTCAATAGCATATTTTTCTTTTTCAGACAACGACTTTATCCATATATCGTATTCATCTCTAAGAGTATCTACAACGTTTTCCGTATTCACTTTCACTTCTCTTATTTCCTTTCTCTAATACTATAGGCCAGGAAAAGCTTTGAAGGATTTCTCAACCAATCCACGAGGGAGAAACCCTTCTTGGTAAGGATATTGTAACACATTATAACTACTTTGAATACCCTTTGAAAATATTAAATCTTACCTATCTTCTTCTGGTATTCTGCATCAGTAACAATACGATCCGTTTGTCTGTCATACATATATACATGATCAGACAAAATCTCTTCTTCTTTAACTACTGATGTATTCACTTCATTGACTATAGCATTAAGACATTCAAATGACATACTTTTATCGTATGGAAGAAGAATGCATTCATGAACAGAAGATGGAATGATGACGATATCGCTTCCTTCTTTCTCCGCAAAGTTTTTGATTTTATCCTTGCCATAAATGATCGCTGCTGCGCCGTAAAACTTTTCGGTATTTG
Source organism: Pseudocoprococcus catus (assembly GCF_902381825.1). GTDB lineage: Bacteria > Bacillota > Clostridia > Lachnospirales > Lachnospiraceae > Coprococcus_A > Coprococcus_A intestinihominis. The sequence continues at coordinate 2,234,544 of NZ_LR698973.1, forward strand.
TTAAAACCTTCATTACGCCATCTGAAAAAAATGAAAACATTTCAGGCATACGAAGTAGGCATGGAGCAGATAATCTCGATACGTTTTCCAATGAAGCAAGGAAAAGTTCAGCCTCTGTCAGTCCATTCATCATTGTCTTGTTAACGGTAAATGTCGCATCAGGATGTTCTTTCAGCCGTACTTTAAATACAATCTTCATATCCATAAAAGGAATGAATACATCAACGGCTGCTTTTTCTGGCAAAAGTGCAGGAAAAACATTTTCCAAAATGTATGCGTCGTCTATACCTTCAAATCCACCCGCATTTTTAAACGCTTCTACTGATTCGAGAGAGATTCTCATCATATCGTATACAGCAGAGACTATTTTGCCGGCATCCGGTCTTGCACATGCAAACATTTCAGGGAAGAGATCAGGTATGTTATCAATAAACAATACCGGCGAACAATCATTCCTGTCCAGTTTAATGGCCTGTTTAATGACGCCATTTTTACTATGATATTCGATCTTTAACAAACCAGAATAATCAGACTTAACCACCTGCATGATTTCTCTTTCCAATGCAATACTCATTTTTTTCATTTTAATTCCTCCTGTTTTTAATGTTTTTTGTTTCAGAATAAAAATGAGTTAAGACAGCATCTCAAATATTCTTATATGAAATTCATATTTTTAAGCAGGTGTCTGAAGTCCGGACGTCTGTATTTTTCCTGTGCAAAGAAATTCATATTAATATAAACGACACTTAACTTAAACGGAAGGAGACGTATTATGCAAATCTACTTAATTGAGAACATGGATCGTTCTATTTACTTTATCACTGACACTTGCGAAGATTTGGGAGATGTAGCCAACGAACACCCTGAAGAGACATGGATCGTTCGTCCAATTAAAATGAAAATATCTAACATTGACAAGTTTCGAACCGAATATATTCAATCAGAAGTCGAAAAAATCGAACCTTGCGTTGTCAACGTGTTGAAAAACAAACACCATATTGTACACTCCCCTGCTGATCTTGTACATAGTATTGCTGAATCAGCATATAGTAAAAGTAAAGACGGAGTTGATATTTCATGTGCGATCGACGAAACGATTGAAGATGATGAAAGAATCGCAAAAGCTAAATCTGTACTTGACAAAATCGTTATTCGAAAAAATAGTTAATCCCCCAAAAAAATGGCCAGGACTTTTGTTCTGGCTTT
>NZ_LR698973.1:2236503-2248454 GCF_902381825.1 Pseudocoprococcus catus
CTTTTTTTCATCCACTATTGGGTGTTTGATCAATCTATTTGCTATTTGAATTGGTCTAAGTATTTCTAACTTTAATATATTCAACAAAATTCTCGGCCATTCAATGGCCAAGTTGTTGACTATCACGACTGACTTTTTTGTAAATAATATACTGTTTATAAAAAACGGAAAGCAAAGACTTGAAAACAGACCACCCCCCACTCGGTGAAGCAATAGACGTCTGTTTGACGCACGCTGCTGCATCCTTGCACATGCTGCTCATTTGAACCAACCATGTGCAGTACACCCGTGCTGCACATATGTCGAAGTGTCATGATCCCCTTCGGGGGATTGGTGGCATCAGGTAATTGCTGGCAAGAAGGGCAGTATGTTAGATGGACAAAGGTGAACTTTAAAGTGTTACACGCCGCTCCAGTCCAAGGAAGCCACTGTGCGTTTTGGCTTGCCAAATTGTCCGTGGTAGTTCACCACTTTTTATATCAAATTATAAGTCCTCTTTAGCTTTTTTCTGAATATAATAAATATCAGCAGACCAACCGCTGTCATCCGGACGATAACAGTCATGTGGCAAGCGATGCTGCGCCTGCGATAGCCAGCCGAGGTGATTCAGCTGAACAAAACACTGTTTTACAAGATGTGTTGGCGTATTAAGCTGATAAGCCACGTCCTCTACAGTCATAAATCTGATATTTTGGGAGACGGAATCTCTGATTGCCTGCTTGCAATATTCAAAAATTTTGTCTGGACTCAGTTTACGTGTTTTATGAAACGTCCTATGTACAATGGTCTGAGATTCAATAGAGGCAATCTCTGATTTGAGTTTACGCACCATGTCTTCGTGAGCTTTGCGGTTAGCGATGTCACCGGACAGACTTTTATTGGCAGCAGTTCGCCGGTCAATCATCTTGATGTGAAACAGCAAAATATTTAATTTTTGCCGTTTTTCTTTGAGCAATTCCTTTTTCTTCAGCGGACGTTCAGCAGTATCTGCATGATTAGTGCTGTTGTTATCCGGCCTGTAGTAAATGTAATTATCTTCTCTGAACATAAGAATCACCTTTCTGAAAAATGCAACTTTCTAACTACTATTTAGTTTATCAGATTTGATAACTTTGAATTTTTTGCGAAAATTGATCTTATCTTACAGTGGTTTTAGACAGAAAGCCCACGGTTTTAATCGTGGGATGAATGACTTTTTTTGTAAGAAATTTTAGATATTTTCTGAAAAAATGTCTAATTTATGTGGTATAATAGATATATGAAAAGTTTAGATAGTAAAACCTATAAAAAGACAGCGACAACCGTGTCGCTCATCCGTTATCATTTTGTATTCTGTCCCAAATACAGGCGGAAGATATTCCTGATTCCTGGTGTGGAGGAAGCTTTTAAAAAGCATGTCACCGAACAGTGTGAAGCACTTGGTATCGATATCCTTGCGATGGAATGCCATATCGACCATGTCCACATGTTCGTCAGTGCAGTCCCGCAGTTATCGATCCCTGAGATCATGCAGAAGATCAAAGGCTGCACATCCCATACGCTCAGGGATGAGTTCAGTGAACTTTCCGGGATGAGCTCCCTGTGGACACGTTCTTATTTTGTCAGTACAGCCGGTGATGTCAGTGCAAGGACAATACAGGCTTATGTAGAATCACAGAAATCAAAACCTTAAGGAAGGAGGATAAAGATGCATACGCTGAAACTTTTGTTAAAGACGACCAAAGAAGACGATATCTTCATCGAATCTGTATACCGTGCAGTCGTGGATGTCCATAACATACTTGTGTCCGAAGGAAAGAAGCGTCTGCGTATGCTTTTCCGTGATAAACGGTACCAGTATGCCAAAACACATTATGGTGAAGCTGCCGCTGAAGTTCAAAAGCTGGACAAGAAGATCGCTGCCCTTGAAGCAAAGATCGGAGGCTGTCAGGATGACCTATCAAAAAAGGACTTAAGGAAAAAGCTGAAACCTTTAAAAGCAGATCGGAAGCAGGCAGAAGACGCCAGAAAACGTTTTTCCGCTGAACTTGAGGAGTCCCGGAATGAATATGGGACATTCGAGAACAGTATGGAAACTTTTGCGACTCGATTGAATCAGAAATACAAAGGTATCCTCAACAGTCAGCAGATCCAGATCGAGGCGGACCGTGTCTGGTCAGGCATGAGCAAAGTCATCTTTGGTGACGGAAAGGATATCCATTATAAGAAATACCGGGATTTCAGAACAGTCTGCGGGAAACAGAACACCACCGGGATCCGGTTTTTGAAAGATGTTCTTTCTGTATCCTGGCTTGGCCATACGATTCCCATCGCTTACAGGAAGAAGCTGGACGACGCAGCCGTCAATGGGACAAAGAACCGTGACCTGGCCTATAAGTTAGCGTCATTATCCGGTGAGATCAAGTACTGTGAGATCCTGCGCGAAGAGTTTAAAGATGGCTATCATTATTATGCTAATTTGTACATAGATGGCGAAGCGCCTAAAAAACTGACACCAGGCAAAGGCCGGTGCGGGCTCGACCCGGGAGTTTCCACTCTTGCCGTGACTGCTGAAAAGAAGATCTTCCTTGAAGAACTGGCACCGGACTACAAGAAGTACGACAAAGCCATCTTCAAACTGCAGCGTCAGGCGAATACGCTCCGCCGGGAACTGAACCCTCAGAATTACGCAGAGGATGGCACGGTCATCCGGATGAAACCTGGCCAGAAACGCATCTGGCATACAAGCCCGCTTTATGAGAAGATCATGCAGGAGATCCGTGTCCTGTACCGTAAAAAGTCAGCATATATCCGGCAGTCACATTCAGGACTGTGCAACAAACTTCTGGCTTATTCAGATGTCTTCCTCATCGAGGGCATGGATTTTGCCGCATTGGCTAAAAAAGCAAAAGAGACCAGCCGTTCACAGAAAAAATCTGTGGTCACGATGGCGGATGGCACCAAAAAGGAGATCCATAAGTTTAAACGCAAGAAACGCTTCGGCAAGAGTGTCAACAACCGGGCACCTGCCATGATCATCCAGATCCTTAAGAGAAAATGTGTACAGTATGGGCTTGTCGCACAGACAACGGATACACGGACGATGAAAGCGTCACAGTATGACCATACATCCGGCGAGTGTACGAAGCACACACTGAATGACCGCGAAGTCGTTCTCTCTGACGGCACACATGTCCAGAGAGACTTATACAGCAGTTTTCTGCATCAGCATGCGGATGCAGAACTAAAGCATCCGGACCGCGAAGCCTGCATCCGTGATTTTCCGGCATTCATGAAGATGCATGACCAGCTGATCGCTGAGATGAAAGCTTCCGGTATCTCAATGAAACAGTGTTTTGGGTTTTAAACCTTTAAAAACAGGTCACATGTTAACCTTTGTCTGTCATAGACCAGGACGTTAAACCAGTCTCGGACGGCTCCCGTTATCGGGCTGCGGCCAAGGCACAGTCGCATGGTTTGCAAGTAGCGCTGCGTGTGTGAAAGCTGATGCCAGAAGACATGGGCAACGGTTCCATCCGAAAAGAGAGAACGTAGGGACAGTGGCATGAACAGCTCCGGCTGTTCGTGGCCACTGGTATATAGACAGCTTCGGCTGTTGGTATACCTTTAGCCGACCGAAGTAAGTGAAAGTTTGTAGGTGGGGTGTTGCAAAACCAAGGGATTCCGTAAAAAGAATCCCACGGTTTAAACCGTGGGAGTGTCAAAAATCTATATCCTCTTCATCCGCGCCGGAAAAGTCCTGAGCATCAGCTTCAGAAACTGCATATTCCTGGTCAGCTTGTCTGTTGTACAAAGCAACGTCATCTTGAATGGCTTCTTTCCACTCCGTTAACTCCTGCTTTGTAGCTTCGATTTCTTGGCTAATCTCCTCTTGTGAACGAAAATCGTATTCGTCCGAAACGATCCCCTGTGTCTGTATTGCAATATCAATGCTCCTGTCAACAGTATTGTAGAACGCCTGCTTTGAAGGTACACTATCAAAGCCTTCGAAATAATTAAATCCATGCTCTTCTATACTCGCCTGCAAATAAGCGGCTCCAAGCATACTACCTTCTGCTAAATCGTACAAAGCCGCTATGGAGCCAGTTGTTTCATGGACCGATTTTGCAAAATCATAAAAAGCTTCAACGGCTTCCTTTTTAGAAAGCTCTGTATTTCTTAATGTATTTTTAAAGCCTCCTAATAACCGACTTTCAGGGTTTCCAATAGATGATCTGTCAAAGCCAGTATTATAAGATGATGCATCATCTTGGAAAAGAAGATAACCATCATGTGGATGTTTATAGCAACAAACCTTATCTCCTTCATTAAATCGATCCAGCATTCCATTTACCTCGTCTTTTGACATTACTTCTGGATGACCAATCGAATTCCCTGTATTGGCATCCACATGCGTTACCAAATACGTGTCATCTAACGTTTTATCACAGAGGATAAATTCATCTCCATTTTTTATTTTTGCAAAAACAAGTTCATTTTGATCTTCCGGACCTTCAGGGGCATCAATAAACGCTACAGAAATCGGAGTAAAACTAAACATTGCTATAGAGTTAGCCCTATGCAAAACATTATGCGGACTTTCCGGTATGCAGACTGAAACATCTCCTTTTTTTATATCTTCAGAGAACTCCGGACGAGAGGCGGGTTCCGGGGATTCGTAATTTGCCAATCTGTATGCTGTCAGATTTTCAATTGCGGCGTCCTGCCATTCCCTCAATTCATCTTTAGCTTGTTCGTCTAACCCTCCGAACTCAATCAAATAACCTATTTTTCTATTTAATGCTTCATAGAACTGGTCTCCAGGAATGATATAATCATGACATAGTCTCTCTTCTTCAGAATTATAATCCAGAACTGCTTCAACAAATACTTCACCCAAGAAAGAAGCGTTTGCAAAGTCATACATCACGTTTTCGTCGTTTCCCATAATAACATTTTGGTTACTCTGCCCAAAAGTTAAAAAGTCACGAATAGCGTTTGTTTTTCTCCAGTTTTCCCCAATCTTCTTGTCCTCCATGAAACATCCAATCATGAAGTCTGTCGTCCCGTATTCGAAACTCTGTCTCCCTTCATGTTCACTCGCCCTATTTTCAATGGTAGAGTGTTCACTCGCCCTATTTTCAATGGTAAACAACTTACTATCATCTTTTGTATCTTCATACATTGTATTATTTACGATTCTTGATATAAAGGTATCCGGCTGTTCACCATACTCGCCACATCTGGCTAAACTTTCTGCATAAGAGCTATTTGTTACAAAAGCTTTTTCTCCATTGTTTGTTTCCATCTCTTCATAAGCTTTCGGATAAGGGCCCGATGAAGTTAGAAAATTTTTCACAAACTGTTCATCAGCAAGCTGGATTTTGTCCTGATCACTTCTTGAAATTGCATAAAGATCCTCTCCAACTCTATCAATAGAAATATTAACATCGTCTTCTCCGTTGTTTCTAATTTCATAAATGTTGGCGTGAAGCAAAGGTCCGTTTCTTGGCATTGTAAAATCTGACATAATATTCTTCCCTTCTTCAAAAACATGTTTCCTGTTACGATACAAACATGAGTTATTTGTTTTTCCAAAATTTCAAAAAGAGCCGAGCAAAGAAATTTCGTTTTGCTGTAGACAATATCTTCTTCCTGTAACTCATACTTCGTTTTCACGATACCTTTTTTAAAGTTAAGGCTATGTTTGTTTCGAGATCGATCAAATACATTTCTGACCGTTCTTGCATTGCCAAAATCAGGACCATTAATGGCTTTAGCCATGATACGTTTAAATCTGATCAAAGCTTCATCGGATACAGTAAAGCCGTCTTTTTTTGCATTTGCAACAAACATCTGTCCCAATTCATCAACAGAATACGATTCGAAGAAGAAATAATCTTTAATTCTTGATGTAAAACCCGGGTTAGAGTGAATAAGCGCTCGCATCTCAGGCTCATAACCGGCCATGATTAAAACAAACTTGTCTTTATGATCTTCCATTTGTTTCACAATACTGGATATTGCTTCACGTCCAGACATGTTATCAAGAAGTGCATATGCTTCATCAATAAATAATACGCCGCCAAACGAACGCTGGATCAACATATCGACTTTATCAGAAGCAACGCCTTTGTTGTCTGCAAGAAAATTGCCATCCGTTTCAATAATACGGTTTTCTCTGATGTAGCCGTACTTATACAAGAACCCTGTCATAATTCGGGCAACAGTTGTTTTACCTGTTCCAGGAGGACCAAAAAAACACATGTGCTGGCATGAAGGAGCATGCTGCTTGCCGTCTTGAGAATCAAATTCCATGCTGGCAGCCATCTCCTCCATCTTTTCCTTAATACCCTGCATACCGATCAGCTTATTCATATCCCCTGTTGGATCATTGGACCCTTTATGCGTCATGGACCGAATAACTGAACTCGGCAAAATACGCTCCATATCAAGCTGATTGATGCGGTCAATTTCTTCCTGTTCTTTTGCAGACATTTTTTCGTATGTTTTCTTTGTCTTCAGTCTTCCGTATTCATCATAGCGGGACTGTTCCCTGCTCTCCAAACGCATATTTTCAATTGGCATCTTAAGCACGAACAATACAATCGCCGCGATCATAAGTATAACTGGTAAGACAAGATTATCTGGATTTTTTGTAAATAAAAGGACAGCACCAAGTACACATCCTGCAGCGCCCAGTAAATCCAGGGCAGACAACAATATCAATAATTTATATTTCACTTTACCTTCCTCCTTTTACGCTGCATTGATATACTGAGCAGCTTCTCTTAACTCAACTGTTAAACCAGTGTATCGTTTAGTAACGAATGTATTAGCAACCATGCTCATGAGTTTATCCCATCGGCCAATCAACAGAACGCCTTTTTTTGCTCGTGTAATGGCTGTATATATCAGGTTTCTCGTCGTCAACGGAACGTAATAATCGAACACCGGAATGATGACGACAGGATATTCAGAGCCTTGGCTTTTATGGACCGTCATAGCATATGCCAATGTCAAATCCTCACAATCAGAAGCATCGTAATCAACAGTTGATCCATCTTCAAACTCTACAATCAAATGGCTACGCTTTTCTTTATCTTCTATCCTTCTCTTAATACGTCCGACATCACCATTCATAACACCTTCACTTTCGTTTCCGTTTTTGGAAGTTCGTATGAGTCTATAATTATTTCTAGTTTGCAAGACTTTGTCACCAACCCGGAAACCCATAAAAAGAGATCCGTGCGGATTTAACCTTTTTCGTAGAGCTTCGTTTAATGCATCAGTACCTAACTCATGTCCATGGAATGGCGTTAGGACTTGCGCTTCTTTCGCCTTCATATAAGTTAAAAACGACTTTGATGTATGATTGGTTGCAAAATATAAAACTTTATTCAACACATCTTTTTGAGAATCCGCATTGATAAAGAAAAAGTCTTTATTATGGAACTCCAATGGTTCATTCTTTAAGATATGATTGCTATTTGCAATAATATCACTTTCAGCCGCTTGTCTATAGACCTTTGTTAATTCATGTACCGGGCATACCCTTGAGTCAATAATATCTTTTAAAATACTTCCAGGACCTACACTTGGCAGCTGATTTTTATCTCCAACTAACACAAGCCTTGTTGTATCATCAATCGTATCGAGAAGGTTATAAAGCAGAGGCATGTCAAGCATGGACGATTCGTCAATGATGATGGCATCATAGCTGATGTCTTCGTCATCACTCTGATACATATTTATAAGGCGATGAATTGTGCTTGCAAAACGTCCGGTCGATTCTTCCATTCTTTTAGCCGCACGGCCCGTTGGCGCAGCTAAAGCTGTAGATAAATGACACCTTTCAAAGCATTCAATGATCTTTTTCAATGTAGTTGTTTTTCCACAACCCGGACCACCTGTCAAAACCATTAATCCATTTTCAAGTGCCGCTTTAACGGCATTCAGCTGTGTTTCATCCAGAGTATCATCTTCAATTTGAATTTTGTAGTGAAAATTTCTTTCAGCCAACTTCGCAAGTCTTTCAGCAATCTCCTTCTCTTTTTGATAATTATTGTGGTCATAGACCATATCAATTAACTCGCCATCCCCTTCCCTTGGTATCAAGTCGATTTCTTTTGCCTCTTTCAACGCGAAAAGATTAGTTACTACAAGGTCTTGATCATCAATATCCATTCCAAGAATCCCCAATGCTTCACTTATTAAAAGCTCTTTAGGGTAGCAAATATGTCCTTTATCGAAAGCTATTTTTAATGCATACTGGATTCCGCTTCGTACCCGGTACTTTGAATTAGCCGGAACTCCGCATGCTTTAGCGATCTTATCTGCGGTTTTAAAACCAATGTTGTCGATTCCTATTAGCTGATATGGATTCTGCTGCAGAACATTATATAATCCCTGTCCATATATTTTTTTAATTTTGTCAGCCTTTACCGGAGGTATACCGGCATTACTCATATACATCATCATGCGTTTATCATCGAGATTCTCTTTCATACTGGCAGAAATAGAAGCTGCACGTTTTTTGCCTATACCGGATATCTCACTCATTCTTTCAGGATGGTTTTCTAAAATATCCATCGTGTCCTGTCCAAACTTTTTTACAATACGCAAAGCTAACTCTTTACCTATACCTTCGAACATACCGTTTCCGATATATTCAGCAAGCCGATTTAAGTTAGTTGGCGCTTTGGGTTCATAGTGATCCATACGCAGCTGATCTCCGTACTTCTCATCTTTTATCCATCTACCATACACAGCAATATAATCTCCTTGCTGAATACCATAGCAATAACCGACAACATTGACTGCTTCATAAGCGTCCTTTTCAACACAAAAAACAGTATAGCCATTGTCTTCGTTGTGATACTTTATATATAAAACTTTACCTGTAATTTTAATCAAACTTTCGGATTTTTGCACATCTTCACCTTCTAATCCTATATCATTTTCAAATTCTTATCTATTGATATATCTTTCTGTATTCAATATGAATTTTTGTATTGTTAATGGAATTAAATCCTCAATATTTTAGCATTTTAGTAAAAGGCTAAATTTTTACCAAAAAAAAGAGGCAGCAACTGCCGCCCCTAATTTTTGATGAAGTCAAGCTTCCAATTCAGTCCCTTTGTTCGTACTGAAAATGAAACCGCATTTCTCTAAGTTAATTTCTCTTCCCCAGTACGGAACCGGAATGCTTCCGGCATTGTCGCTGAGAACATCTGCCTTATACCCTGCCTTTGCAATTCGATACAAGATATCCGCACAGACAGATGTAAAATCAACGCAAGTACGGCTGTTTTCAACCGCCTCGTCAATCACTGCATCAGGTGCATCTGACTCGAACATCACTCCCATGTTATCATTTCCCGACAGTTTGATACGGCGGCGGAGAATTTGGATTTCGATATCGTCCATTTGCTCGATTCTCTCCTTCATTTCGTCTGTTGAAACAATCTCAAATTCGCCACATGTGTATCCCGAATCGTAATAAGTGTCTTCATTCGGATCATTGTGGTCAGCAAATTGTCCGCACACAGGACAACAAGCAAAATCCGATGATGAGCTGTACATGATGTACCAACTTTTATCATCATATTCTTCCTTGACAAATGTCGTATAAAATGCATAATGTCCTCCATCATGACTTTTCTCCGCAATGTAATCTGAGTAATCGATAACGTTGATGCGGCAGATGCCGCTTAAATTAGCCTCCATAAAGTTTTCCTTTGAAATATACATATTTCCTCCCTGATAAATGATGGAAACTTGATTTATACAAGCCTCCCGTTGTTTTTAACTACATCTCAAATATGGCAGAAGAAGAGGCTTGAAATACCATATTATATATGTACAAAGAATTTGCTGAATTTTCACACTTATGTACACTTGTATTTGACTTCCTTTTAAATAAATGCCCTGATCAAGCATCATTTGAATAAGGTAAGTTCAGATTCATGTTTTTCGGCCGGAGTTTTGCTCCGACTTTTTTAATGCATTAGATATGGAATTAAATTCCACAAAAGCAAAAGTCCAGGCAATCATATAGTGTCTGGACCAAAATAAATGATTTTACGGAATCAGTTCGATATCCTTGACATTTGTACTGTCAATTAGGAACTGCGTACCCTCTTCTGTCTTTGCGATACACACACTGGTGCCGTTCTTTCGACGAATTGAAAGTACTCGCACAATAACAGCGTCTATTGTCTCGTTGTCCTCGACATTATACCAACGGATGCGCTGCCCGGCGGCTAATTCTTTGAAGCTTACTGTTCTGCTGTTATCCAGAATCTTTTCGCATAACGCTGAGATTGCATGGCGTATAGTCGGAGCTGAGATTTGAGATATTTCATCATAAAAAGCATCAGCCTCTTCATCGCTGTAAGTAAGGCATGATGAAACCATCTTTGTTAACCGGCTGCTGTTGATCGTTTTGGCATTATTTGGAACCATTTATCTTCCTCCTTCAGACAAAAGGATATCCTTGATCTCTTTCAGTGACCAGTCTTTGCTGCATAACCAGATAACCAATGACAAAATATCAATATCTGCACCATCATGATTTAATACAAACAGTTTATTGTACTGCTCTATTGACCCGGATGTAAACCATCTGTGTTTGATACACAAAGCCTTTAGGACATCTCCACAAAGAGAAGGCTCAGGCAGATCAATTGTTACAACAACTGGATAGATGATGTTTTCGCCTTCTTTTGTAAAGATTAAATTTTTCTCATTTATTTCATCCAGTCTTGAAGCAGCTGGAACGGGCTTTCCGTCTTCAATTAAGTCTGTAAGCTTCAGCTTAATCGCATCAGAAGCCATCTTTAAAGCATCAGTAAAATCAATACCCTCAGTCTGAATATCCAGATCAGGAATTTCAACCAATACATCTCCATTATACGTCTGGGTGAATACGGCAAGATAGGCAAAATTCTTTTCAAACGTTGGAAACTCAGAAAAATCTCTCTTCATTTTCTTTCCTTTTGCCACATCTTTGTAAAGGTTTTCAATTCTGGAGCAAGCTGTTCCTTTTGGAAATCCATGCCAATCCTTTTTTAAGGTGCCTGATTCAGCTGCAAATGAAAAATCAGTATTTAATTTTCCAAAGCTGTCATCGTTATAATAGATGACTAAAGTAATCGGGTCATCCTTAAATAATGGCATCAGGATTTTTGTGAAGACATATTCCCAGTCTCCGCCCGCAAGACCGCAGCCGAGATATCCCGGAATGGCGATCGATTTTTCCAATGGAGCCTTTACAGAAATCATAAAGCCTTTCAAAGTCTTTAACGCCTTATATAAAGCCTCATAATTGGTATCCAGGCCTTTTCCAGTCGGAATATTTTCACCGAACAAATCAACCACATACTGATTCCGGCCAGTTTTTTCTTTAACGCCGTGGGCAAGAATTGTACCGTTTAACAATTCCTCTGGAGAATAATTTTGACACATAGTCCTGTACTTTTCAAACTCAATAGGTGTCAGCAATTTATTTTTAATCTGTTTTGCTACACCGGCACCCATAACGCCTTTGCCGTTGACCTGATGAGCGATAAAAGCTTCGTCAGCATTTAATAAATTTCCCTTAATCTCGTAAATCATTTTGCTACCTCCTGTTTTCATTAATGATTACAAAACTAAGATGTAACAAATTAATCTCAAAAAATTTTCTTTGCTGTTTTAACAGGAATATAGTTCCAAAATTTCGAAAACAAAAAGAAAATCATATGAAAAAGACATCCCTTTGAAATTAAATTCCACAGGGATTTTGTTATTGCTTCAGGAATTAAATTCCGAAAGATATATTTTTTTTCTTTTTTATTTTCAAAACTTGGGCGGGTCGCTGCCCGCCAGCAGCAGTGCATCTGCAAGATGCACTGACAAAAAAAGGGACACATTCCCTTTTATTTTTCTTCCGGCCATGTTGATCATCATCCGGAAGACTATAAAAAAAA
>NZ_LR698973.1:2249290-2252843 GCF_902381825.1 Pseudocoprococcus catus
TGCTTCCGCATCTCTCTCCGGCATATCCAAAAACATCCTTCCGGTTTTTGTAGGTCGTACTGACACATACCCCTGCATCTTACCGTTAAGCTGAAACTTTAGAAGGATGTCCGCATACCGTTTGGAAAACTATTGGCAGTCGCCAATTCCCGCTGGCATATTTAATATGATTTTTTTAATCAGCTCAACAAGAAAACGAAAAAACTTTTTTTAATTGATTTTTTCGGAATTGAATTCCAAAAAAACAGACATCACACAAATCATGCGATGTCTGTTCCTTGGAAAAATATTATGCTACGGCCCAGACTCCTGTACGTATTGAACGTGTAAGGCCCGCTTTTTCAAGTTGCTGCAAGCACTGCCGTACTTTCTCTTTGTAATGTTCACGGCCTTCAGCTTTTTTGTACGTACGAACTTCTGCATATATACCGTTTAAGTCAGATGAACCAAGCTTCTGCATGACAGCAAATACGACATCTTTCCATGTGGCTGTTTTTGAGTCACGTATGTCGATCTCATAATTCTGAGGCAGCTGAAACATGATCATGTACTCCTGTATCTTTTTCATAACAAGAATATACTCATGTACCAAAGGTACAAAGTTTTTATGACCTCCATATGTATTACCTGAACGTCCAGAAACTGTATTATGCTGCATTTTGACGATGATCTGCTCCAGTTGGCCAGGTTTTACAATATCTGTCAACATAGAATGTAACCCATTCCTTCTTACGTCGCCCATAAGGATAGCCATCCTTGATCCGGTTTCCATTGCTGCATAATACTTCATAACGATAGTGTTCAGCTCTTTCATAAACTGCAGCCATGGCATCTGTCCAAGGTCGGATAAAGATAATTTACCTGTTGGATCAGCGTACATACTTCCAGCGTAAGGTATTCGTATCTCCTTCCCGTATGGAGGGTGCATGAACAGCATGTCGGCATTTCGGAATTCATCTGGAACATCGTCTGTCACTGCGTTAACGGACAAGATATTTTTTCTTACTGGATTAGGATTTAAGTCCGCTCCAATATACGAAACACCCATGTCACGGCACACATCGGATCCTGTTCCGGAGCCAGCAAAAAGTTCTGCCATCTTTTTCACCTGATACTTCCAGATTAAAAAAGCCTGAATCCATCCAGAGCAGTTTCCCCTGTATCGGTTATCTCCCCATATACCTCTATCTGGAAAATCAAGGACGCTCTGATCCTTTGTTTCTAATACTTTTTCAATGTCTCTTCTGTCCATTATGCGACCTCCATATTTTTGACGTCAATTTCATACGCTTTCCATTCAGCTTTGTTTAAAATCGACTGCATAAATGATGAGTCCATATATTCAACATCCAGAAATTCATCATAGCATACCCATAATTCCCCGCCATAAAAGCCGTTGTCTTCAACATACTCTGCAAACGAGTCTGGAATTGAATTCCATTCTTCGCACTCTTTTACATATTCCCGGTAAGCCTCCTTGGTGCAATTGAGCCGGCTGACGGTAATATGATCATGGAACCATATTTTTTTGTATCGCTCGTATGCAATCTTGCTGATGTATTTTGCCGCATATGATTCAAGTCCAATATTGCACATCCAGTTAAGCAGATCGCTTAAACTGATACTATAATCAGATAAAGAATTCGGATACTGGCGAGAATATGAACAGTCGGAAAACGTATAAGTTCCGTAACATTCAACCAAATCAAGAATACACTGATATGGGTCGTTCAGATCACTTCCCAGATTTTCGTATATTGATCTCCAATTATCTACATTAATCTGACAAAGACTTGCATAAGGGCCTTTATCATCCACCTGAAATACACGGAACACCTGGTATGATGATTTTAATGTAGGATATTCCTTCTCTTCTTCTTTTGAATAAGCTTTGCCAATGAACACACCACCGTTTTCAAGCCAATCAACATCTCCAAAAAATCTTACATCTCTCATATTTTTCTCCTTTTTTTACAGTTCATCAGCAACTCTTCTAATAGAGGTGATCTGAACATTTTTTGGCAGTAATTCGGTAGCTCTTTTATAAGCATCTTCTACTGATACAGCATTGAGATAAGTAGTACTGATAATTTTTGTCTTTTCATTAACAGCAACACTGTTGACACTGTATCGATGCGTTCCATCCTCTGTTATATCGATTGGTTCAGCATCCATATCAATCTCAAGTGTATCCTCAATGTAAGACGCTCCTTCCAGAGGCAGAATGCAATTAATACCTTCTTCTTTTGCCCTTTCAAGAGCTTCTTCAACGGACCGGGCGTTGACATTCAAATATCCTTTCATTTCCCAATGACACGGAACCTTGTATCGATGAAGATCTGTGATTCTCGCGTAATGGAAATACAAGCCTTCGTCGTCCATCTGCACACTGTAGATCGGGCCATTTGATTCATCTTCAAAAAAGAAATGATAGCCTTCTCTTTCTGCTTCTTCAGCTGTAGCAAAATGCTCATGAATCCACAACGTCCCCCGTTTTGTAATCGTCTGATATGGTTTCATAAATTTTCCTCCTTTTTAACTCCTGTTTTTATAGATTCATTTCAAAAATGGAAGAATGAAATATCAAAAATTTCAAAAAATAACTATTGACACTGGCCTTATGTTGTGGCATATTTATGTCAAGCGATAGTTAGCCTCATTTAATGAGACTAGAACAGCCGCTATCGCTTAGTTGATTAATTTCACCTAGTGATTTTTTTCATCAAAAAAACCGGTAGCCACAAAATACCGGTTTTTTTGTATGTTTTATTTTTTTTCGGAAAATCGACTTTAACTTCTTTATTGTCTGGATCAATATACAAAAAACCTTCGTACTCTTTTCCAACCTTGTTGACCAAAGTCATCGTCTTCGTCTTTCCTTTCGTCACAAGCGTCCTCATCTCCCCATCCGTGAGCGTATGTCCAAAACTGTTTTTAAATATTCTCAGTCCACAGGCTTCATTCCGACAGAACAGACCGCCGTTGTTAGCAAATAAAGGCTTCCCGCATAATGGACAGTTATATCCTGACGATTTTCCTCCAGAATTATTATTAAATTCTAATCCTACTTCTTTCTTCTCATCATCTATACATATGCAGGCTTCATATTTCTTTCCTGTTTTTTTACTGACAAACCCTATTGGATTTGTTTTCTTCTTCGTCACCAGATCTTTCATTTCTCTGTCCGTAAGCATATGTCCAAAACTGTTTTTAAATATCTTAAGTCCGCAATCTTCATTTCGACAGAACATACCACCGTTGTTGGCAAATAAAGGCTTTCCGCATAACGGACAACTATACCCTGACGAAAAATCAAACGCAATTTTATATTGTTCATCAAGCTTTAGCCTTGCCGTAAACTTTTTGCCATCCTTCCTTGTAAACTGTTTCGCTGGCAATATGTTTCCCTTTAAAAGTGAGCCAAGCTGACCCTCAGAAATAGGAATACTGCATATAGTTTTCGGAACCTTAAAGTCACAGTTATGACATACGTAATTGTACCTCTCCGCATATAATGGATTATGACACGATGGACACATTTCTCTTATTTTCT
>NZ_LR698973.1:2253123-2258823 GCF_902381825.1 Pseudocoprococcus catus
ATCTCTGTATCCATTACGGCAGCAAAATCCGGTCGTATAATATCAAGCGTTTTAATGCTCTCTACATAGCTTTTTCCAAGATCCGTGATATATAATCCATCTTTTTTATCCTCAACATACCCTGTTGTAATAATATCTTTAATGATCGCTGCTCTTGTTGCCGGAGTGCCAATACCCTGTGAGTCCTGAAGAGATTTTTTTAACTGTGGATCATCAATCTGAGATGCGATATTTTTCATTGCAGCGATAAGCGACGCCTGTGTCAGTCGCTTGGGAGGACTGGTCTTTCTCTCAACAGGGCCAATGGAAGCAGCATGGACTTTATCCCCTTCATCAAATACAGGAAGAGATGCATCTTCTTTTTTACGAAACAATGCACGCCATCCCTGATTGACAACAGTGCTTCCTTTGGCCACAAACTTTCCGTCTCCATGCTGGATTATCAATGTTGTGTCATCTGTCTCAAATTTTGGCATGAATTGTTCAAGTAACCTTCCAAATATCATCAGACAAATGTTATATTCTTTCTCCGTCATCGTGTTTGGATCAGGGCGATTAGATGTAGGAAGCAGAGCATCATGAGATTCTTTTTGTACCTCTCTGTCATTAACAACCCTGCTGCTTCTCATAACACGCTGAATATCTTCATTAGAAATATTTTTTACATAAGGTACAAGTTCAGGGAAAGCAGACATGTGATCAAGCATCATTGGAAACTCTTTCGACTTTTCAACGGATACATATCGGCACTGTGTTCTGGGGTAAGAAATGACTTTGTGTTTTTCATACAATGACTGAATGATCTCCAACGTCTGATCCGGTTTATAACCAAACCTCTTTCCGGCTTCGGCCTGGATGGCCGTCAGATCATATAATTTTTCCGGATCCTTGCTTTTTCTCTCAACAGTTTTATCAATAATTTCACCGATCAGAGGAAACTTCAGCTTCGCTGCATCTTCCCTTGTTTTAAAGCTGCGCGGAGTTTTGTTATCATCAATAAGAATTGATTTAAAATCAAGATAATCAGCCTGAATCTGATAAGATACCTGTGATCTAAAATCAGCAATGGTCATCGAATTGTCATAAACTAATTTGATGGTTGGGGCTTTTACACGACCAACACGCATCAGTGTACTCATCTTTACTGACACCATTCTTGAAGCGTTAAATCCATACAACCAGTCGGCTCTTGATCGAAGAAGAAAAGACTGGGTGAAGTGGACATGCGTCGGATCAGAATGGTAATCTGTCATCGAAAGCAATGATTTTAAGATTTCTTTGTCAGTCAGTGAGTGCTCAATGAAGCGGAGGGCAAACTTATTCTGCAGGCCAAGATACGTCTCAAGTAAATAATAAATACCATAGCCTTCAACATCTGAATCTGTTCCGACGATGATGCCATCATAATTTCCTATCAATTCTTTGATTTTTTGGATTGTTTTTAATTTATACGAGTCTGAGATAGGCTTTACTCCCCATTGCTTTGGGACCATTGGATAATCGACCTCATACCATTTTTTATCCTTCCATTCCTCATAATCACCGGGTTCAAAATTAGTACAGACATGACCAGCCAATGCGATAAAATCCATCTGCCCGACTTTTTGTACGATTTCATCCTTATGCTTCCTATAACAAGCCTGTACATCTCTCATCAAGCTTGGTTTTTCGGCGATGAACATAAATTTCGGCATAAAAAAACTCCTTCCTTACTTATACGGCCATTTTAAATGCGACCTATTATCAAAATGGAAGTTTATTTCGATTAAACAAAAATCATTTTGAGATTTTCTTATCAAACATACATCATTTTAAAAATGTAACTATTTGATAAAAAAGGGAGGTGAAAATAATGGTTGCATTAGTGACGAAATTTGAAATTCGTGCTATAATCGGAATTGAACAAAGGAGGATTAGCAATGGGGCAGAAAGACATGGCAGAAAAGTTGCTGGCGGACTACAATGACGTTTTTGCTGATATCGTCAACGTCCTACTATTTGACGGCCGGAATGAGATAAGTGAAGACGACCTTATTGAGACAAAAGTCAAGAGCCAATACAAAGCTGATGACAGTAAGTTGCATGAGCAGGAACGCGATGTCGCAAAGATATTAAAAAAAGATAATGTCAAAATTGTCTTGCTTGGTCTGGAAAATCAAACGGCGGTTGATACTGACATGCCATTAAGGTGTCTAGCGTATGATGGTGCTTCGTATCGGAGTCAACTGCTCAACAAAAACGCAGAACGTTATCCTGTCATTACCGTTGTTCTATATTTTGGTATGGATAGGTGGAACAAAAATAGGTACTTAAGTGAAGCCGTACATGTGCCAGAAATATGGAAACCGTACTTTAACGATTACCAGGCGCATGTTTTTGAAATTGCGTATCTTACACCTGAACAAGTAAAAATGTTTAAAAGCGATTTTGGTATTGTTGCTGACTACTTTGTCCAGAAAAGAATGACCGATGATTATATTGGTAGTTCGGAAGACATTAAACATATCGACGAAGTCATGAAATTATTGGCAGTGTTTGCTGATAAACGGTTCATGGATAACATGGTGATTTCAAACTCTAAAGGGAGGCCGAGAAATATGTGCGAAGTATTAGATAGAATTGAAGAAAAAGGACGTACCGAAGGTATTGAAAAAGGCATTTCTATTGGAGAAATTAAAGGGCAGGTTACTCTGCTGGCTGACCGCTTCCACTATTCGGATGAAGATATTGCAAAAGAGCTAAATATTTCCATACATCAGGTAAAATATATTTTAAGTCACAGATAACCAGTCAACAATTCGGGCATTGAACGGCCGAGAATTCCCGCTTGGTGTCTTAAAAAAATTCCTTTAAGCAACTGTTAAAAAAAAGGCTTTCGATAAAAAAAAAATCGAAGGCCTTCTTTTTTTTGTCAAATTAAATTAAACTTTGATGCATATCTCCTTACCCGCTTCTTCGTACGTTCAAGACTCTTCTTCTCTTCTTCCGTCAGTTCCTTGCCTGTCCACTTATGCGCCTTTCTTCCTGCCTTTTTAAGGTCAAACGTTTCTGTTGCCGCATATAATGAAACAGGAAATATGTACAGATCGTTCTTTGTATATCGATAAGCCATTGCATAAAGCGCTCTCTTCATCACATCAATATCTGCTGTTCGACCAGCCTCATGGATATATATGCCGTGTTCTATGCAAAGATCTTCATATATGTCAGAATCAATGACAGGAGCAATATCGTCTGGATCAAGATATTGAAACAAAACCAGCTGATCACCATCTTCCGCCACAATAAAACCATGTTTCCTCATATCGTCCGGGACAAGACACAGGATAGCATCTTCCTCTCCTACTGATATTGTATTAGGCTTCTTGCTGTTGAAACGAATGTATTCTGTCGGTATAAGCAGCGGAGCCATAAAAGATTTTGTTGCATTATATAAGCGGAATAAGGGGTTATGCTTTGACTTAAGAGATTGATATTCTTTTTCTGTCAAATCATCTAAACCTGCATCAAGCAAAGCTTCTACCATATCAGCTTCCGGGGCATGTTTTTCTGTAAGGCCCTGATGCATCTGATACAAATAACTTTCTTTTATCGGATTTGACTCTTTGACCCAAGCCTTTGAATTAAAATCGTAATAGTAATACTCGCCATCTGTATCTTCTTTTTCTAAGTGCGCAACAAATTCTACATCGTCATCCTCGTCATCAGGAAGGGTTGCTGTAACCGTGAGCGTATATGTTGTGCCTGATTTTGCTGTCCATGTATAAGCTGCGCAAGGGATTAAAGTACCAGCCCCCTCTTCAACTAAATTTAGAAAGCACAATAAAGACTCAGGAATAAGATAAAAATTTTTAAAGTTGAGGGCGGCAAGCTGACACGCGCTTTCCGCTGTATCCCTCACATACGGCATGACCAGTCGGATGAAGTCTGATTTATGATCAAGAATATACTCTGCATACCATTCCGCAAAGTCAGGAAAATCAGCTTTTTCTGCACCCGACTGTTTGTTTCTCTTTGTTTTATTTGCAGCATATTCGAAATTAATTATTTTTTCCACTATACAAATCTCCTTTTTGTTATTTTTTATTTTAACATATAGTTTAATATGGTGTTTTTTGCAGGAATCAGAAAAGTTCCGCCGCAATAAACAACAGAACTTTTTCTCTTAATGCAAAATATCAGGATACTTTGATATACGAATTCCAATCCGTGTAGTTTTCCCAGTCTATACCTCTTTTTTTGCAAACCCTTCTGGCTGCCTGCGTAGACATATTGTCAGGGTGGCCATATTTGGCCCGTTCAATGAGTACCTGGATTCTATCTTTTGGTTCAATCTCGCCAATGCTGACTAATCGCTCGTACTCCTTGATAGCAGCATTCCTCTTCTCCTGGTACTCTGCTGCATGTTTTAAAACGTCTCTTTCCAAAGCCTTTTTCTGCCGCTCTGACAGTCCATGCGGGAACCGGCATTTATCAAGCGTATAATCGCTGATCGGTGAAAATACTCCGTTAAATGCAAGATACTCATCCAATGTTAATCTCTGCATATTATTTTCCCTTCTTTGTTTCAATGACCGGAATCCAGTCTTCTTTCTTTTCTTTTAACAGATGATGCGGTACGCATTCTTTGAGTGCAGAATCCTGAGCCAGAGCCATATCAATGATGTAAAAATCATCGCCATTTTGCATGACATCTATAGACCACTGTCCATGGATTTGCATATATGGAATGATTTTTCCTATTTCTTCTACGATCTTATTCTTATTTTCCTCGTATCGCTTCATCAATGATTCCTCAGCCATGGAATAAGTAATGTAATCATGGACCATATCGGGATCATCGGAATCTTCACCATCTCCAAACCTTTTCTTCATGACATCTTTATTTATTTGTTCCAAGAAACGCTTATCGCTATGGTCGTCAGATTTACGGATCCATTGCTCACTATCTTGATAATGGCGAAAATTTATACGATACATGCAATTAAGCCAAAAAAAAAGAGGCGGATCACCGCAATGTCATTTAGGACATTAAGCGGGAATCCTCGGCCATTCAATGGCCGAGAATTCCCGCTTTATATCTTAAAAAGAGGAAGCCGATTGGCCTCCTCTCTTTTTTCTAGCAAACAAAAATATTAAACGACCATCTTTTCGCGCCCATCAGCGGTTATGCGACCGGTCTCATATCCATGAATCGTATCTTCGACAAATTCAATCGTCGAATTTGTTAAATCTGCAATTTCTTCTTTGGATTTATTTTTCTCATACATATTTATGATAATAGATCTTGCCTTCTCCTGCATAGCCTTTTCTCTTACACCTAGACTTAAGTTACACATATCACTGACCTCCTCTTCTTTACTCTCCTTATTTGTAATACCAACCATAACGATATTAAGCAAATCAAGCATGCCTTTCCATGTTTTATTGCCAATGATTTTGTTATCGACAAGATGAAAATGATTCAGCGAATTTTCCTTCTCGTTCATGCATACCCAGATTGAATATACACGTTTCATACTTTTTGATCCATTCACGAACGGAAATTCTTGGGCAGTACGCAGGTCTTTCTTCAGTGATGCCTCCCCGAACGACCGAAGTCGGACGGAGCTTCCCAACCTTTAGGGCCAGGAATTCCATTATCTGCCGATACGGCCCGGGCTTAGTACCCTCTCCCCGAAGGAAGAAAGACCACACCCC
>NZ_LR698973.1:2259233-2272178 GCF_902381825.1 Pseudocoprococcus catus
GGGCAGGAACTTCTGCCTTTCCCGTGACACCAGTCTCTTCGCAGGGACTGGATTTTGTTAACAGTTACAATCTATGCTCAGGCCGCCACTGGCAGGCCGTTGCTGACAACTGACCATAACGTACTCAATGTACGCTGTGGGGCAGCGGGTAATCCTTCGATGCCCGCATGAACGTATTCCCTGAGGAAGAACCTGGCACCAATGTTCTGGGCAGCAGACAGGTCGCAGTTGTATATCTTGCCGTTCTGGAAAGTACACAGGCTGTAGTTGTAGACCTTTCTGCCGTGTTCGTAGTGGTAGATGCTGTGTCTGTCTACCTGGCCGGAGCCGTCATAGGCATACTTAGATGTACCCCATGCACAGACACGGGAGATACGCATCCCGTAACGGTGCGCCTGAAGGGTCACACGGTTCTGGACATCATTCTTACGCCACATATGGATGCGTTCCCGGTACTTCCGTCCACGGACTTTTCCTTTGGAGTCAAGGTGTTCAAAGACAATACAGTCTACGCTGTATCTGACGGCTACATCCATCAGAGCCTTTGCTGTTGCAATGGACAGCTGGCGATTGGTTTCCCTTACCCATCGGTAAACACACCGGCTCTTCTTGCCGGCCTGCTGATACATCCGCTTTCGGTTGATCATGTGGTTAAGACAGCCTTCTTCACAGTCAAGGTGGATGACACCTTTATCATGGACAGTACCGTCGGAGGTCATGATACACCAGGAGGCAGCGGCATTGATACCGAGGTCTACGGCCAAAATACGGTAAGCAAGCCTGTTTTCATCCGAAACCAGAGCCTTGGATTCGCTGAAAGCGAACCGGATACGATACCTGCCTCTCACTTTATCAACGACCGGTGAGAGCATCTTCCGGGTCTGACTGAGTCCATGGATACGTTTTGCATCGGACTGGCCTATCTGGAAGTAATACCAGTTCCATGTATATCCATTATAGAGCTTCAGTCCGATCTGGCCATCCGCCAGAGAGGACATCTTCCTCTCCTGGTCATAGAACGTCAGTTCATACCGTGATGGGAGCCCCAGTGTTGGTTCTGCGCCACGCTCAGCCGGCAGTGTCTGTTCCCAGTTTTCATGATTCGACTTATAGGATCTTACCATGCCAAGGGCATCCGCAACGATAGCCCTTCTGGTATAAGCCGGCAGATTTGGAAAGCGCAGGTCAAACTCCGGATACTTAGGTTTGTCTGTTTTTGTCTTATGTATCAGAACATCAACCAGACGTTTCCGGGTCTTGGATTCTGCAGCCATGATCGTACCCCATTCATCTTGAATGACAGAAACACAGAACTTCAGGGCCTCCAGGCAGACATCTGCTGTTTGGCGCATCAGCCTGTCATCAACCTGGTGCTTTCTGGACACGGCAAGTGAACCGGTCTTTTTATCCGGCTCGGCATCCAGCTGGCTCTGTATCTTGACAACATAACACGTATTGATACGCATATCCATCCGTTCTGCACCTCCTCATTGATAATATCGTTTAACATCTTGCTTATACTTATATTATACGCTATAATATGGATGAACACAAGTACGTTTGACATTAAACAGGAGGTTTTTTTTCATGGAAGATTATATCAGGACACGGCATTCCGTCTACCTGCTCACCTACCACATGATATTTGTTACTAAATGGCGGAAGCCGGTCATCACAGACGAGATCGGTGACTTTATGACTGCAACAGCCAGACGTTTATGTACAGGCTACGGCGGTGAACTGATCTCCGCTGAAACGGACACAGACCATATCCATCTGCTCGTATCTCTGCCTCCGTCCAAAAATCTGACGGACATTATCCGAAGTCTGAAAACACAGCTTTCCAAAGAAGTCCATGCCAAGCCGGAATACGACAAGGTCATAAAGAAATACATTTATGGCGATGCCCCTTTATGGTCCCCATCCTATTTTGTCGCAACGACTGGTTCTGTTTCCTTGGAAACAGTCAAAGAATATATCGAAGCACAGCGCACCGATGAACATAGACGTAAATATGAAAAACGTTCAAAGTATTGGAATTCCTGGCCCAAATAACAAAGAAGGCTCCCGGATGATCCGGGAGTCCCCTGTATGAAGTCTCTGACAGCCATGCTTTCACCGGTTCCCGGACCCCGAGCAACTTCGTCGGTCTGAGGTTTGCGCATGGAATCCATCATAATTCTTGTCATCTTTTTATTCCTCCTGTTTTTCAAATATTACATTTGAAATATGAAATATAAATATATAACAAAAATAACAAAAAGGAATTTAATTCCGCTGAATAAAATTCTTCTGGCTGCAAAACCAACAATACAAAAAAAGACCTCAAAAACAGACTCTGATTGTTTCCATGTTCCTATTTTTCGACAGAATCTTGTACAAAAAAAAGGGCTGTCGCTTTAACGAATGAATTTTCGTGAAGCGGCAGCTTCCTTTTTGCTGTTTTAAGGATAAAATCTATCAAAAAACGTTTTTCATTGTTACAGGCTATTATTAAAGACGCACTTTAATAAGCCATTTTTTTTGCTTAGTTGACTGTGAATGCCATCGCTTTGGCATCAATCATGTACGGTCTATATACTATAAAATTTTAAAAACGGACTCTCCATGGAGCTTTGGCATCAATCATGTACGGTCTATATGGGGAACAGATCATACACTCATTCTCTTTCATGCAAAGAGCTTCGCCAGTATTATAGCCGAACTGATTCAGATAATACAATTCCAATGGACTGGCATCACCCATGAACAAAGTCGTTGAACAATTGCCTGCTAATGCCTGCCATGTATTTGGATAAGCCTTAATGATATCCATAATATCTCTGGCAATGATCGATGCAGAAACATTTGGAATTTTGAGAATGCTTAGTAAGTTGGCAAACTCAGGACCCATGTTATAGTTACAAAAATCATCCATGATCAACTGAACATGCTCTTTTCCTGTCTGTCTAGCAAAAACAAGCATTGCCTGATTCAGTAATGTTGCAACGACAGGTCCCGCATACTTGCAGGATTCTTCATGCCCATTGTATGAAATGAAGAGGCAGGTTTTCTCATCCTGGATGGACTTAAGGTCCATCTCATCTTTGTTATTAATTGCCCGGCATTTAGCAAACGGCCTAATGGCATTTAAGCACGCTTCTGCAATCTGATAGCAGTTTTTATCAGATTTCCTGTTCGTAATTTCAGAGAAGCGCTGATACAAAGCTTCTGCTGCCGGTCTCAGGCTTGAATTATAAAGCATAATATACAATCCATCTGCTCCTCCACCATAAGACTTGATGGCATATAACAGATCCAGAAATGGATTGGTCACTCCTATTTTTGTGCCATTCTCTTTCGCAAGTCTTTCGTTTTCTTGCATACAATCCCTTGTATGAAGCAGAAGAATAGTGAGAAGCAACTTTTCTTTAAATACAAAGTCCTCTTCCTCATCTGTTACTGGAGCTGCATTAATATTCAGCATTGCTTCCAATACCGAATTTAATGAGTTAATAGCTTTCCTTGCTTCATCCATTGAACTGAAGTAAGTGTCTCTGTCAATATCAATGTAGTGAAGAGGGTTGTACTTCAGTGACCTATCCGGATGCATTAAATCCAGTGTTCGGATTTTGTAATCCTTAAAGCTTCTAATGATACCACTGTTTAATACTCCTTTTTTATCCACAACAATATAAGACCTATCCGCTTCAACGAGATTCGGAAGGATGAAGCTCCCAAACTTCTTGCTATTTTTGCCTCCAAGTACGAGAACATTCTGATTGCCAAGCATGTCCTTATTCACCCCATAAATTTCTGATAATTTGATTTCCATTTTCAATTCCTCCTGTTTTATAAAAATTTGTTTCAATTCCAATATGTATGTTTTCTCAATAAAAAAAAGTGCAAAAAAAAGCGTGAAGAATAACTTAGTGTACGTATTTATTTTATCATTTATACTTAGCATTCTCCACACTTTTTTTGTCTGATAACTGCACAGCCTTTGGGTTACCCAAGGAACATCCGTTTTTCCTCATCTGTCAAATCCGAAACTCTTTTCCCTGCTGTTCAGCATATGCGAAAAGTTTACGGATATTAACGACTTTCCACCTGCCTGCTGTTTCAGTTCAGATAATGAAATTGGTTCCGGCGTATCCCAATATGAATCAGGCAAATTGTATTTTCTTATCCGTTTACTCATTTCGATTTCCTTCAGTCGTTTATTCTTCTACATTTATCGTACCAAATAACTATATTTTCTCCAAATTTTCCATCATATTGAATTGTGATACAATGCACATGAACTCGGATCATCTGCTACACAGCACTTTTTTTTGAGATAAAAACGACTGTTTTGATCCTCCTTTTGAGGTGTAAAAGTCTGTATAGCAGCATGTTCTATTCCCGCTTTTTTAAGGTTTTTCGATTTTTGGTCATACAGCATTAACAAGGAGGATAACAATATGCCAGACTATAAAGCAACACTCAACGAACAACAGCTCGAAGCTGTCAATATCCTATGAAAATGCTGTACGGATGGCATCCAAAAATCTGGGAGGAGGCATTTATGCGCGCGAACAAAAAGCGTGCGCTTTTGCAGACGCTAATTGCCTTAAAATTTTCTAAGATACTTTTGAATACGCTTACGTGTTAATTCAGCACACTTTTTCTCTGTTTCCGAGATATCCCGCTCATTGCGTTTGAATATCCGTCTTCCTATGTTTTCAAGGTTTGTGCTTTCAAGTGAAGCGTAAAACGACAACGGAAGCGTATAAACGTCTTCTTTCGTATATCTGTTTGCAAGTGACCGCAGGCAGTGTTTGACAATATCCATATCTGATGTTCTATCCACTTCCATGATATAAGGCCCTGTCACTGTGTAAAAATCCTCTCCAAACTGATCTTCTGGATGAATATCATCCTCTGTAATGAAAATATCAACAGGTTCGAGATATTGATTCAGTATAAGTTTTTGGTCCTTCTGAGTAACAGCAAAACCATGTCTGAACGGGTCATCCGGCCGCAGACATAAGATAAACCGATCAATATTCACCCCTGATGGATCGTTCTTTTTGTTAGGCACCTCAATCACATCAGGTGTCATGAAACGATTGGTTGCGTTGTACAACTTAAAGATCAAATTGGACTTCGATTTAAGTTTTCTGTAATCGTCGTCTGTGATTTCCGGATAAATAGTCAGCAGCATTTCCATAATATCTGCTTCTGGTGAATGACTATCGGACAACTTTTTAAACCGCTTTAACATCTCGTTATTTTGAATAACTTCTGCATCCGTTTTCCAAACACATTCATCTGGGCAGTACACAGATACAATATGATTTGTGTCCATCTTTATTAAATCTGAAACAAGCCTAAGATTCTCATCTTCTGGAATTGCATGTACCGTTAGACGATATGTTGTTCCTGATCTGCTTATGAACGTATAACACAATGCCAATTCACACTCAATATCGTCATCTAACATGTTATCGACACGTTCCAAAAAATCATCCAAATCTTCCTCAAGGATCGTAAATTTTTCAAACTTAAGTGAAGCAATTGAACACATTTCTTTTGCCGCATCATCAAAATACGGCAAAATGCTTTTGATGAAATTAAACATATCCAAATTGTGGTCAACGCACAAATATGCCGCTTCTGATGGATATCCTGTTTCCTTTTTCTCATTCCTATTGATCTGATCAAACTTAACAATGTTTCCCATATTCTTGTTCCTTACCTTTCCTGTATTTCTCCAAATGCCAAAATATCTCTTACCATCCAGTCATAGCCGCAAAAACCGGTGTTTCTTTTTCTCAGCTTCGCCGCTTCTCCAGCTGTGACAATATTCGCAGTTATCGTCGCACCCCATCCATCTGGCCAATTGTAATACCATTCTTTCCCATCCAGCTCCTGACACTTTTTCTTCCAGGAAACGGCCTGGGAAGTTTTGAAGATATAGTGTCCAGAATCTGCGCCGGACCACTTATTGTCCCAACTATTGGCATGCGGCATCGTCAACTCAAAACATAAGATCATAGTCATTTTCCCTCTGCTGTTGTCTCTCTGACTATATTATAGCAGATTGTAGCGAATGGATATTTTTTGCGAAAATTGTACATCATATATAACTTTTCATGTGTGAAGGTTTGGATCGCATTGAAAAACAAGGCATCGAACGAGATATCAGACAGGGCATCGAGCAAGGTATTGAACAAGGCATCGAACAAGGCATCAAATTAAAATACTCAGAGAAGCTCTCCATTATTCTGACGAAAAAATTGCAGACGAACTTGATCTTTCCATTGATGAAGTCCGAAATTTTTCATAATACACAAAAAAAGAGGCAGATACCAAAACCCGGTACCTGTCTCTTCTGCTGCTTAAGCTATCTTCCGTTTCTGAAGCCGCTCATTGATGAGTCTGTAATAGAGTGGATACTCTCCGCGAAGAAGATTTAAGACGGCCTGCACCGTTTCCGCTGCTACATGGTAGTCAAAGCCCACAACGACTGGCTGCGTCTCGTCCGACAGAGTCGTTCGGGGTCAATAACCTTCGTCTGGAATGTAATCACCTAACCATTCGATAAAATCAGATTCATTATCAGTATCTATGTTGTCTGGAATGGCGATATCATATTTACTAAGTAGCCCACCACATTCGAATTCGTTATAAAAATGTACGGTTTTATTTGCAAAATTTATAGTCACCCATAGGCATTCTGTTTTGTTTTCGTGAAGATAAGTATTTGTGTAACCGGATTCACCTTGTGGACCACTGTGTTCGCCATACGTAAAACCGTATTCTATTAGAAAGTGATTTGTCTTTGTTAGTTTATTCATATTTACGTCCTTTCTTGTACTAATTTCCGATTTGTACCAAATTGTGGCAGATGGATTTTTTTTTGCAGACATATCTTCCGCTTCTGAAGCCGCTCATCGATGATTCTGTAATACAGTGGATACTCTCCGCGAAGAAGATTTAAGACGGCCTGCACCGTTTCCGCTGCTATATGATCCTCGTCGATCAGCTGACAAACAAAAACAATATTCTCGTAAATGCTTTTTCATTCTGCATGAGTGTATTGTAATTAAACTTCAGACATCTGCCGCACGTCATATGAAAATGCCTGTTCTCCATCTGAATGCGTCTGTACTTTCTGTTTTTCTTCATGCTCTCCTGTCTTTTATATGGCAGAAGAAGTTTTTTGAGTCTTGTATTGATATTGCTGACAGCCATCGCCTCTGCATTGGCTTTCTTATAACTCTGACAGCAGGCACACATCATTGCAATCATAGTATTTCCTCCATTTTTTGAGCAGATTAAGAAGCAGATACATATGTCTCCCAATCCGTGTAATTTTCCCAGTCAATATGCCGCTTCTCGCAAACCCGACGGGCTGCCTGTGTAGACGCATTGTCTGGATGTCCGAACTTTGCGCGTTCAATCGTCACCTGAATCCGATCCTTTGGTACAATTTCACCAACCGCAACAAGATGTTCATACTCACGAATCGCTGCTGCTCTTTTTTCCTGATAGGCAGCGGCATGTTTCTGGACATCTCTTTGAAAAGTCCGCTTCTGCCTCTCTGACAATCCATGAGGAAATCGGCACTTATCCAGTGTATAATCACTGATCGGTAAAGACACCCCATGTAAACCAAGATATTCATCCAACGTTAATCTTTGCATGTATTTTCTCCTTTTTTTGAAAACCGTGGTTACAGTTTTTTCCCAGTTAAGAGTTCGGTAACAGTGTAGCCCTGTTTCTTAAGCAGCTTTGCCTTCTCTTTTGATTCGCAGAATATTACCGCTCTACAGATTGAACCAGATCCATTCGTTTGTTTGGCGCATTTGAAACCGCGTCTTTCGTAGTCTGAAGCATTTTTGTACATGTAGGATCTAAAAGCGATCATGCACGATGCCTGCAGTTTTGCCATTTCATACAGCGCCTCATCATCCTGTCTGAGCGTTTTAAAGGTTAAGACCGGCTTTCTTACATTTTTTCCAGGTTTATCACTAAAATCTCCACGAATATACACATCCAGATAGATGCCTTCATTGGACCCATAGTTAAGATCACCGACAAGATCAAACTCATCATTGTAGATCTTTTCCTGTTGCGGATAGACGACTGCATAGTCCAACAGATCATTTGGACAAAGGTCCTTCGCCTTCATTTGTGCCAAGAGATCATCGCCAAGATCATGTACAGTTTTTAACTTTTTCATCACTTTTCCTCCATTTCAATGACCGGGATCCAGTCCTCTTCTTTCACTTTTAACAAGTGTGTTGGTACGCATTCGATCAATGCAGAATCACCGGCAACGCTCATATCAATGATATAAAAATCATCGCCATTCTGCATAATGTCTAAAGACCACTGTCCATGAATGCCCATATGCGGAATGATCCGATTTAACTCACGGACAACCTTTTCTTTATTCTCCTCATACCGTTTCATCAGATCTGTTTCCGCTGCCATGTAAGAAATATAGTCATGGACCATATCCGGATCATCTGAATCCTTCGAATGTCCAAAACGTTTCTTCATGACATCCGGTTTCCAGTATGGGCTGATACCGATCACGCAACCATCATCTCCATCAATAAATGCCCGGTATTCTGTACGAAGCGGCAATCCATGGTAGATCGTTGGATAATTATCCGGCGGTGCAATGTACTCCCTGACAACCCAGTCAGTTGTTGTGCCGGCACCATAGGAGACAACATTGTTTAATGGACTTGCAAACTGACATGCCTGATGATGGATAAACAGTAAGTACTCTCCAAGTTCCTGTACTTCCTTTTCTTCATGCACATGTGCATTTCTGAAATCATACTTTGACGAGAATGTACCAGTCTTGATAAAATAATCTTTTTTATCATCCAGATCAAAAGCTTTATGACAAAACCGGTTGACAATACTGATCGTTGTCGGATTCCATTTTTCCATTCCGATCCGCGTAAGCTGCAGGACCTGCATTGGTACTCGCATGATCTTTGTCTTTGGGATCTTAAAGAATTTTGTTTCCTGGACACCCTTAACAACATGTGGAAACCAGTTAGAAATACTATTCTGATTTTTTTTAATGATCGCATATGTAACCGGATCGAGATCTAAAATATCCAATCCCTGTCTGAAATGATCATAAAACCACTTTTTTTTCTTTTTATCCTTACTTTTCAGATAACCGGACAACTGCATACAAATGACAGATGAAGAATTTTTATCTACATCAATGCACATCATATTACCTGTCAACATTGGACGGATCTCTTCAGGAATAGCCATGATATCCGCGCATGTTAATGACGGCAGTTTGCTTATACCTTTAAAAGATACGTCAGAGACTGTCTGTCCGTCATAGCAGCAGATAGATGTCTGCTCTAACAGTTCATCAACGATCCGGTCAACCAGTTCATTGATCTTTTTCTCTGCTTCTGGTGAACCAGGGACAAATTCTGTTAATGAACTTGACGCCTCCTTGACATTGAATCTTGTCAGATCATCTGTGGAAGTGATTGGAGCAGCGGCGTAAGCTTTCTCAAAGGCTTCAAGTGCTTCCGGCGATTGCTGCAGCAGCTTTGCGATGTCCTCTTTGGACATAGATGCATTAAACTTTTTTGAAAATGGCTGAAACATATTTATTCCTCCTTTTTTTATCGAATACACTTTCAATATGCAATTTATAGGCCAATCGAATTTTTAAGATATAAAACGGGAATTCTCGGCCATTCAATAACCGAGATGAAAGCTTTTTTTTACTTACAGTTCCAACACCTTAAAAATAAGATCGATGGTTTTGCGTCTAACATTTCAAATATCTGTAAAAAAAGTCATTCATTGTAGTGTGATATCCTATAAGTAGCATGTGGAAGATGTTTGAGATATCTCATATTGATAACAGGAGGAATATTATGAAATTCGCTGCAATAAAAGCTCAGATGGGTATATGGAAATATTATGTAACTACACTAACATTTGAGGACATTTCGAACTGTGTATCACCTATTCCAAAAGAAATTAGTAACAGTGATAGTTATACAAATTTACTTCAAAGATCGATAACAGATAATGTTGAAAATATTAAGGAATATATTTTGAAACAGCCAGAAAGATTTTTTAATTCAATTGTACTGGCGATATATAATGGAAATCCGAAATGGTACGAATTAGATATAAACGTTGAAGAATACTCTACATATAGTGTAGGTGTATTTGAAATAACACCGGGGGAGGAAATCATCTTTCCAGTATATGGACAGCATCGAGTAGAAGGAATAAAGAAAGCAATTATTGAAAATCCTGATTTGGCAAACGAAAAAGTACCAGTAATATTAATTGGACATCAGAATACTTCAGAAGGAAAACAAAGAACTAGACGATTGTTTTCAACATTAAATAGAAGATCCTTTTGACGAAGATGATTTATATGTCAAAAAAAATAGAGAGTCCAAATCTGGACTCCCAGTTTCTTATGACGAAACCTTTTACGTTACAAACCAAGCACCAAAGAAGAATTGAAACTTCTAAAGCAAAAAAAGGAGGCGGACTACCGTCTCCCTTTTTATGAGCTATTTTACCATCTTCTTCAGTTCCTCCAAATACTCATTATGAGTATCGAAGCTTCTCAATGGTTCAAGAAAATCGCTGACTTCGTTCATCTTCAGGACAGCATCCATGTACTCCTCGTCCGGATGGACAGTCTCATGAATATCAACAGACTCAACATCAAACTTACGTATCTCACGCAGCAACATTGCAAAATCGTAGATATTCTTTTCTTTTAAAATACCAACAAACATTGTTGCGTTTTTAAGGGAAAGGTATTCCTGTCCTCGATACATCGTACTTGAGTCTTCTGCAATCTTCCATCCTGAACTAGCAAAATAAGAACTGATCAAGTGAAAAGTCTGCTTATTTTGTGAGAGCCTCAAATGATACGGACAAGTTATAAGATGAATAGCAACCCTGATGTATTTATTGTCATCATACGACTTACCCGGATCCCAATATTCATTCATCGGATTATTTTCATTAAATCCATCCGCTTCCTGCGTCAGTCGGTAGATAATAGGATTTGACTGTTTTCTTTTTACCAGCCATGGTATAAATTCATCCGGCATCAGACTTCTCATGAAGCCCTCGCTGTCCGTACGGACAAGCAGTCCCTCTTCTGCCATCTCTTCCGCTATAGAAGCAACGAACTTGTACGCTACCCATGATACATCAGCCGTCAACTCAGATAAGCGTCGAATTGAAAAAATTTTTGACAGTTCATTACATGTTGTAAAGAAAGGCTTGAACTTATGTTCGTCTTCTGTCATAAAGGCTTCAAAAACTCTTTTTCTTGCGATATCCTTTTTCTCTCTCAGCTTCACCTCGTATTCAAGGTCTGGAATATCCAGGATCGTGTCTTGGATACTGGCTTCAGTTATTTCAAACCGGGCAGAAAGAGTATCTACAAGCTCTTTCACCTGATCTTTAAGCATATATCCATAAATAGATACATATCCTTTACCAATGCCATTGCCAGTCACACAAAGCGACAATCTCTGCTTTTCCTTCCAAATGAAATCAGGCTGTGTCTTTCTCCAGTTATTCTCTTCTTTTTTTAACAAAAGCAAAAGCAGACATCTCTTGCAAACCTTCAAGCTATGGCATTGTTTCATGTTCATCGGACATATGTCAGTATCATTTGCCCTCCAGCCCAATCGGAACAGCAGCTCCTGAAATATACCATATGTTTCTGATGATTTTTCCGTAGGCGCTATCATCTTCATTGACAGTTGCGTGTACTCATTTCCGCCATAGTTCGTGGCATTCCACTCTGCGTCAATTCCGTCCGGTTTAACTAAATACATTTTACTCATATTTTTTCCTCCATGTTTTTTATTTGATTCAATAAAAAAATGGATATTTGGACGACATAAAATATTTCTTAAGAGGTGGACACTCATTTTTTACATGAACATATTTTTTTAAAATCGTAACATAAAAAGAGTCACGATTTTAAAATTCTAACCTTTAAGCACAGGAGGAAGAAAGATGGGAAAAGCAATATTGTTGTTTTCAGATGGGTATTCGATTTCAGAAATCGCAAGAGGAACAGAAGCAGAATGTCGGAAGATCATGACGAACAAGTATAACGATGCTGCAGATAATGTGGAAGCATTATGGCTTGAACAGTCCTATTGTGAAGAGAATGATGCCATTCTTTATATGAATGGAGAAGATGTTTTCATCTGGAAGGTTATTTGTTTTTAATTTACGCGCCCCGTGACGCATGGTTCACAATCTTTTTACCGAAACTGGCGATGGCAGCGATCATCGCCTGTTTCTTTTTATAAAAAAAATTTCCAGTCAAATATGTTTCTGGAAAATAATTATGACAATTATATAAAGTATCAACAAATGTGATTTGAATTCTCTCTCATCTATTTTAAGCTAATTTTTCATCACATATGAATAAACTATTGTTTTTGTATTAAAACGTCTTATTTCGTCTCTCAGAAGGAAATAAAAGAATCTGTTAATAAATTATATAATGGCCACAAAAATATCGTGTAATGTCTGAATAAGTGTTTTTCAAATAATCCTTAGCGGCAATAGTCTTTAAAAAATAAAAATGTATAGAAGTATGTATTTATACATGCCCTTAAAATAGCATTTTTCGTCTAAAACTCGTAAAAAGTTGTCATTTGAGAGTTAAAAGTTATAAAAAAGGGGAATTTTCTGCTAAAAAATAGCTCAAATTTTCTGACCCCAATTTTGACCCCAAATGTATAAATAACCGAAATTTTTGACCCCAATTTTTTGATTGTTTTGACCCCAATCTTGACCCCAATTTTGACCCCAAATGTATCAGTCTGAAACAGTCTGAAACAGGCCAAAACAGTCTGAGACGCAAAAACAAAAAAAAGAAAGCCCAGTAAAATCAACATTTACAAGGCTTTTCTTTGA
>NZ_LR698973.1:2272613-2334911 GCF_902381825.1 Pseudocoprococcus catus
TTTGTCCGTGTCAGGCCGACCTGACAAAAACTATATTACATCAAATTGTTTTAATTGTCAACAATTTTTTTAATAATTTTAAAAATTTTTAAAAAGAAATTTTTTTGCAGGTAAACCTTGACAAATCGCTTGATTTGATGCATAATAAACAAGTCGGCGGCGTGTGGCTCAGCTTGGTAGAGCGCTACGTTCGGGACGTAGAGGTCGCAGGTTCGAATCCTGTCACGCCGACTCCTTGGCAGGGGCAAGGCCGGAAGCTTTCTGAGTTTCCGGTCTTTTCTTTTTATCCCTGTTTATCCTTGCGAATGACCGTCATAAAACAGCTATATAGATAATACCCATTCCCACAAAAGAAACGTTAACAAAAAAGTACTTCTACTTTACTAAATCCATGTATAATAGAAAAATAGAAGTACTTTTTTGTTGGATTGTTTTATTTACAAGATGTCCTGCATACTTTTCAAGCCGATCATCAGTGTAGATGTGTTATGTAATAAGGCAGATGTTGCCGGCTGCAGAATACCTGCAACACCAAGTACGATCAGTCCTGTATTAAATCCGACGATGAATCTGTAATTCTTGTGAATACGTTTCATCAGGCCGTCACTAATCAGTTTCAGTGTAACCAGTTCATTCAGACTGTCGGCACCAACTGTGATATCTGCTATCTCACGGGCAATCTCAGCACCGTCGCTGATAGCAATACCGATGTCCGCTGCAGATAATGCCGGTGAATCATTAATACCATCACCGATCATAATAACCTTACGACCAGCCTTCTTCTCCTCTTCAACAAAGGACGCCTTGTCTTCGGGAAGAACCTCTGAATAATATTCATCAACACCAACTCTTGCTGCAATGGCCTTCGCTGTACGATCACTGTCACCGGTCATCATAACAACCTTGCTGATGCCGGTTTCTTTCAATTTCCTGACAACAGCAGCCGCCTCTTCACGCAGTGGGTCTTCAATGCAGATAACTGCAGCCAATTCGTGATCAATGGCCATAAACAGATGTGAGCATTCTGAAGGCAGTTTATCAAATTCCTCCATCATACCATCCGGCACGGCACATTTCTCATCTTCAAATACGAAATGATAACTGCCGATAACAACTTTCTTGTCGTTGATCTTGGAAGAAATACCGTGGGCAACAATGTATTCAACCTTTGAATGCAGCTCCTCATGCACCAGATGTCTGTCAATGGCTGCTTGTACAACTGCTTTGGCCATGGAGTGCGGGAAGTGTTCTTCCAGGCAGGCTGCAATACGAAGGAGTTCGTTTTCACTCATACCGTTAAAAGCAACCACCTGTTTCACAGTCGGCTGAGCCTTCGTAAGGGTACCTGTCTTATCAAATACAATGGTATCGGCTTCTGCCATAGCTTCGAGATATCTTCCACCTTTGACAGTCACATGATAGTTGCTGGCTTCGCGAATCGCCGAAAGAACAGAGATTGGCATAGCCAGTTTCAACGCACATGAGAAATCAACCATCAGCACAGAAATCGCCTTTGTAATATTTCTTGTCAACAGATAGGTAATGCCTGTTCCCAACAACGTATACGGTACAAGTCTGTCTGCAAGATGTTCTGCTTTACTCTCAAGTCCGGATTTCAGCTTCTCTGACTCCTCGATCATCGTAACAATCTTGTCAAACTTGCTGGAACCGTTTGTCTCTTTGACACGAATGGTCAGTTCACCCTCTTCGACCACTGTGCCTGCATAAACCGTGCTCTCTATATACTTTCGGACAGGTTCAGACTCACCGGTAAGAGAAGCCTGGTTCACCATCGCTTCACCCTCTGCAACAGTACCATCAAACGGAACCATATTGCCCATATGAACACGGACAAGGTCACCGGTCTGAATTTTCGTTGTAGGCACAAGCATCTCCTGGCCGTCATTGCACAGCCATACTCGACTGATATTCAGCGACATGCTTCTGGCCAGATCATCCACAGATTTCTTATGGGTCCATTCTTCAAGAATCTCACCAATACCAAGCAGGAACATAACAGAACCGGCTGTACTGATATCACCTCTGAACATGGAAACACCGATGGCTGTCGCATCAAGAACAGGTACCTCGATCTTACGCTGAAGCAGTGTATGAATACCCTGATAAATATACTTCACAGACTTTACACCTGTGATCACTGTTCGGATTGGCATCGGCAAAAACAATTTGTTGCCATAGTGAACAACTACTTTTGTTACAAGTTTATCCCAGTACTCGCGATTGGTCTCTCTTCCGGAATTCTGTCTGTAAACATCCGGAACATCCACTTTCTCATAACGAAAGCTTCTTAACAGAGCGATAACTGCCGATTTCTCACCTGTATAGCAGATTGTCGCATCCTGTGTACGCTCCTGGACTTTGGATGATGTGATCATTTCCTGGGAATCCAGATAATATTGTAAAGTATCCGCTTCTTCAAAAGTCATTCTTTTCTGACAAAAATGAACACGGATTCTTCCTTTTATTTCATGTTTTACAACGAATTTCATGCGAATTATTCCGCCTCGTTTTCCTCAGATACTTCTTCTGCTGTTTCTTCAGCTTCTTCTGCATCCTCAACATCTGTATATTCTTCTGCATCCTTTGCAGCTCTCTCTTCATTAATCTGCTGTGCTTCTGCATAGATATCTTCAGCATTTTCCTGGATTGTTGTTGCTGTCTTTAATACACACTCTTTCGCACGTAAAACAGCGGCTGCACAGTTTGTGTAAAGTTTCTTGGCATCTTTGCTTGAAAGCAGTTTAATACCTGCTGTTCCGAATAAAAGACCTGCTGCAAATACACCTGTATCTTTCTTATTAATCTTCTTAAAGCATTTTAACATGATATCATCCTCCTGATTTTGTTTGTAACCGGTAAAATAACATTTTATAGGTTTATCCTACATTTTACATAATTTTTTTGTGTTGTCCAGTAGTTGATAAAATTTGTCATATTCTCAGGTTACATATTGCTAATCGCTGTTCATCCGATAACCGACGCCCAACTCATTGGTAATATAGGTAGCCTCTCCCGGCTTCACGCCGAATTTCTTGCGGATATTGGCCATATTCACCTGAAGTTTTTTCACACTGCCTTCATCCGGATAGCCCCAGACTCCTTTGATGATTGCGGAATACGTCATCATTTTACCGCAATGCTCGGACAGCAATGCCACGATATTATACTCCGTCTGGGTCAGCTTGATTTCCCTGCCCTTAATGAAAACCTGTCTGGCATCGTATAAAATTTCCAGATCCTGTACAGAAAAACGACCGCCCGGAAGTTTACCGGAATCTGCACTGTGAGAACAATTGCGCAATGCAGAACGGATTCTGGCCAGCAATTCAGCTGCACCAAAGGGTTTTGTAACATAGTCATTGGCCCCGCTGTCGAGCGCTAATACTTTATCCCGTTCATTGGTCCTTGCCGAGAGAACAATAATCGGTGTCAGAGAGTTCTTTCTGACTTCTTTAAGAAATGTCATACCATCCATATCTGGCAGACCAAGATCCAGAATAACCAGATCAGGGCAATAAGAAATAAACAATGTTTTGGCCATGGCACATGTTCCAGCCGGGATTACTTGATATCCTGCGGTTTCAAGCATGGTCATTACCAGTGTACTGATATTCTGTTCATCTTCCACAAGAAGAATTTTGTATTTATTATTCACTTTCTGACGTCTCCTCTCTGTTAAGTGAAAATCTGAAAACAGCACCGCCTTTGGCGTTGTTCTCAGCCGCGATCACACCATCATGGGCTTTGATGATTGTTTGGCAGACAGATAACCCTATACCGGAATTGTGTTTTTGACTGTCAGCGGAAGAAGCTTTATCCTCAAATAAATGGTAGCTGCCGTTAAATATACCGCTGAGACGTTCTTTTTCTATACCGCATCCGTCATCACTGACTTCAAAGACAACCTGCTGGCCCAGCACAAATACTTTCAAAATCAGTTCCGTCATCCCATCTGCATGCAGAACTGCATTCTCAAGCAGATTAAAAATTACCTGTTCGATCAAAATGGCATCCATTGGGATGACAATAATATCCTCTGGCAAGTCCAGATGAACTTCCTGCTGAGGGTAACGTTTGTGAAACTTGACCATAACAGAATCAATCAACTCATCCAGAACCGTTGGCGTCTTGATAATCTTGATTCTCCCCTCATCAATGCGCGTAATGGACAGAAGATTTTCCACCATGCGCACCAGCCAGTCGGAATCCTCCTGGATCCCCTTCAGGATCTTTATCCGCTGCTCTTTTGTATAATTATCGCCGCTTTCCAACAAGGTGGTACTGGCCCCGTAAATGGTTGTCAGGGGTGTCCGTATATCATGGGATACCGCCCGCAGGAGATTGGCACGCATACGTTCCTTTTCACTCTCTGCTTTGATTGCTTCATGCGTTTTGACCTGTGTTGTCAGCATGCCTGTCAATACAGCAATCGCCATCATGACAACTGCAGAAACCATATTGCCCTGAAATCTAAAATTCAGAGCATAAAAAGGATACGTATACGCATAGTTGACAGCCAGCGTTCCTACAAGTGCCGATACAATGCCATAAATATAGCCATCGGTTAAAATAGATGTCAGAAACACTGCAAAAATAAAAATAGCGGTAATATGTTCATACACACCTGTTTTCTGCAAAATAATACTGCTGCCAGATGCAACCAGAAAAACCGCCGCCATTATCATGATATTTTTCCAAAGATGATGCCGTTTCTTTTTCATGGTAAACTCCTTTTACCGCTATTTTATCATATTCATATTAAAGATACAGCAAAATCCGCTTATCTGTATCAAATTCTTCGTTTTGTTCGACCCTCTGGCAGGCTGGCAGGATTATCCTATTCATTCTGATTCGCCCTTTTCTTCATCATGTATGTGACAATTTTGGAGCCTATAAATCCGGAAAAAATGCCAACAAGGATACCTCCCAGAATATCCGTCGGATAATGTACATACAGATACATTCTTGAAAAGGCAATCAAAATTCCAAGTACTATCGCAGCCTTCCAAATTTTTTTATCTCCTGAAAAATATAGCGCTGCCACAGCAGTAAAAGAAGCTGCTGTATGCCCGGAAGGAAATGAATAGTCCGTCGGATGTGAAATCAAAAGCTGTATGGCCGTGTTCACATCACAGGGCCTTGTGCGAGCCACAAGATTTTTCAAGAGGCCATTACATACAATCACATCAATGCAAAGCCCGACTAACATGGCCAGTCCATATTTTCTCATTTTTGGCAGTATAAGTAATAGGATTGTTAAAAAAATCCATATAATTCCCGCATCCCCCAGCTTTGTGATGCCTATAAAAAAATGATCGCCGACTGTTGTGTGCAGGTTTTGTATCATATCAAGAATCTTAATTTCCATTACACATTTCTCCTTTATTTGTTTTTCTATTTATTTTATGATATACTTGCTTTGATTACTTTACTGAAAAGGATTGAAGCATATGCTGCGAAAAATATTAACTTTTATTCAAAAGGAAACTGTCTTATCTATTTCTGCCATTCTGGCAATTTTATCTATGTTTATTGTACATCCAAGCGGCAAGTATTTCTCCTATATTGATTTTCGGACGCTCAGTCTTCTGTTTTGTTTAATGTCAATTGTCGCAAGCCTGAGTGAAATTGGATTATTTGATTATCTTGCCGAAAAAATATTGTCCAGAGCCAACAGCATCAAATCTATCATCGTATTGCTTGTTTTGTTATGTTTTTTCTTTTCAATGATTATCACAAATGATGTCGCATTAATTACTTTTGTGCCCCTTGCAATCATTATTCTAAAAAAAATGTCAGAAAAGCAAAAGAATTACTGGATTTTAAGAACGGTTGTTATGCAGACAATTGCCGCAAATCTCGGCAGTATGCTGACTCCCATCGGAAATCCCCAAAATCTTTATTTATATGCCAGAGCCAATATGTCTGCATTAGCACTCATCCGACTCATGCTGCCTTATTCTATTGCAGCCTTGGTGCTGCTTCTTGTGTGGATACAAATTGCTGCGCATAGAGAACCTGGCTCAACCACCGAGAATCATATAAGTGAATTATTTAGCATACACAAAACAAAAGCTCCGAACCAAACAGCCCTCATTGGATATCTAATTTTATTTTTAATTTGCCTTTTGGTTGTAGCACATATCATAGATTACAGAATTTCATTCATCCTGGTGATTGGCTATATCTTCTTCAAGAATTGGCATTTATTTAAAAAAGTAGATTACTCTCTTCTACTGACATTTACCGCTTTGTTCATTTTTATTGGAAATTTGAAATGTATTCCGCAGTTTAATCATTTTCTGATCAGCATCATAGATGGACATGAAACCTTAACAGCCATCCTTTCCAGCCAGATAATAAGCAACGTTCCCGCTGCCATTCTTTTATCCGGATTTACAAAGAACTATTCTGCACTCATTATCGGAACAAATATTGGCGGACTTGGAACATTAATAGCCTCCATGGCCAGCTTAATCAGCTTTAAATATATTGCTAAGGAAAAGACGACACTACGTGGTAAATACTTTATGATGTTCACCATTGCAAATATTGTCTTTCTGATTCTGCTGCTGTTATGCATTAACCTTCTATAAATCTGCTGATATCCTTGTACCCAATTTGTTCTCAATATTGAGTATAAACAAAAGCCCTTGCGGATTCTATTCGTAAACGTTAGAACCTAAGTACCTTGAAAAATATCAGGCTGCTTCTGCAGCCATGCTATTTTTCATCCATTGATTATACACGCTTATAAATTATTGGTTCATCATATCCAAAAGTTCTCTTCCCATTAACTTCCATGCTTTCCGATACTTCCAGAAAATTGTTGGAAAACTTTTCCCAAAGTTTGAATGTCATTATCGGAGAGAACTGGCTTGTGCTGCCTCCCTCCCAGATTCCGTCCTTTTCATGATAAAGTGCCGGATTAAATTTTTCAGATTTTTCTAGTTTAGAGTAATCAACATTCTTCATAGAATCATATGAAAATGTATTTTTATCTTCTCCTTTTGGAATTTCATAAGAAGAAAGTAAAATTCCCTGTTCTATTTCCGTGATAAGGAAAAGATGTGGAGATGCATGACGTTTTCCATTAATTTCATAATAACTCTCTTCAACAACAAATTTTCCTTTGAAATCTTCAGGAAGGTTATTTATTTTGTCATTACAGATTGTATTTACATGTTCCGCATATGGATATGTTTTCCCTTCTGCCTGCATCTTATTAAATTGATCCTTATTATCAAAATGTCCTGTCATCATTCCTACAAAATTATCAAGTTTCATCATATACTTTACCTCCTGGTATTTGCCTAATCACACTATTCCTCCATTGTAATGCCAACATCATAAAGTGCATTTAAGAGACCTGCTTCTCCTATCACAAATGCTGAACAGCCTGCCGCCTGTTCCTTTAAAAAAGCGGCTGTTGCCAATGCGCTGGTGTAAAAATGTTCTTCTGGCACAAATACACCTTGCTCTTTTCATAATAAAATAAAGCGCTATTTTCTACAAATATTTTTATATTATATCATCCACACATAAAATCAAATACATAGTACTGTGAAATCAAAGTAAATACTTCTATCAACAGAACCTTTTATGACAATATCTCTTTCACACAAATACTCCGATAATCACTCGGTGATATTTTATATCTTTCTTTAAATACTCGGTTAAATGTTCTCTGACTTTCAAATCCACTATCCAGACAAATGTTTGTAATAGAATCACTCGTATTTTCCAAACGATGGCATGCATAGTTCAGCCTTGCATCGTTAAGATATTGATTAAAGTTTCTATGGAATGTTTTGGAAAAGAGTCTGGATAAAACATATTTGCTCACCCCCAGATCTTTTGCCATCTCTTCCAGAGAAAACTTCTTCTTAAAATTTGCTGATATATAGGAAACTGTCTGGTAAATAAGATCATTGCTCCCCACACTACTCTTTTCTACCAAATTTAATTTTCCTATGCAGCGTGCCAACACAATTTGAAGATATGCCTGTGCAACAGTAATATCCGACTGTTCTGTCTCTAAAATTGCATTTATCCCCCTATATACCTCCGGTTCAACCTTTTCCGCTTTGATGATTGGGTATTCAGGAGCCATGGATTGCATGATATCTGCAAATTTGACTATCGTAAATGGCGATGCAATCAGATAAGTCGCTTTATTTACACCGGGTGTCAGTACCTGATAGTGATGAATAACATCTGGGAATACAAAGCCTATATCTCCTTTTTCCATATACCAAGTTCTAATGCTCCACTTGTTACACAAACGATCTCCAGTGCATTATGAAGATGTGGTTCAATATGTTTTGACTTCCTATTTATTGCTACAATCTCCTCTTTTGTGTCAACATATTTTAACTGCATGAAATACTCCCCTTTGCAACATTTGTCTATATCTTCTTTCGATTTGGCAAGCAATTCTTTTACACCTATCTTATAATCAACTTGTAAATAAGGAAAGGAGGAATTGCAAATGAGCAACCTAAAAAAATATCTGAATGACCTTTTAGTATTCTACACTGAATATTTTGAGCATCCTTACCATGTATAAATACTAAAAGGACTATTTTGTGAAAACTGTATATTTTCTTAAGGCCATTTCACAAAAAT
The DNA here is from genome assembly GCF_902381825.1 of Pseudocoprococcus catus. Classification (GTDB taxonomy): domain Bacteria; phylum Bacillota; class Clostridia; order Lachnospirales; family Lachnospiraceae; genus Coprococcus_A; species Coprococcus_A intestinihominis. Next base: position 2,281,263 of record NZ_LR698973.1, read on the forward strand.
GAAGTGGTCCTTTTTTTATAAACTTTCAATAAATCTTTTGAATGCAGCTTTCCCTTCATCTGTTCTCTTGTAAACGCCTGCATCCTCCAGAACTTTCGCAAACACAATTCCAATTTCTTTCTGTATGATAGAATGAATATTACTATCTGTAATCTTATATTTTCCTTTTTGATATGGTGATACTCAGTATGCGGATGGAAAAGTCCGAGAGGACAATCAATAGTTGTGATATTATTACGCAAAACCAAATCCAGTTCATACAAATCTCCACGCATCCTTGCAATTGGCGTAATTGTATTGTGTGGGATGCCATCTGTATCACTGAAAATATTAACTTCTGGATCCGAATATCCACGCCACTTCGTAAGGATATGATTTGCAGCCGCTACAATACTATCCATTGCTCTCCCCTGTAAACGAATCACTGACATCGGCCACTTTACAATTCCTGCATGTATATCTGGATATCTCTCTAAGTCAAATTCCTGTTCATAAGGAGCTTTTGCCATAGCAAAGACATAACTGCCACCCTGAAAATGATCATGACTCAAAATAGACCCTCCTACGATTGGCAGATCTGCATTGGAACCTGCCATATAATGCGGAAACTGCTTAACAAAATCAAGGAGTTTGTTAAAAGTTATCTCATTAATCGCCATCGGAATATGATTCTTGTTAAATATAATGCAATGCTCATTATAATATACATATGGTGAATACTGTAAATAATACTGTTCTCCACACAGAGTAATTGGTATAATCCTGTGGTTTTGTCTTGCTGGATGTGAGAGGTGACCTGCATACCCTTCGTTTTCCCTGCAAAGCAGGCACGCCGGGTATCCAGATTTTTTTGCAGTTCCATCTTTTGCAATATCCCTTGGATCTTTTTCTGGTTTTGACAAGTTAATTGTGATATCCATCTTGCCAAATTCTGTATCAGTCTCCCACTTTTCATCCTTTATAATCCGATCTGTGCGGATATAGTTTGTTGCCTGGCTGAAATGATAATAAAATTCAGTTGCTGCCTTTGGGGATACCTGATATTTTTCTTCAAAAATTTTTCTTACCACGGACGGTGCAGGTGTTAAAATACCCATGATCTTTGTATCAAGAAGATCCCTTATTGTCACTGTATCATCTTCAAGAATTCCCTGTGACAACGCAAACTATAACAAATCATCCAAAATGAGCTGTAATTTTCTCGGTTTTCCTAGTTTCTCCGGTTCTTGATAATCTTGCCTTTGAAACAATTCCAATAAGCCGTTTGTAACATACACTTTATCTGCATCATCTATCAGTCCATTTTCTAGTCCATAAGCCACCAGTTCAGAAATTAGCTGATCAATCATTTTTCCGTTTCCCCCTACTCATATTATACTTCATAACCATTCGGATGATTTCTATGTCATTCCCAAGCCGTTGTAATAATTGTCTCCAGGTCATCAAATTTAGGCTTCCACCCAAGAATCTCTAAATGCCTTGTCCCGGATATCTCCCTGATAAAATTTTGCATCTTGGTGAACAGCCTTACGAAAACCTGTTTCAAGATTATCAACAACTACAACATTTTCGCCTACCGCAATCAGCTCATATACAGTATGAGAACCAATATAACCTGCTCCGCCCAAGACTAAAATGCTACTCATAGATCATTTCTCCTTTTCTTTGTTTTTATGATTATAAAACTTTTATGCCACCATACTTACGAATTTTTAATACTTCACATGATTTCCAACCACACTGGCATGCCTTTTATCCAAAATCTGCTCTATGGTTTTATAATTCGCACTCCCACCATAAGTACAGATCAGAAATATCTTTTTGTCGACCGGTAGATTCTTCTCTGCAAATTCCAATATCGACTGATGAAACTTTGAAAAATAGATTCTTGATGCGAACCCAATCATATCATAACTGCTCAGATCTGCATCTGACTGTTTTACAGCATCAATCAAATCCACCTGACATTCTTCTGCAATCCTCTTTACTAATTTTTCTGTATTTCCATGATGCACAGATGCATATACGATTGCTTTTCTCATTTGTTTTCCTTTCTGTCTGCTCCGTCAATCAGGTCATAGCTCATATCCAAAAAGTCCAATGTCTTCGCTTCACTGACTGAACCATCCAGTAAAATCGTGATCCAGTGCTGTTTATTCATATGGTATCCTGGTAAAAATCCATAAGTCTGAATAATCATGCTGGTCATTTCTGGATCGCACTTTACGTCCATGATGGCAACCAGATCATTTCCCTCTAATCCCAACTTAGATTTCTCAACTGTCATGAATACTGCATACCATTTTCCATTTTTATGACGAAGTACAACACTGTCTGGAGATTTACTCCATAAATATTCTGGAACTGTACCGTACTGTTTCTGCACGTATTCAAAGATTTCTTCCGTCTTCACAATCTTTTCAACTCCTGATTCTTCTGATATCCTGCCCATAATCATACCACATTTTCGTATCCCGTACTACCTGCCAAATTCTTTTGCATTTTCCCGGTTCTCCTGACTTTAACTAATAGAGGGGTAAAACAGCAGCAAGGACAGGAAGTGAGGATACACTTCCGGAAAATCCCAATTTAGGGTACCCTGCCCTGAATTGAAAAACGCTGAAAGCAACGATACTACTGCCCTCTCAGAAAGGAGAAACTGCTAATGGCTGAAAGAAAAAGAAACAAAGAAATTCATTTTTATGTCACAGAAGAAGAACGAAAGCTAATCCGCAGGAAGATGATAGAATCAAAAACCAAGAACATGGGAGCTTATCTGCGTAAGATGGCAATCGACGGCTACATCGTCAACACAGATACAACTCCTCTGAAGAAACAGTATGAGGAAATGCACAAGATTGGCATAAATATCAACCAGATTGCAAAAAAGGTAAATACCACCGGAGATCTATATCCGGAAGAAATGCAAGAATTGAAAGAGATGGTGAAAGAACTATGGCATATATTAAGATCTTCCCCATTAAAGTAACAGACAAGAAAGCTCTGGACTATATCACGAATCCAGACAAGACTGATGAAAAACTGCTGGTTTCCAGTTTTGGCTGTTCCCCGGAAACTGCTGATCTCGAATTTTCCATGACTAGAGAAATGGCAAAAAAGAATGGAATGGACAAAGGTGATAACCTGGCATTTCATCTGATCCAGTCATTTAAACCTGGAGAAGTTGATGCCGAAACTGCCCATCGCTTAGGACAGCAATTTGCAGCCGAAGTACTGAAAGGAAAATATGAATACGTGATCAGTACCCATGTTGATAAAAAGCACATTCATAACCATATCATCTTCAACGCTGCAAGCTTTGTTGATCATCACAAGTATGTTTCCAATAAGCGGAGCTACCATAAACTCTGCAGAATCAGTAATCGTATCTGCCTGGAAAATGGACTTGCCACCAGTATGCCAACCGGAGAAAAAGGAAAAAGCTATAAAGAGAACATGGAATATCATCGTGGCACCAGTTGGAAAGCCAAGCTACGTGTTGCAGTTGATAAAGCAATCTGGACTTCCATCAACTATGAGGAATTTCTACAAAAAATGCAGTTAGCTGGATATGAAGTCCGGCAGGGAAAGCATCTTTCTTTCCGTGCACCGGAACAAAAAAATTTCACTTATATGAAATCTCTGGGAAGTTATTATACGGAAGAAAACGTCCGCATCCGCTTAGCTAAAAATCGTAGCAAAGTGAAAACTCCAAAACATCTGTCCAGAGAAGCTCGCCTGTATATCAATATCTCCACGTATGTAACGACTGGCAATCGAGAAGGATTTGAACATTGGGCAAAACTCAATAATCTAAAAGAGGCAGCCCGCACCTTCAACTATCTTTCAGAAAATAACCTACTGAATTATGAGGATTTCAGGCAGCATGTTTCTGATGTTGATGCTTCTGTTAAAGCGGCTGATCAGAGAATAGCACACATCACCAGTGAGCTAAGCACGCAGAAAGTCATTCAGAAACACTGTGATTCTTACCGGCTCTGCCGTAAAGTGATAGAAGATTGCAAATCTGCAAAAAATCCAAAAGAATACCGTTCCAAGCATCTGGCAGAATACCAACTCCACGATTCACTAAAAAAAGAGCTTCAGGATCTCGGTGTTACCAAAATCCCTAGCTCTGAAAAAATCCAGAAGCGGATTGAAAATCTTGAATCTGAACAAGCTGCTACCGTCCGGGAAAAACAGAAATTACAGAAAAAGCAGAAAACACTGGATATCATTCAGCAAAATTTCTCTGTGCTGCTCGATGCTCCTGAAATCAATTCAGACTTACTTCCGGCAAAACGGGAACCTGTTTCTGTCACAAGAGATAAATAAGATTGCACTGACAACTCAATTATTCTCTTCCAAATCTTCCCAAGGTTTCAGACCCATTTCCTCCCAGGTGACACCATACGGTGCACCTCCGGAGGTATAACCGGCAATAACGAAAAATCTGTCATCTTGCAAGATTTCTTCTTTAGCCAGATTATCTCTTGTTTCTTGTTTCCGTCTTGCTCGCCTCTGCTGCTTCTTTTGTTTCGCAACAGCTGCTTTTTCTTCCGGCGTTTTCTTATGTTTTTTTGCCATAAGTGTTTCTATTATAATTCCATTCTGAATGTCTCTCAGGATACGTTCTTCATAACTCTTTTCACGCTTTTCAACAATTTTATAAAATTCTTCATATTCCGTTTTAGGAGCAAGCGATTGAACTGCCGTAAACAAACTTTTGCATATATCATTCATTTCAGTAGCATCCGGCATTCGCTGATTCTCAAGATAAAACTTCAAGTGCATTTTGTATGTTTTATCTGCTATTGCACTCTTCTGTTTTTGTTTTAAGTCTTTATAGCTTCTGTCGTTCCTCTGCATCTACAATTCCTCATCTGCCTTCTTTCTCCCGTGCCATCAAAAGCATTTTTTCAAAAGACTGAGCGAATCTTTCATCATCTTCCTCCGTCCGCTTCTTCGGTCCCTTGACATGACATTTACGGGAACTTCTTCTGGCTTTTTTACTCAGGTGACGTTCCATTAGCATCTGATCAATATTATCATCCGTGTACCATTTACCTGATTGATGAATAGCATAAGCACCTTTTCCCAATGCCATTGCAGCCACACCATAGTCCTGTGATACGACAATATCTCCTTTATGGCAGATACTAATCAGTTTATAATCTACTGCATCTGCTCCTGCACCGACAACAACAACTTTACTATAAGTCGATGACAGAACATGGTTTGTATCACACAACAACATTACCGGAACACTATTATCTTTTGCAATCTTTTCAATGATCGCAACCACTGGGCAGGCATCTGCATCAACAAATATTTGCATCTTTCTATTTCTCCTCTGAACCATTATAAGAATAAGCTCTGCTGTTCGTATTCTGCCTCTCGTTTTAGCTGAACCGGTACCTGATGCAGAATTTGCTCCATTTTCCTGTCATCGAACCAATCTTTCAGCTGTCCTTTTTCCAATATCAGCGGCATACGATCATGTACTTTTATCATAGATTCATTGGCTGCTGTAGTCATAATCACAAATCGTCGTTCATTCTCAAACCAATCACAGAAGCCAGCCATATACAATACTGGTGCATCATATCTGGAAAATGTATTTTTCTCTTTTAACCGATTCCATTCATAGAACCCACTTGCCGGTATCAAAATGCGGTGATAGAGGATTCCATTTCGAAAAGAAGGTTTGTCCATAACAGATTCTGCTCTTGCATTTATAACCAGATTCTTTCCTTGTGACAATGGATATCCCCACTTGCAAACATCCAGTTTCAATCCATGTTCTGATTTTTCAATGATCGGTGCTACATTGGTTGGAAAGATATCTCCTGCAAAATGTTCCTGCCGGATCCGTTGGTCTATATCATGCACTACTTTTTCGATTTCATCTGCCATATCAGAATCAATATAATACCTACCACACATAATACTTCCTTCACTTATAGATTCTATTTCATCAAATATACATCATTTATTTCTAGGCACTTTAAACTCAGTTAATCTATAATTTTGAATCCACCCCATACATTCTTCACCATCTTCATTCTCCCAAATTATCTGTCGCCACTTTTTATATTTATCTATAATTCTAACAACTTTCCCTTCCTCAAGCTTTTCAATTACAATCGAATGGCAGTCATGCTTCAGTCGTACAATAGATTCTCTATTAACGATTCTATATTTAGTCGTATTTAGCTCCTTCGCATCATATCCCATTCCAACGATGTAATAATTATTGACTTGTTGTGTATAATTGTAATTATTTATCGTTGTTGCTGAAGAATTCGTAACTCCCAAAACAACTGATATAATCGTAATAATAAAGTTCAGCCATTCTCGTATTTCTTTAACATCTATCGTTCGTTTTTCTTCTATTGGCAAATTCTGCTTCTCTTTATTTATCGAAAGATTCGTTGCTCTTTCATATTCCGATGCAATAGTTTCTGACACCGTATCAATATCCCATTCTTCGGATTCTGAGAAAACTTGATCGGTAACTCTTCCCAATAAATTTATATGAGGCTTCTGGCATAATGGTGGAAGCCTAACACCATAAATTAACAACACCATATTGAAAAAACACTTGTGTCCTTTAATGTATTAACTGCGAAGAAAAACACAAAAGGAGTATTCACAAGTGGCTTCAGTTAATACATTATGCAAAAGTGTCCTTAATGTCAAGAACACAGTTATAAAAAATTGTAATCTTTACTCTGATAAGAATGGAGTTAAACATATTCGTATCCAAGCAAGACCTAATAAATGGCACGAGAACGACTGCCCATTCTGCCATAAATCATGCCCTGTTTATGATAAACATTCCAGTAGTATAATGCCGAGATATTACGAAGATAACTCGTAGAAAATGCAAAGTCCAGTCGCAAGTTTAGACACGATATTGCTCTTAACAGTCGTATAAAATCAACATTTGCAGGGATTTATCAAATTCCGACATACCGTCTTAGAAAATGAATAATCCCTCGCAATTCATTATGAACTACGAGGGACTGCTTACTGACTGTTAAAGCGGTAGCCGATCTCACGAACACTATCTATGGAAAAGTGAGAGTTTGTATCACAAAGTTTTTTACGAAGATTCCGAATGTGAAAGCCTACGGTATCCTTTTCATTGCCTGCTGATATTTCGCCCCACACCTTATCATAAATCTGCTCGTATGTAAGAACACGACCTTTATTGGCTGCGAGCAAGCAGAGTATATCGTACTCTTTGACGGTCAGTTCAATTTCCTGACCGTTATTGATAACTCTGCGCCGGCTCAAATTGATTTCTAAGCCGGAAAGGGATAATGTCGGCTCATATGAAATCTCTAATTTTTCAAAATCAGGGTGCTGTTTTACAAAAGCCAGCATATCGTCAAAGGCTGTTGAGTCTTGTGCTTTGAACTCCATTATTACGATTCGTCCGATATTATCACCCCCCTTGGTTAGTTTTTTTGTCTTGGACAACATAAGATTTATTGCGTGAGATAATACGATTCATCAATCGTTTTCAGAATAAAATTCACATCGTCATAACGAGAGGAATCGGACTGAGAGCCTAAACTGCATATCAAAAACTCTTTTCCGTGCTGCTGATAAAGCACAATCAAGTTATAGTCGTCAGACAGAGAGCCAGTCTTAATTCCGCATACATTTTCGTTGTAATATTCGGATGTCGGATCAAGGAAGGCGTTTGTATTCTGCCATATTTGTGTACTGCCATCAGGCAGTGTTGCCGTATAAGTGTTTTGAGATACAATTTCTCTAAACCACGAGTATTCCAACAACCGATATACTACTTCTTTCAAATCTAAAGTGGTGGTAAGTGCCTCCATATCAAAACCACTCGGATCATATAAAACTGTGTCTAAGTACCCCTGCTGTTGCAAATGCAGGTTTAAGTTCTCCATGAAAATCCGCACACGCTCTTGACAGCTTTCTGCTTGCGGCGAAAGTAATCCTCCACAATAATCAGCAACCACATAAGCTGCGTCATTCCCTGACGGTACTAACATTGCCGCAAATAGATTGTGTAAAAAGTATTCTTTTTCCTTGATTTGAGCAACAGACGAGCCAGGTTTCGTGAGTGAAATAGCACCATAGTCTGCAACAACGATACTATCAAGGTCTGCTAAAGTTGACGCATACTCAATAACAAACAGCTTGGCTAAACTTGCAGGAATTTGTGGCTCGTTCTCGTTTTTTGAAACAAATATTTCATCATCAGAACAATCCACCAAAATCAGCGATTTTGCATTATAAGAGTCAGGAAAATCTTCTTTGTAGAGAAAACCATTTATTTTATTCTTTACCTCTCTGAAATTTTCCGGCTGCATTGCCCACGGCACAAACATTATACCTATGCCGATACAAACTACAAGCAAAAACAAAAATACTCCAAATCGTTTTTTCTTACGGCGTTTTCTCTGCATATATGTGCTCACCTCCCAACACCAAAACTCCTATGTGCCATTTTTAATCGGCATAATTTGCCTGAATACACTCTGTAAATCCAGACGGATCTCCCAACTTAGCTTTATCAATATTATCACGAAGATATTTGCGTGTGGCGTCATCACAGCGATCTGTTCCCATATAAGGCATATCAAAGGCTTTTTCGAGTTCAGCTAAGGCTTTTGCCGCCCTTTCCGAATCCGTATTGTAAGTATCAAGCCATTCCTGCATCCAAGAATATTCCCAAAGGTTAGATGCTCTTGTATCGCCATATCCTATCTGAAAAGACGCTCCCGTATCTTCGCCTTCCAAAGCATCAGGCGGCGTAAAGCCCTCCGGCCAATTCAAACTCTCAATGGTCGTTAGGTATTCTTCTTCAATGGTAGCAAAGTCCGTGAAACCTCTTGTGTTTGTGTCGGAGTCCGAAGAAGTGGAGCAGCCTGCCAGCATAATCACCAGCAAAGAAATCATAACACACAATAACAGTCTGTACGGTCTTTCGGATTTTGAGATTGTTCGTTTCATTTTGTTTCCTCCTTGAATTGAGTTTTATTATCTAAGAGCCAATGCAGGCTCTAATTTTGCTGCTTTCAATGCTGGTAATAATCCGCCCAATAATGCTGTAAGCACAGACACAGCAACTGCAACAACAGCAACGCTGATTGGATAACTCGGTGTTCCCACCGGGGAATCCACAGGGAGCAACGCTCCAATACAATGCACCAAAATCAGCGAAATCAAAATAGCTGCAAAGCAAACGAATATTGATAAAATCAACTGTGAGCCTAAAACCAATGCCACAATATTTGTTCGTGAAGCACCTATCGCTCTGCGGATCAGCAACTCATGTGTGCGCTGTTCCAATGAAGATAGTCCGATATTGATCTGCCCTAATACGGAAACAAACAGCAACAAAAGCGAAGTAACCAAAAGCCCTAATTGCAGTATGGACAATACCGAATCATAGGTATCTCCAATATCACTCCGCCCAGCACTTTCCCAGTAACCGCCAATGGTATCAGTCAAAATGTCGCCAAGGGCAGAATGTATCTGTTCGATTGTCAGTCCTGTTGTGGGATGCCAATACACATTTGCATTTTGTACTTGCCACATTGCTGGTGCGAAATTGAGGATCGCCGCAGAATCCGCATAGATAGTCGGAAAATCCCTGCCATCGTTTACTACTCCGACAATATTGAATGGGGTTAACGAAAGTGTGCTTTTTACATTTCCTGCAGCATAGGGCGAATCATTAAAATAGTTTTTAGCTTCTTTGTTTATGACCACTTCAAGCGATCCGCCCTCACTCGAAGGCTCTAACCATCTACCGGATGTCATTGGAAGATTATAGACTTGACTATATGCCTCCGTGGTGCAAACTAAATCAAAAGCCATCAGGTTTTGGTAAACATCATTCGGCGGTATTGGCGTTAAATCTTTCATTGGTGCAAATCGAATATCTTCTCCCATAGAAAAAGTAACAGCGGCTACATCATCAATGGCTTCAAATCTCTGGAATAATTGTTCCATTTTATTTCTATCGTGAAAATCGGATTCCGTTATCACGAATGAGTAAGTAGGTGACCAGCCATATACCTGTGCGTTTACGGAAATCAAATACTCCCGTCCAAGCGTACCAACTAATACCGATCCAAGCATTGCGATAATGCCTACAAGCATTGAAACACTTGTCAGAATACTTCTAAGTGGAGACAGACGAAGGTCTTTAAGTATCATTTTTAGCACAAGTTATCCTCCCTCCATCCATTTCAAAAATCGTATCACAGGTATCTGCAATATCAGGATCGTGCGTAACCAACAGCAGCATAATTCCATTTTCTTTTACGACGCTGTGCAACAGTTCCATAATCTGCGTTCCCGTCTTTTTATCCAACGCTCCCGTAGGCTCATCACATAAAATGGCTTCCGGAGATACTGCAAGCGCCCTTGCGATTGCAACTCTTTGTTGTTCACCGCCGGACAAATTGATTGGGTAATCATTTTCCTTGCTTTCTAAGCCGACACTTTTTAGCAAGCCTGTAATTATCTCGTGACGCTGTTTGGCGGTAAACGACTTTTTGGCATAGAGTAGGGGTAATTCGATATTTTCCCATACCCGCAAGTGCTTAATCAGAGAGTAGTTCTGAAATACAAATCCGATATTATTGGCTCGCAGTATAGACAGATCACGGTCTTTCAAAGCAGAAATAGATATACCATCATAAAGGTACTCGCCCTCATATTCCCGATTTAACAAGCCAATAATGGATATAAGGCTTGTTTTGCCTGAGCCGGACTTTCCGACAATGGCATAACTGCGCCCTCGTTGCAATTCCATATTAGCGTTGGTTACTGTTGTCAGCATATCGCCATTATTCAATTTGACGCTTGCTTTCAAATCCTTTATTTTGATTAAAGTCTTTTCGGAAATTCCTTTCATTTTATCAAATCCCCCTCGGATCAAGGTTTGGCGGAGTAGCAGAAACTACATCGCCCTCCTCTAAGCCGGACAGTATTTCTATATTGGCTCCGTCTGTCACACCCAATGTCACTTTTGTTTCCACTCTTTCTCCATTCGGAGTAATTACAGTAACCAATCCCGTCCCTTGTCTACCCGCTATTACCGACAGCGGCAATATAAGGACATCATTTCTCGTTGTCGCCGTTATGACTACCGTTGCACTTTGCCCCGATTTCGCATCGACTGTTTGACTGATCAAGCATTGCAGAATGCCCTCTTGCGGCACGATTCCCGTAAACGCATTTTCATCTGCGGCAGGCGACACCACGGCAATCATATCGGTTGGTCCTACACCATCATATACTTGAAATTTTGCTTTCAACTCTGCATACTCCGGTAAGGTACTCAAAAAATTATCTGCCTCTACATTGAGGGCAAATCCTGTATAATGCACTATCGCTACGGGATAATTACTCGGTACGCTTTCATTGGATGGGGCAATAGAGGTAATTGTACCATCCACCGGAGATTTCAATTCTTTGCCGTTCACAGTTCCAATAATTTGCCCGGCAGTGATTTTTTCTTCTAATTCTACCGCTGTATTAAATATGCCATTTTCGGGTGAGAAAATAATAAACGGTACTGCCGGAACAATAGTCGTTTGCGTTGAAACGGTTGGAGTAATTGTCCCTCGTACAACTGATACCGTTTTTTCTGCGGATGTTGCGCTATCTGTAAGATTGTTTTCGTCTGTCTGCCCAATTGCAGAGCAGGCAGATAGCGTAAATACAAGAAACAAAATAGAACATAGCAGCATTTGTTTTCTTAGCAACTTCATCATTCCTCCTTATGCTGTATCACAAAAAATACGAGCCTCTATCTTGATACTTTTATTGTACCAAAACAGAAGCCCGTATTTTCTTGATTGCTCGTAAGATATTCCTCTTTTTTTCTATGCAAATTCTTACAATTTTCCTACGCCAACGGCAAAGTAATTGAAAACTTGTTTTGATCCTCTTGGCTCTCTGCAACGATTGTACCATTGTGTAGTTCAACAATCTGCTTTGCAATCGCCAAACCTAATCCAGCTCCTCCACTGCTTGTACTTCTCGCTGCGTCAAGCCGATAAAACTGCTCGAAAATCCTGTTTAACTTTTCTTCCGGCAGAGTATCGCCGTGGTTACAAAAAATAATGCTGACCGTATCTTCCTGACATTGTGCGCTGATCGTGATATCCGTATTTTCAAAACTGTAGATAACCGCATTTCTCAAAAGGTTATCAAAAACACGCTGAATTTTGTCTGCGTCACATCGAAGCATTATATCATCATCTACACAAAGATTACATTGCAAATTCTTTGATTTGAGCATAGGCTTAAATTCATATACAAGTTGCTCTAGCAGGCGAGTTAAATTGATTTTCGTGTATTGTAATGTAATATCGTATATATTGAATCGTGTTATCTCGAAAAACTCGTTAATCAGATCCTCTAACCGTTCTGCCTTACCAAGAGTGATTGAAAGGTACTTTTCTCGAAGTTCCTTTGAGATTTGCGACTCATCACGCAGTAAAGTAAGATACCCGATTACAGAAGAAAGCGGTGTTTTCAAATCGTGTGCAAGATACATAATCAGGTCATTTTTTCGCTGCTCATTTTCTTTTGCAAGCCTTGCATTACTTTCAGCCTCTTGTTTTAACTGATTGATGTTAGCGGCGATTTCACTCAACTCCGGGGACATTTCAATGTAACTGACATTCTGATCGAACATTTTTCCTGTCGCAGCCTGTACCTCGTACACATAGGCGACTACTTTTTTCAAAAGTAGGTATGTCATGTATATAATACAGCCACCCCACACGATTACAGCCACTATATAAAGATATACTGTTCTGTAATACAAGTAATAATACAAAACATACTTGCGGAGAATTTCCTCTGCCATAATTCCTAAAAGAAAAGTACCGCCAAAAATAAGCACAGAGCAAATCGCACATTGAATTACATACCCTTTGAACAAGGTAGAGAGCAGATAGTTTTTTTCTTTTTTATTCAATTTCATACCCTACCCCCCAAACAGTTTTAATGAACTTCGGATTTTTTGAAGGTTCATTCAATTTTTCCCGAAGCCGCCCAATGTGCGCCATTACCGTATTGTTACTGTTGCGAAGATACTTTTCTTTCCACACGGCTTCAAATAATTCCTCCGAGGCGACAACTTTACCCTGATGTTCGCACAGATACCACAGAATAGAAAACTCCAACGGAGTCAAGGCTATTTCTTTGCCATACAAGTAGCATTTGTGGCTGACTCTGTTTATCAGTAGACCTCTGATGTCATACTCGTCTTTTTCTTCGGATTGGCTCAAATTAGGACTGTTATAGCTCTGATAACGCCTTAATTGCGTCTTTACTCTTGCCACAACCTCTAAAGGATTAAACGGTTTCGTTATATAATCATCCGCACCAATCGTAAGCCCCATAATCTTGTCGCTATCCTCAATTTTGGCGGTAAGCATAATAATAGGGAAGTAAAACTTTTCCCGAATTTTTTGGCAAAGTCGAAAACCATCAATATCCGGCAGCATAATATCAAGTATCGCTAAATCAATCTGCGACTGTTTGATACATTTCATCGCCTCTAACCCATTATAACATTTATATACTGAATAACCATCGTTACTCAAATACACTTCAAGCAGATCAACGATTTCTTTTTCGTCATCCACAATTAAAATCTTCTTGTTCATTGATCCTACACCTCATTTTCGGGTACGGCTTCCATTATGTCGCCAAAATCACACTCTAAGTATTCGCATATATTCAACAGCACGGGAAGGGTAACATTTTCATTTTTTCCGAGTTTCGCAAATGTACTTTTGCTTGCCCCGACCGCTTCTCGTAATTGACTCTTTTTCATTCCCTTGTCAATCAGAAGTTTCCAAAGTTTGTTGTACCGTACTTTCATTTCCGCACCTCCACCCAAATATAGTTTGTATTATAGCACTTTGAGAGTGAAATCGCAATTATTAAGTCTGTATTTTGAGACTTTTAGTTTTCAAACCGGCACAATATCTTTCTGATATGTAATCCAACCGCCTGCAAAATGCAGGCGGCTTGTGTATTTTAATAGGCAGGTGCGCCGTAGCCAAGAATCTCGTAATAACCGATAGAATACTCATTGACTCGGCAACTGTCGCCGGAGTTGCCCTCGACCGTATAAACCTTGCCGTTTTCGACCTTTTGAACAATACCCGTATGGTCGGATAATCCATCCTGACCACTTTCGTCTGCCCAATCGAAGAAAATAATCATTCCGGGGGCAGGCTCGGCGCTGCCATCCAGCCATTGTCCACGATCCTTAAACCATTGTACTCCGTTGACACAGCCTGCATATTTTGGGATAACTCCAGCGTCGATATAGCCGCACTCGTTGGCACACCAAGATACAAAGCAAGCACACCATTCTACACGGGAGTTAAAACCGTACCACGACCAATACGGCTGACCGCCCACATTGCCAACCAGAGAGAGTGCAACGGTCACGATCTGTCCGTCGCCGCCTGTAATGCCGTAAAGCACCTGTGACCAAAGGTAATTGTTTTCATCTGCAAGCAGTTCAGCGAGGTAGCCTTTCTGTTCTTCGTTAAAACCATATTGCGCCGCCATTTCCTCGGCAGTCTTGTGGCTGACGGTAATATACAGATAGGTTTGTGTGACCGTGCTTTCAGTTTCCACGATATTACCGTGTCCGTCATCGGTTTCGGTAATAACTGTTTCGGTCTTGCTCTCTGTTCGGGAAGATATTTGATTCATCTCCCAAAAGATGTCTTTTAAGAGTTGCTTTTTGCCATCGTCCATTGTGGCAACCTCTTGGGGGTTATCTTGATCCGTATTCGTTTTTACAGAGTAAACGGCAAGCACCTCTTTCCAAACGGCTCTGCTGCCACTCATTTCAAGAACATCATAGGATACCGAGTTCTTTTCCTCTTGCAGCTTGGTATCGTATTCGGTATTGATTTCCTGCACAACGGTCTGCATACTCATTCCAGTGCCGGAATCTTCGTCTGAGAAGAAAATGCCAAATACTGAGCCGAGGATCATACCAATCAGGCAAATCACGATAATAACCAAAACCGCCACCCAGCCGCCTGCGGCGATAGCGGCAATCAAGGCTTTCGTTCCGGCAATAATCGCTTTAATGGCAAGTGCGGTCGCTTTGGCAATCGCCTTTACCGTAACCACGGCGGCTTTTGCCGCAGCCCTTGCCGCTTGTGCTGCTCTCTGTGCAGTTTTAACCGTAATGATTGAATCCACCTAAAAATCCTGGATTGCTATGCCCCCGCTTATGCCCCTTGTCATCATAATGGTTTAAACCGCCAAAGAATCCTGGTCGACTCTCACCTACTTTATGCCCGTTATTGTCATAATGATTCATACCACCAAAAAAGGAAGGCGAACTATGTCCGATTTTCTTTCCATTTGCATCATAGTCGTTCATACCACCAAAGAATCCTGGTCTGCTCTCGCCTACTTTTTTCCGTTTGCATCATAATGGTTTATGGATCCAAAGAATCCTGGTCTGCTATATCCTTTTTTACTCATAATGTCATCCTCCTGACTCTATTAGCCTCTTGTTTGATCTCAGAATAACACACTTTTCTCATTTGGAAGTCGCATAACAGGCGACATTCTTTTATCGCATTTACATTCATTATACCATTTATAATTCTTCCGACAATACGCAATAAAGCCGGAAGCCACGTTATCATCCATGACCTCCGACTCGTTCTGCTTATTCTACACTGTCCTTACACCCAAATCAACTCCTCTCTCCGTTTTATCTTTTCCCTGCTTTTCTTGAATAATCCTCTTATTGATCTCAAGCCGTTCATGAATGGATAATTTCTTATCTTTTCCATCTACCGCCTGCTTCTGCTGTGCCGGTTTTCTATCTGTTTTTCCTACATCCTTAACAACTTCATTCGCTTCGGTACTTGTTACCCTCTCATCTGCTCTTCCTTCATATCTTTCTGCTATCTGCTGTTCTCGTCTCTCCTTCACACCTTTTTCCTCCAGATTGCAAAAACTCTGCAGATACGGAAGCACATGATTCTGCATGTCTGTCAGATCTTCCATATACTTTTGGAACTCTTCACTTCCTTTGCCTTTCTGGTAATTGATCCAATACTCATCTGTAAGCTTCATTTCATTATCATACTTCAACTGACTCACAATACCGCCATGTCCATTTCCAATATCCATTGACTTCTTAAAATGATGCAGCATCTGTTCACCTTTTTCCGCATAATATACAGTCACATATATCTTTGCAATTTTTGTAGGTTCCTCTGTCTTCGGATCACGTTTTGCATACCATTCTTTATCCATTTCTGCTGTTTTTGCATCCAGCTCAGACAGCTTCTGACATCTTGGATTCATGAGATCACTTTCTTCACAATAGTTTACATACACCATTGGTTCCATATCCTTTGGAAGTTCAGGTTCATAGGCTTTCAGTCTTTCAATCAATACTCCTGCACGAACAGACAGATCGCATTCTTCGTCTACAATATCCTTCAGATATGAAATATAGGAATGAATATTTCCACTTCTCAAATCCAGCATTACTTCCTGCACCGTATTTTCTCCCCTCTCCACATTATCTCGATACTCATACGGATCAAAAGCTTCTGCAATCTCATCCAGTGCCTCTGCCAGCTGTTCTGTGGTCATTTTCTCAGGATACATTGCTTCTCGAACATCCCTCATCGGTACATACTTGTAGTCCGGCAATGCTTCATGAATTTTCTCGATCCCTTCCCGTACCAGTGCAAGTTCTCCATAAAATCGAACATCATCCATCAGATCTCCGAATACGGTATTCCCTTTAACGATCGCAAATTCGGCTTCATCATAGTAACTGTCTTCCGGATCACGATAAATAATTCCCATTGAGCATCCCAGATACGCAGTTTTAGGATTCTCCCTATATTTTTCATAGACCGCAGCAATCTGATTAACATCGGTACTTTTTTCATAAGCTCCCATATCATGGAACTCATCACATTCTGTGGCGAAATATTCCAGATAAGGCTCTTTCTTCGGTGGCATATTATTAAGGACGTTATCAATCATGTTATAATTCGCCTCTTCCAGTTCCTCCACCTTTGCCAAAGGCTTATATTCGCCCTGGCTTTTCTGAATCTCTGCCATTACAACTTCATCCATTTCTTCTACTTTTTCCATCAACTGATCATAATCTCCACGGATGCGTTCTCCAGTCCAGCCTTCGTCTTCCAGAAGTTCCTCTGCCGCTTCTTCAATAGAAATTTGATCATTTTCATAGACGCCACCATCCATCAGACGAAAATCTTCATCGTAAAACGAATAATCATATCCTTCTTCTGTTCTCTGAATAGCAAAGTAACGTTCTCCTACCTCATATGCCAGTTCACTAAGAACCTGTTCTTCCAGATTCAGGAAAGAATCCAGCTGTTCAAAACTGATACTGTCTACAAAATGAGCGGTTACTTTTTCCCCGTCATTCAGAACTATGATATCACTGACAGACAGGGAATGCCCACGGAAATCTTCCGGTCTATCAATGTTGAACCTTTCAAAAATATCATCCAGTGACATATTTCCCGATAATTCCCCAACATAGACCAGCTTATAATCTTCTTTTTTTATCTGCATACCATGACTTTCAATAAAGCGCATATTCATAAATGCATAGTTTTCGCCCGGTGAATCGTCCTTGATCTGATAAATACCAAAGGTTCGCCTTGTTCCTAACAACAGGTTTGCCTCTTTCAAAGACTGAATCTGCGGATATTTCTGCATTTCCCATTCCAGGTTACGGAAACGCTCCAGTTCTGTCATAGACATCTGATAATGCTCCGGTCCTCGTTCAATTTCCATGCGTTCCGTGACATACATTGGTGATGAAAAATTAGTGATCAGATAGATATCTGCTCCGGCATCGTATAATTTCAGTGCTTCTTCCTGCTCAATGACACTCATAGGCTCCTGAAATGCTCCAAAATCTTCATCGGCATAATCCAGGTCATTCTCCTCTATCCGTTCCCACATCTGCGATTCCATGCCAAACAGACCTTCATGCGCCTGTATCATTTCTTTACTTGCATACTCTCCCTTGCTGCCATCGCTGCCCAGGCAATAAATCTTAGAACCCATTCTGTGATAATCCAAAGCTGCTTCTTTTCTAAGCGGCACCATGTCTTCTGCTGTATATCCATAATCACGTAATTCCAGCTTACCTATGGTTGGATCTGGTAGATCCTGAATATCCATTCTTGCATCATCCAGTAGATCCTCTACCCCTTCTTCATCTGCCTGGATCACTGCATCTGCTAGATTTCTTACCAGAGTCCTAACTTTCTCTTCCTCACCGATCAGATTCGCATATTCAAAAAGCTGTTCTTTTACATCTGTTGGAAATTCTATGCCTCTACGCTCTGCCTGACTGATCTGTCCCTGCGTGTATTCCTGCATTTTCTGTGTTTCTCTACCCGTTATCCTGTTTCTTGCCATATAAATTCCTCCTGTGTTCTAAAAAATGGCATAACCGACAGAACCTTCTTCTACCAAATTATGCCATCTTTCCTCTTTATTCCAGACCGAAGTCCCGTTTTCTGGTTTCCTTGCCAGTTTCACTTTCCCGCTGACTCTTTTCCTTATAAATCTGCAGTTTCTCATGGATAGAACCTCGTGCCGGTCTTTCTTCTTTCTCTTTTGATTCCGACTGCTCTGTTTCTGTATCTTCCCGTTCATCCATATTGAGAAGTGCATTTAACTCTGACAGTCGCTCCAGTTTTTGGTTCAGTTCCTCTTCTTTTGGAAATGGCTTCCCGACTTCCTCTTTGGCGTTTGTCATCTGCTCCTGTACCGTTTCCAGCCGTTGTTCTGCTTCTGCCAGTTTCTCCGGATAACTTTCTAAAAGATTATTGATACGAGTGATATTTCCTAGAGCATCGGCTCCCAATCGAACTTTAGCTACCGATTCATGCTTTACAGACAGGATAAACTCTTTGCTCCAACTGTCGAATTGGATTCTCATGTTAAATCCCTGATAGCTTCCAATATCCATAGCTGCATCCACAGACTTAATTTCTTTGCAGACCGCCAGAAGAGCCGCTCCTGCCTCTTTCTTTTCTGTGAACACTTTGCCACTGATTTCCATAGAAAACTGCTCTGGATCTGTGATTTTGTACTCAGAAAAATGAGCGATGTCTGCCTTGTAGCTGTCAATGATCTCCATCAGTTTTGCAATCTGTTGCGGAAAATTCCTTGCAATGTCATCTTCCAAACGATACTGATTATTCATGTGGTTGGCTTTTAAAAGTTTCAACTTTGCCACGTCCACATCCAATGCCATCTTCTCTTTTACTGCCGGATTTCCGGTTGCAAGTGCTTTGACCTCTGCATAGGACAGCGCCGCTTCGTCCACATCTTCACAACTTCTGACCGGTACTTTGCTCCTCATAATCTGGGAGATGAATTTCTGCTTGTTCTCGATTAACTGCCACATATAACTGTCGAATGTGGATTCTGTTACATACCGGAAGATATGAACCTTTTTATTATGGTTTCCCGGACGGATAATACGTCCTTCCCTCTGTTCCAAGTCAGACGGTTTCCACCCAATATCCAGATGATGTAGGGCAATCAGACGATCCTATAGTGATAGGTAATCCTTTGATGTTATCGCCAGATTTTCCCCCACTTCACACCGGACATGAGAGTTTCCCCTCATCCGGCGTTCCATCATCAGTAACTTCTACTTTTTAACATCGTAACTTACAGTTCCTTATCAAGTGCTTTTACGTCTATTTCCTCTAATCCTGCATTTTTTCTTATGGTATTTACTTTCCGTCTTTGATTACATTCCAGTTTATATTTGTTTAGAACACGATTGATTTCTTTTTGTCCTGACTTTTTATCAGCCTTTCCATCCCTGTATGCACAATAATCAGATTATTATATTTATCATCACCGCCACAAGATTTTGGTATTTTACGGATACACCGCATATTTTCCAAGGTACTGAACCAAATCTTTTCAAATAAAATAATAGCCAAGCTTGGATATACATCCATGCTTGACTATTATCTAACAGTTTGTGAAAACTAGAGAACCGCCGTGTACCGAACGGTACGCACGGTGGCGTAAGAGGTCGGCTAATCAACTAAATGGTTAGCCTCATACTCGATCTTTTTGTATATCGTCTCATTCTTTACTAAAAAAGAGACTCTAAATAATAGAGTCTCTTATATGTGTATATAAGTCATTCCATAATCGTTATTTTGCGTAAACTTAGCCGAAGGGAACTAGATTGTCATCTGACGCAAAACCCTACGCAAGATTGACGCAAAATACTGTGATAAATGGTGATAAATTATGATACTTTATAATACTTACGCAACACACATGTTTTAGTAATAAAATTGCTAGAAGCCTTGATTTTATTGAGTTTAGCAGAACATTTTTCTGTAAAGTTGCTGAATAGATTACATTCCAGCCTGTTTAGCAACCTCAGCTGCAAAATCGTCTTCACGTTTTTCCATACCTTCACCTGTCTCGAAACGTACGAAAGATTTAACAGCGATAGGTGCACCAACTTCTTTAGCTACAGATTCAACATATTTGCCAACGGACTGTTTACCGTCTTCAGCTTTAACATAAACCTGATCAAGAAGGCAGATTTCCTTTAATTCTTTGTTGATACGACCTGTTACGATACCATCGATAACCTTAGCTGGTTTCTGAGATTCCTTAGGATCGTTCATGATCTGAGCAAGAAGGATTTCTTTCTCGTGTGCGATATGCTCTGCACTTACTTCGTTACGGTTTGTGAACTGAGGCTTAAGAGCTGCAACCTGCATACAAACATTCTTGCCGCATTCTTCAACTGCTTCAGCGGATGCTGTTGTATCCATGTTAACCAGAACGCCAATCTTACCGCCTGCGTGGATGTAAGAAGCGATAACACCGTTTTCGTTTGTCACTTTCTCAAATCTTCTGATGCTCAGTTTCTCACCAATCTTAGCAACCATCTGGGAAAGTTCCTGTTCTACTGTGAAAGAAGCATCATCGATCCATGGTTCAGCCATGAATGCTTCCATTGTTGTGTTGTTGGAAGCCAGTACCTGTGCAGCTACACGTGCAACGTATGACTGGAATACTTCATTCTTAGCAACGAAGTCTGTTTCAGCATTAACTTCAACGATAGCAGCGGATTTCTTGTCATCAGAAACAAGTGTTGCTACGATACCTTCTGCTGCAATTCTGGATGCTTTCTTAGCTGCTGCTGCAAGACCTTTTTCTCTAAGGAATTCTACAGCTTTGTCCATATCGCCGTCTACTTCGTTCAGTGCTTTCTTGCAGTCCATCATGCCTGCGCCTGTCATTTCTCTTAATTCTTTTACCATTGCTGCGGTAATTGCCATGATTCTATTCCTCCGTTATTCATATAATATATAAAAATAATATCATTTAGTTTAAAAAGCTGCCTCAAAGCTTATCCGGCCCCGAGACAGCCTGAACTATTTATTCAACGAACAAATCAGTCTCTATAATTATTCTGCATCAGCTTCAGCTGCTTCTGCTTCAGTTGTTTCAGCATCTGCACCCTGTTTTGCTTCGATAACAGCATCTGCCATCTTGGAAACGATCAGTTTAACTGCTCTGATAGCATCATCGTTACCTGGGATAACGTAATCCAGTTCTTCTGGGTCACAGTTTGTATCTGCGATACCGATCAGTGGAATACCAAGGATGTGTGCTTCCTGTACACAGATTCTTTCCTTCTTAGGATCTACGATGAAGATTGCATCTGGGATTCTCTTCATATCCTTGATACCGCCAAGGTTCTTCTCAAGCTTCTCCCATTCTTTCTTCAGTTCGATAACTTCCTTCTTAGGAAGAACTTCGAATGTACCGTCTTCAGACATCTTCTCGATTGCTTTGAGTCTTGCGATTCTGCTTTCGATTGTCTTGAAGTTAGTCAGCATACCACCTAACCATCTCTGGTTAACATAGTACATACCACAACGTTCTGCTTCTGCTTTGATTGCATCCTGTGCCTGTTTCTTAGTACCAACAAAAAGGATTGTGCCGCCATCTGCAACGATATCTTTGATTGCATTGTAAGCATCGTCAACCATACCTACAGATTTCTGAAGATCGATGATATAGATACCATTTCTCTCTGTGTAGATATAAGGAGCCATCTTAGGGTTCCATCTTCTTGTCTGATGTCCGAAATGAACACCGGCTTCCAGTAACTGTTTCATTGAAATAACGCTCATTTTAATACCTCCATGGTTTTGCTCTTCCGCAGACGTCCTCTCCGGGTTCAACCCTGTGGGCACCATTCCCGAAATCAATCTGCGTGTCTTTTTTTACCGAATAGCATTATAACATAAAGGCCTGCCAATGGCAAGCCTTTTCATAAAATTCCTTCTGATTCGTGTAATTCTTACAATTAAATCTGTTAAACCCGATCAACTCAAGCCTATAATTTCTTTAATTCATCAAAAACCACGTCATTCAAAACCTTAATGTATGTTCCCTTCATACCGGAAGAACGGGATTCGATTACCCCGGCGCTTTCGAACTTACGAAGTGCATTCACAATAACGGATCGTGTAATACCTACCCGGTCTGCAATCTTACTGGCAACAAGAATTCCTTCATTACCATCCAGTTCTTCAAAAATATGTGTGATAGCCTCTAATTCTGAGAATGACAGTGTACTGATAGCTGACTTGACGATCTGAACCTTTCTTGTCTCTTCTGCATTCTCCTCGTTGACGGAACGAAGCATTTCAAGCCCAACGACGGTGGTGCCATATTCGCTCAATATAATGTCATCAATTTCATATGGCTTATCCTTGCGATAAATAAACAATGTACCCAAACGCTCAGCTGCAATATCTATCGGGGTAATAATAGCCTGATAGGTGTTGATGTCATCGCTCTCAAAGCCAAGTGTCAGCAAATTGACATTCTCCTTTGTAGAAAGGACACTTAATAATCTCTCGTTCAGCATTTCATCAATATGTCCGCCTACAGCATCCACAATCAGTTCATGCAGTTCTGCAATATCCGGTCGATTCTTAATACCGAGTACTTTGCCTTTACGACTGATCACAAGAATGTTGGATTCCAGTATTTCACTGAGCACTTCGCATATGTCGTTAAAGACAACCATATGTGAATTATTGTTATGCAGTAATTTATTTATTTTACGTGTTTTATCTAACAATTGTACGCTCATATCAAATCCTTCTTTCTTTTAAGATTGCCCATTATTACTTTCTCATTCTATCATGAAAATTCCAACATAACAAGGGGAATGTTGGAAAATTTCAAATTTTATTATTAATTAAGAAAATTATACCTACAATTAGGATGAAAAACGACATAAGCACAGACGTTTCCGCAAACTGAATGTTAAATTTAGGTAAAGACAGACAATACACTTTGTCACATTACAAAGAAAAACCAAAAAAAGAATCTGTCCATAAAATCTTTTCAGACTTATCAGACAGATTCTTCTATCACTTAAGGACTATTGGTCTTCTTCCTTTGGATTGGCCATGACAAAGCCGCAGGTTTCATTCATACATACAAGCTTATTGCCTTTATGCAAAAGAACACTTCCGCATTCCGGACACTTCTTATCCGACGGACGCTGCCAGGTCATAAAATCACATTCAGGATTGCCCATACAGCCATAATAACGGCGGCCTTTCTTCGTCTTCTTAATGACGATATCCTTGCCGCACTTCGGACAGCTTACGCCGATTTTCTCGAAGTACGTCTTGGTATTTCTGCATTCAGGGAATCCCGGACATGCCAGGAACTTACCGTGAGGACCATACTTGATGACCATCATACGACCGCACTGATCGCACTGGACATCTGAGACTTCATCTTCAATCTTAACCTCTTCCAACTCTTTTTCAGCCTTCTGAACTGCTTCATCCAGATCCGGATAGAAATTACGGATAACAGTCTTGTAATTCACAACGCCTTCACCGACTTTATCCAGTAAATACTCCAGATTGGCTGTAAAGTTCACATCCACAATACTTGGGAAGGACTGTACCATCATTCGATTAACCACTTCACCTAATTCTGTAACATAGAGATTCTTGTTCTCCTTTGCCACATATCTTCGGGAAATGATGGTTGTAATTGTTGGCGCATACGTACTTGGTCGGCCAATACCGAGTTCTTCCATTGTCTTGACAAGGGATGCCTCTGTGTAATGTGCCGGCGGCTGTGTAAAATGCTGTTTTGCGTCAAAATCCTTGAAACTCAGCTGACTGTCTTTATTGATCTTTCTGGCCAGCACATTGTTCTCAGCCTTTTCATCGTCCGGTTTATATACAGACATAAAACCTTCAAAAGCAAGTCTTGAAGTTGATACCGTAAACAAGTATCCTGCCGCTTCTATCTTGATGTTGGTTGTCTCGTAGACAGCCTCTTTCATACGGCTGGCAACAAAACGATTCCAAATAAGCTGATACAAACGGAACTGGTCTCTGCTGAGGGACTCCTTGACCTTGACCGGCAGCTGATCAAGATATGTCGGACGGATTGCTTCATGGGCATCCTGGATCTTCTTGCCAGACTCTGTGGTCTTAGGTGCAGCGGCGACATATTCCTGGCCATAATTCTCAGCAATGAAGTTTCTCGCGTTGCTGTCAGCTTCTTCTGAGATACGAATAGAATCTGTTCTCAGGTATGTGATCAGACCAACGGTTCCCAGTCCCTGAATATCGACACCTTCATACAGCTGCTGTGCGAGGCGCATCGTCTTCTGCGTTGAGAAATTCAGCTGCTTGGAAGCCTCCTGTTGTAAGGTACTTGTTGTAAACGGAACAGGCGCTTTTCTTGTTCGTTCACCGGTTTTAATGTCCACGATCTGATACGCGGCATCCTTGAGTGCATCCATGATCGCATCCAGTTCTTTCTGAGAATGGATCTCAATCTTCTCCTTTTTCTTGCCATAGAACTTGGCCGTCAGCGGCTTCTTTTCACCGCTGACATTTAAAACAGCGTCCAGTGACCAGTATTCCTTCGGAATAAAAGCATCAATCTCCTGTTCTCTGTCACAGATCAAACGAAGTGCAACTGATTGAACACGCCCCGCACTTAAACCGCGTTTAACCTTGCTCCAAAGAAGCGGGCTGATACGATAACCGACCATTCGGTCAAGCATTCTGCGCGCCTGCTGTGCATCCACCAGATCCATATCAATCTTACGAGGATTTTTAATAGCCATCTTAACCGCATTCTTTGTGATCTCATTGAATGTAATACGATTGGTATGTGCTTCATCCAGCTTCAATGCCGTTGCCAGATGCCATGATATTGCTTCTCCTTCACGGTCCGGGTCAGTTGCGAGATAAATCTTATCTGCCTTCTTGGCTTCTTTACGCAACATTGCCAATATATCCCCTTTACCCCTGATCGTGATATATTTTGGTTCATAATCATCTTCAACATCGATACCCAGTCGGCTCTTCGGCAAGTCTCTTACGTGTCCGTTAGAGGCTACAACATGATAATTTGAACCCAAAAACTTATTAATTGTCTTCGCCTTGGCCGGGGATTCAACAATAACTAAATATTTAGCCACAGCCTTTTCCTCCACATCTATATACTTAACACATATTGATTTTTTCCTACTCTGTGTATAATTCCCTTCAATTCCATCCTAACCAGACAGTGAATGATACACTGCACATCCATACCGGTCAGCGCAGCAATCTCATCCGCACTTCTGGGAACTAAACATATGCTAGCATACACTACTTTTTCAGAATTATCAAGCGTAATATTATTTTTTTTATATTCCCTGGCCAGAATGCCGAATTCTTCAAGAATGTCCGATGGCTGCATCACCAGCTTGGCCCCAGCCCGAATCAGCTGGTTACATCCTTCACTTAAAGCATCATCTATCCTACCCGGAACAGCAAAAATATCCTTGCCCAGATCCAAACCATGTTCAACGGTAGTCAGAGTTCCGCTCTTCTGCTTGGCTTCTGTGACTACAATCCCCTTTGCCAATGCAGCAATCAGACGATTCCTTCTCGGAAAATGATACCCCTCCGGTTTTGTCCCCGGAGGAAATTCAGAAAGAATCCCGCCGTTTCTGCTGATCTCCGTATAGAGATCAATATTCTCCCGTGGATAACAGACATCAACACCGCATCCAAGAACAGCAAAGGTACGTCCGCCTTCTTCCAGTGCGCCCCAATGAGCAGCGCTGTCACTGCCCCTGGCCATTCCACTGACAACAGTCAGACCGGAAGTAGCGATACCGCGTGCGAGCATCCTGCTGACCTGTCGGCCGTAACTGCTGCATTGTCTGGCTCCGATCAGTGCGATCATCCACTCTTTCGGGGCTGGTATGCTTCCAAGAAAATATAAAACAATGGGCGGATCATGAAGTGATTTCAACATATCAGGATAATGTGTATCCACAATGGAAAGGCATTGAATGCCCTTTTCCTTCATCTGTGCATAGGCACGGCAGATTCTGTCCCTGTTTCTACTATATATAATACTCTGAAGCTGTTTTTCACTCACAATATGACGACCGGCGATTGTTTTCTTATCAGCTTCATATAATACTCGGATATCTCCGCCGAAAGCATTTAACAACTTAAGCGCTGTTACGTTCCCAATACCGGGAATTGTTCCAAGCCAGAGCCAGTATTCATCCTTTTCCATTGCCGCTTCCCCAATACCTCCCATCCAAACACTTATAGAACACTGCTTCACTTATATCATCTGTCGTAATCCTCAAATGTCCCGATAGATCTGCAATGGTCCGTGCAACCTTCAAAATCTTATGGTATGTCCGTGCACTCAGATCATACTGTTCATAAATACTCTTCATTAACATCCGTTCTTCTGCTTCAAGCGCACAATATCTCTCCACATCCCTGTCATGCAGCTGTGAATTATATCTATAAACGGTTCCGCTGTAACGTGCATCCTGCATGGCCCGGGCTTGTTCCACCCGCTTCAGAATCTGAGCTGAACGCTCTTCAGCTGACGCAGCTTCCTGTAAAGACTCAATTCTGGCCGGAAGCACCTCTATATTCAAATCGATCCGATCCATCAGTGGTTGGCTGATTCTGCCAATATAACGTCTGATCTGTAAAGGTGTACAATGGCACTTCCGTACGTCAGGGATAATAGCCGCATCGGCATGGATTAATCGCTGCCACCAGCATAAATCCTGCTGGAAACACACACATCGCCTGCAAACGATTGATCATTATATGGCCGGTCTCTATGGGCTGACGCATTACTTCCATGGCTGCGGAACTAAATTCTGTTAATTCATCCAAAAACAGTACACCCCTGTGAGCCAGGCTGATCTCCCCAGGCTTTGGCAATCTGCCGCCTCCAGCCAATGCCACATCAGAAGCCGTATGGTGCGGACTTCTGAAAGGCCGTGTCGTGATCAATCCCTCTGCAGGCTTCAGCAATCCTGCAGCACTGTAAATTTCAGACACTTCCAGACATTCTTCCCATGTCATCTTCGGCAAAATTGTCGGCAGGCGTCTTGCAGCCATGGACTTTCCTGCTCCGGGAGGCCCGATCAGCATCGTATGATGCATCCCTGCAGCAGCAATCTCAAGTCCTCGCTTCATCGTGTGCTGCCCGCAAATGTCACTGAAATCCAGCTGTGATATCTGCCCTTCTGATCGTTCAAGCAAAGTATCCCTGTCGATATATGCCGGCTCAATAACCAGACGTCCATCCAGGAAGCCAATGAGTTCCTGTAATGTATGTACACCATAGACCTCTATATCATCAACAGCTGCCCCTTCAAAGGCATTCATTGCAGGTACAATACACTTAGTCATCCCCATCCTCTTCGCCATCAAAACAACAGATAAAACACCATTAACAGGGCGCACACTGCCGTCCAGACTCAATTCACCGATCAATACGGTATGTTCCAGACTTTCCGGCATAATAAAGCCATAAGCACACAAAACAGCCGATGCAATGGCTAGATCACAAATCGTTCCCGACTTGCGTACATCTGCCGGTGAAAGATTCACAATGATACGTCTCGGTTCCAATTTGAAACCGGCATTCCGAATAGCTGTTCTAACACGCTCCTTCGCCTCCTTCACCTCTGCTGATAAATAGCCTACCATCTCAAAATAAGGCAGTCCGCCGCTGACATCTGCCTCAACAGTGATCATATCACTTCTCATTCCCAGCAGGACTGCACTGATTGTCTTACTAAACATTTCTGCACCTTTCCTGCAGCAAATACTTCAATCCCCTGACTCACATTATATCTGACAGACAAAAACGTCGCAATTATCATTCATCGACAGTTTTCACAATATACTTTGAGCTTTGTCGACAAATGACAGGTGATTTATCGGATAAAGTCTGGTATAATGTCATCATACATTCATTTTCAGTTTTTACTGATAGGAAAAGACATTTATTGGAGGTTTGTTTATGCGAGCAGTTATACAGCGCGTATCCCGCGCAAGTGTTGATGTTGATAATGAGACCATCGGAAGCATAGAAAGAGGCTTTCTTGTTCTTCTCGGTGTTGCTGATGATGATACGGAAGAAGACATGGCGTATCTTGTGAAGAAGATTACTCAGATGCGAATATTTGAAGATGAAGCAGGCAAGATGAATCTTTCTTTAAGGGATGTCGGCGGTGAGCTCCTGATTATTTCCCAATTCACACTGTTTGCCAGCACGAAGAAAGGCAACCGTCCGAGCTTTACAGAAGCCGGTGCTCCTGATTTTTCCAAGGATATGTATCTGAAGTTTATTGCAGCCTGCCGTGATTGCGGCATACATACAGAAGAAGGAGAATTCGGCGCTCATATGATGGTTTCACTGGTGAACGACGGTCCTGTGACGATTGCGATTGACAGCAAGCAGAGACATTGATTCACAGCATCACTGTTATACATATGATGAACCCAGCGTCTTTGAACCATTATGCATAAGCAGCAGGAAGACATCCTTATTCGAGGATGCCTTCAATTTCTATTACTTTTTGATAAATTGCCTCTGCCAGCAATCGATGACTCTCAGGATCCATATGTTCCTGATCGGCTGCACTTGGCTTTGCATATGCAGCCGCATTAAGAAATGCAATATTTTCTTTTTCTGCAATCTGACGATAAACTTTTGCCAGATGCTTTGAGACAGTGACAGACTTCTCCGAGAACTCCGGATCATATCCCGGTTTCCATACTTTCTCTCCCAGCCAGATGGGCGATATGAGCAGAATTTTACTGTCAGATGCACCCCCTCGTATTTGCCCGACAATTTTTTCAATACCTTTTCCAATCATTTCCGCTGACGCTCCATAGGCTGCCTTGCAGTCATTGGTTCCCAGCATAACGATGATCAGATCTGCGTGCTGATGTGTTTCAAGCAAAGCCGGGAGCATACGGGAGCCATTTCGATTGTCCCGCAGCGGATCCTCGAAGATAGTTGTCCGTCCGCACAGTCCTTCCTCTTCAATATGATATTTGCCATAGCCCAGCTTTTCATTCAACAAGCTGGTCCATCGTACACCCCAGGGATATCTCTCCCCGTTTTCGGGAATATACCCATATGTATTAGAATCTCCAAAACACACAATCTGCTTCATATCTATCTCACCTCTTGCCTTTATCACTAAATCGTACGTGTCATTTCTCCTTGGATATGCATTAATCATACTATCCAGATATGATATAGTCAAATAGATATTTTTTATAACCTGCTATCATTAAAAGCGGGCCCTGAATTTCAAGACCCGCTTTAAATGTGTGATTACATTGAACTGTACTAAATTTCCATCTCCATTAAGGCCATGCCTAATGCTTTACCATGTTTATCAATGGCCAGTGAACGTGTAACACCACCGCCAAGTGTCTTATCAAGCACAAAATTCATAGCGCAGAGGCTGTCAATATCATAGCGAACAACTTCACCTTTGCAGATTTCACCAAAATATGCTTTTACAACTTCCGGTGTTACCTTTTCTTTCAGCATTTCATAATCTTCTTTTTTGTATGGGATTAATGAAATGTTTGAAATATCACCTTTATCACCTGTTCTTGAATGTGCAATTTCTTTTAATTTCATAATAATTAAACCTCCTTATATCCTACTTCAATCTTGATAATATCTCTAGGTACAAATATTGAACAAATTGATACGATTTCTGAAACTTTCTTTGTTGCGCCGGCACCGCCTGCTGGACCGTTTGTATAAAGTGCTTCTACTTCATTTGCGATTAATGTTGCATTTGCTTTATCTTTTGTTCTGCCGCTGACACGGAGTCTGATTTCAGGGAATACATCCGGTGCATACTGGTCAGAGATCTCTGATTTATAAAGAGAATTATAACCGATATAGTCAATACGGAACTCTTCCATTTCAACGCCAACCAGTTTCAGACGCTTTTCTACAATATCCGCAGCCAGCTTTGCACGATTCATACAGTTCATACCACCGTAGCTGATCTCGCCTTCACCAATAAAGCAGTCTTTATAACCAACACTGACTTTTAATGTCTCAGGTTTGCCATGGGAAGTTGCATGGGCAGCTTCAACTCTGTCTTTGCCTACCTGTGTAAATGTGACATGTGAAAAGTCTGCAACTGTATCCGGTGTCAGATATTTCTCAGGGTTATGAATTTCATAGATCATCTGCTCTTTGCATGTATCCTCACATACCAGACCGCCGGATCCTTCAACCTTTGTCACAACAAATTTACCTGTTTCATCGATTTCAATAAGCGGGAATCCCAGTCTGTCAAGATCAGGCACATCTTTATAACCAGGATCTGCATAATAGCCGCCGGTTACCTGACCCGCACACTCCAGAAGGTGGCCGACTAATGTAGCCTGTCCCATCTTATCTGCATCATCTTTAATATTCCAGCCAAATTCATGTACAAGTGGTCCAATGGATAAGGCCGGGTCAGATACACGACCGGTGATAACGATATCAGCACCATTTTCAAGGGCTTCAATAATACCTTCTGCACCAAGATAAACATTGGTAGAAAGAATAGATTCTTTTATATCCCCCAGTTTGCAGTCCAATTCAAGGACATCATTATCATAATATTTTTCAATCTGAGGTGTAATATCATCACCTGTTACATAAGCGATTTTTAATCCGCTGACGCCCAGTTCTTTTGCAATTTCGGCTGTCTTCTCAGCAGCAGCTACCGGATTGGCTGCACCCATGTTTGTGATAACTTTGATATGATTATCTTTGGCGAGCTTAAGGATCTTTCTCATTCTTGCTTCAAGAAGCTGATTGTAGCCTTTTGTCGGGTCTTTCATCTTATCCTGCTGACCAATGGCAATTGTTCTTTCAGCCAGGCATTCAAAGATAATATAATCCAGATTTCCTTTTTCCATTAATTCTACTGCAGGTTCAATACGGTCTCCTGCATAACCTGCGCCACTTCCGATTCTGATTTTTTTCATAATAAGGTCACTCCTTTTTATTCTGTCATAACTTTGCTTAAAACAAGCACTTTAAATACTTTACGTTATAATTAAATTGAAATTGAACCAACGATTACTGCTACAATCAGCATGACGAGTGTTGTCATAAATGCAAATGGAATCGTATGTTTCTGATGTTCACCAAGATCAATGCCTGAAAGACCTGTCAGCAGGAATGTTGCACCAGTCAATGGGCTTACAGGGAAACCTGTTGTCATCTGACCGATAATAGATGCACGTGCAATCATGATTGGATTCACACCCATCTGTTCAACAGCAGATGCAAGAACCGGCATAACACCATAGTAGTAGGAATCCGGATCAAACAACAGACTGGCTGGCATTGAAATGATACCTACAAGTACCGGCATCAACTGTCCAACTGAAGCAGGAATAATCTTGACAATCGCTTCTGCCATTGCTGTCAGCATACCTGAATTCTGCATAATACCGATAAAAGAACCGGCTGCAAAAAGCATACTTGCCATCATTAAAGCAGATTTTGCATGCGCGTCCACACGTTCAGACTGCATTTTTTTATCAGGATAATTGACAAGCAATGCAATCGCTGTTGCAATCATAAATACCGCTGCCGGAGGCAGAATAGATTTGATCAATACGACAACCGCAATAATAATCAAAGCAATATTAAAGATGAAAAGATGCGGACGCTTTAATTCATCAGCTTCTGTCGCTTCATGATGCGAATCATCCAATTGAACCGCATCAAGAGCAGCGCCCAGACGCTTTTTCTCAGATTTGCCAAGAAATACTGCGACACCAAGTACAAATGCAAGGCCACAAATCATAGGAATAACCATCGGAGTAAATAATTCCTCGATGTTAGATGACATTGCTGTAATGGCACGAATTGTCGGGCCGCCCCAAGGCAGCATATTCATAACACCGGCTCCCAGTGCAACCAGTGTTGCCAGTGTTGTTTTTCTCATTCCCAGTTTCTCATAAAGCGGCAGCATGGCTGGAATAGCAATCAGGAATGTTACTGCGCCGGAACCATCCAAATGAACGAGACAAGCTAAAATGACTGTACCAATGCAGATCTTGACAGGATCTTTTCCGACTACCTGAAGAATTTTTTTGATGATCGGATCAAAAGTTCCTGCATCCGTCAGAATGCCGAAGAATAAAATTGCAAAGATAAACATAACGCCTGTCGGAGCGATGCTCTTTAAACCGGCTGTAATAAATTCGCCCATGGTCTTGACGGTAAACACACCTTCCTCAAGAACAATATTGCCGGTAAATCCTGCAACAAGGCATCCAATGATTGGTACAATGATCAATGCCAGTAATGTTTGTAACTTTTTTGTCATAATGAGTACAAGCATGATGACAATGGTAAGTACGCCAATGAGTGCTAACATGAAATTTCCCTCCCGTGAATTCATTTGTTTTTTGTTATTTAAGCAGTTGGCCATTTGCTTTTTTCTTACACTTTAATATATAGCAAGATGCGTGCCAACTTTATTTTGCACTATTTAGGCCATTTTACGTTATTTTTCTATCAAAAAATTCCAGATATTTGGAATTTAGCATGGAATAATTCTAAATATCTGGAATTTTCAACAATCAAGTTTCGCTTTTTCCTATTTTATTATAAAGAGAAGACAGGGAAATTCCCAATGCCTTCGCCGCTTTCTTCTTTCCATCCGTTGTCCTCCCGTATATATCCAGTGTATGCATAATCTCATTCTTCTCAAATTCACGAATTCTCTGATCAAGAGGAATGATATTCTCTTCCTGCATAACTTGCTGTCCCTGCAAAAGGCTCGGCGGTAGGCAATCCAGCGTAATCTCTGTGCTCAGTGCCATAAGTGCACAAAACTCTACGGTATTTCTTAATTCACGGACATTGCCCGGCCAATCATAGCAATACATTCTTTCTTTTACTTCATCCGTAAATGTATAATTTTGTTTATTCTGAATTTGTGCAATGTGAAGATAATGTTTCATTAAAGGCAGAATATCTTCTCTTCGCTCTCTCAAAGGCGGAATTGTCAATGGAAAAACAGCAATTCGATAAAATAAATCCATTCGAAACTTCTTTTCTTCTATGTACTGCTGCAAATTGACATTGCAGGCACTGATCAGTCGGATGTCAGTGTCAATTTCCTGGAGTCCGCCGATTCGTCTGAATTTCTTTTCCTGCAGCACACGCAACAGCTTTGCCTGTAGATCATAATCCATTTCTGATATTTCGTCAAGAAAAAGCGTCCCGCCCTTTGCCGTTTCAAAAAGTCCAGGCTTGCCGCCTTTTCTGGCTCCGGTAAATGCACCATTTTCATAGCCAAACAATTCACTCTCAAGCATCGTCTTATTAAGCGCCGCACAGTTGATGGCCACAAATGGCGCATCCCGGCGATCACTTTCATTGTGAATAGATTGAGCAAATAGTTCCTTACCGCATCCGCTTTCCCCCTGAAGTAAAATATTAACAGGGTGTCTGGCCACTTTTTTGGCTTTTGCAATAGTTTCTAATGTTTTGGGACTGCTGCAGATAATTTGTTCAAAACTATAGTGCGTACCGTTTGTTCTGCTTAAACGGTCCTTCATGACTTTCTCCTGTTCTTCCAATTTAAGCATCTTGTCCTTAATACAGTTAGCATTCATCATCGATGTAACAACGGATACACTGCCGACAACCTGTCCATCTTCCATGACCGGATAGACATCTGCGAAATACTCCTGATCATTTTCAACTCTAAACAAAGATTCCTGGGGTTTTCCATTCGCAATAACATCCGGCACAACAGCTCCGGGACGAATATCTCGAATTGGCTTACCGCATATTTCTTCCAGACGATAGCCTATAAAACGACTATAGCTGCTGTTAAAATATAAAATTCTGGATTTTTCATCACACAATAGAACCCCCTGATTCATAGCCTCATATATATCCTTTTCCCTCATCCTTATCCCCTTTTCTCATCCAATATTTGTAACTGTTCAGAGCCAAGCAAAATTTCAAAAAAGAGGTTGGCTCTGAAAAGTTACAAATATTTTATTTTTGGAGTCTGCCTGAAACTGAAGCTCATTTGAAATACAGCATTCATTCAGGCCCTCAGATATGTCCGCATATTCTGAAGTGCTGATTTTTCTATTCTTGAAATCTGAGCCTGCGAAATGGCCAGTTCATCCGCTACTTCCATCTGGGTCTTTCCTTCATAAAAACGCATTTTGATAATCCTGTTCTCCCGATGACTGAGTCTTTTCATTGCATCATTCAACGCCAGATTCTCAACCCAGCTGTTTTCACCATTTTTCCTGTCGCTGACCTGGTCCATAATACACAACGCATCCCCACCATCGGTATAAACCGGTTCATATAAAGACATCGGGCTCTGAATGGCATCCAGTGCAAAGACAATGTCTTCCTTCGGAATGCCCGTTTCCTCAGCTATTTCCATTACTGTCGGTTCACGATTATTTCTTGTAATCAAAGCCTCTCTGGCGTATATCGCCTTATAAGCCGTATCTCTTAAAGAGCGACTGACTCGTATAGCACTGTTATCCCGCAGAAAACGACGAATTTCTCCAACGATCATAGGTACAGCATAAGTGCTGAAACGTACACCTTGTGTTAAATCGAAGTTGTCGATTGCTTTTATAAGGCCGATACAGCCCACCTGAAAAAGATCGTTGACATTTTCATTGGTACCCGAGAAACGCTGTATAACACTGAGAACCAGCCTGAGATTACCATTGATAAAACGCTCTCTGGCCCGCAGATCATGGCTCTTGATCCTCTTCATCAACATTTCCTTCTCGTCTTCTTTCAGGAGCGGCAGTTTTGCCGTATTGACACCGCAAATCTCCACTTTGTATCCAGCCATACAAATACCTCCGCATCATTAGATTGAGAATTCATCCCAAACATAATGATGCGCATGATGAGGTCATTTTATGCAATGCTGTATCAGGAAATATCTGCCGCCTTCTCAAAAGGAATTGTGCCGCCAAAAATATCCAACGCACTGCCAATTGTCACATCCAGACGACGGTTGCCAAGTTTTTTTAATAATTCAACATCATCAAGAGATCCAACACCGCCGGCATAAGTAATCGGAATGCCATCCCAGACGCCAAGCATTGATGCAAGTTCTTCCTCTATTCCGGAGGCTTTGCCTTCCACATCCACTGCATGAATCAGGAATTCACTGCAGTAAGGCGCCAGAAGATTCAGTGTCTCTTCGTTCACAACATGTTCCGTAAACTTTTGCCAACGATCTGTGACAATATAATAAAGTCCATCCTTTTTGCGGCAGCTCAGATCCAGAACCAAATGTTCTCTGCCAACAGATTCATGGATTGCTTTTAAATGTTCAAAATTAATCTTTCCTTCCTTAAACACATAAGAAGTGACAATAACATGTGAAGCGCCGGCGCGAATAAACTTCATCGCGTTATCACTATGAATGCCGCCGCCGATCATCAGACCGCCCGGAAAAGCCTCAAGTGCTCCCAGGGCCTGAGCAAGGTCTGCATCATAGTACTCAGAGCCTTCGGGATTTAAAAGGATAATATGACCGCCAATCAGTCCTTTCTCCCTGTATAATCTGGCATACCAGGCTGCATCCTGTTCTGAAACAAAATTGTCAATGGCCTGGTTCATTTCATCCTTTAAACTGCCGCCTACAATCTGTTTCACCTTTCCATTATGTATATCAATACACGGTCTGAATTTCATTGTTCCGCCTCCATTTACACTTTTGGCCTTATTATATCCAAAATAAAATAATTCTTCAAGCCGCATCATATATTTTAGAGATAGCATTATCGGAGAATTGTTTTATGCGTATCTGTGAACTCCGCGAAAAAGAAGTTATTAACATCCGGGACTGTCAGCGTTTGGGTCGTGTTCTGGATATTGAATTTGATCTTCATACAGGCGTCATCTGTCAGCTGATCCTTCCGGGGCCCTCCCGTTTCTGCGGTTTCTTCGGCCGAGATGCCGAATATCTGATCGGTTGGAAATGCATCCGCCAAATTGGTGCAGATATCATTCTTGTGGACGTTGATCTCGAAAAATGTATGCAAAAACCGACGAATTAAATTGACCTGTGATTCACAATTGTTTATAATAAACGGTAGCAGGGAGTTTTCCCTTTTGTACAGGAGGAAGAATATATGAAGTGCCCATTTTGCAGTGCAGAAGATACTCGTGTTATTGACTCACGTCCGACTGACGACAATGCTTCTATTCGACGTCGCCGCCAATGTCCGGTTTGCGGCAAACGTTTTACGACTTACGAGAAAATCGAGACACTGCCATTAATCGTCATCAAGAAAGACAACAATCGTGAACCCTATGACCGCTCCAAAATCGAAGCCGGCATCGTTCGTTCCTGTCATAAACGCCCGATTTCAACCGCTCAGATTACAGCGATTGTGGATGATATTGAAACGGCTCTTTACAACAGAGAGGACCGCGAAATTCCGACAATGGTCATCGGAGAGCTTGTCATGGATCACCTGAAGGATCTGGATCCTGTAGCCTATGTTCGAT
This sequence comes from Pseudocoprococcus catus, assembly GCF_902381825.1. Lineage (GTDB taxonomy): Bacteria > Bacillota > Clostridia > Lachnospirales > Lachnospiraceae > Coprococcus_A > Coprococcus_A intestinihominis. The sequence goes on from NZ_LR698973.1 coordinate 2,318,283, forward strand.
TTGCCTCCGTTTACCGTGAATTTAAAGATATCGATACATTTATGGATGAGATTAAGAGCCTTCTCTCATCTAACTAAACGAGATGAAACACATTTTTCGAATTTCACTCGCTATCGCAACAGTCGCAAAGGTCTTGTGCCAGCACAGACTTTTTCTCGTTGTTAGCGTAAATCAAAAAGGAAGCTATTCCATCACCCATTCTGTTTGATAACAGAATGGGTTTAGAATAGCTTCCTTTTTTTATTTCTTTTTTATCTCCCTTTGAATTCTGCAGCATATCTGCACACACTGTTCATAGGTTTCCTCCGACAGCATATCTTCACCGAAAGCTGCCTGATAGAGTTTTTCCATGAGAAAAGTCAATTTCTCCGGCTTTACCGTCTGGACTCTGGACTGAAGCCATTTAATATAAGCCCAGTCATCCATTTCCGTATCTGTTCGAATACCTGACTGATCCAGCTCATCCGTCAAGTGTGCCCACATTGCAAGCAATGCTTTATTACGATTGACACGGCTGTAATGCCGGGGCTGATTCTGTCTGCGCCTGTAAACATACACACCCAAACCGGCAATAACAATCATCAAAGCCATGCCGAGCACTATTTTTACTGCGGCAGAAATGCCCTGATTTATCCTGGAAATATCGGTATTTACACCGGTCTTTGTCTCCTCTGTACGATCATTATCATTACGACTCTCTGAAACAATTTCTGTACTTTCAGTATGATTTCCAGTATCACCGATATCCGAGATTGTCTCTGTACTGTCTGTATAATGATTGCTGACATTATCGGTACTTTCTGAATGGCTGCTGTTTTCCTGAGTTGGCGAATAATTAGATGTCTGCACGCTGTCCGCTGGGGTCATATCCACTGGCACCCATATACCCTGTGACGCATTATAAACTTCCACCCAGGCATGTCCTCTGTATCCGGTCACATCTGCCCTATAACCATCTGAAGCACTGTCTGCTTTGAAATCATCCGGCCAGATGACATACCCTGTCACATATCTGGCAGGAATACCCGCCATTCGAAGCATCATCACCCCTGCAGATGCAAAATGCGTGCAATAACCTTTTCTCTGTCTGCCAAAGAAATCCTCAATCACATTACTGCCATCAGGTACAGATTCAAGATTATCTTTTTGATAGGTGCAGGTTTCCCATAAAATATTCTGTATCTGAGCAACCCACTGGGATACCGATAAATCCCCATTCTCGTCCTGTATGACCTGCACTGCGGCTTCTAAGGAAGGCAGTCCATCCGGCACATTCAGATAATTGGCTTGTACATACCGATTGTAGATATCGAACAACTCCGCTCCATTACCTGAAAAAATACCCGATACGTCTGCATTTGACAATAAAGCATCGTTATCAGTCAACGGATACCCCTGAAAGTCTCTGTTTGATGATGATTTAAGATAACTGTCACCTTCCATTTCTATCCCATCTGTATCAATGCCATAGGGCGCCCATGTGCACGTTTTGCCTGCGGACACATTGGAGATAATATAATTAACAGTACTCGTTTCATCAGATAATCTATCCAGACAATCATACAGCTGTTTCGCCCACAGCGCCTTTGCTTCATCATAGCTCAGACTGCCAGATACCGTCCAATTCTGATATTCATTCTGTAAGCTGTTATCTGTAATCACATTCCACTGTTCTGTCTGTGTATTAAAGCCATCACCGACAAACCCCTTCAGATATATGGCTGCTTCCGGCTTTTTATCCGTCCATATTTTCAGCTTCGTCCTACCAGACTGTACCGGAGAATGATTCGACACCTGCCACTCCCTGTCACCCAGAAAGACTGATAAAACCTGCTCCGAAGCGGCCATCATTTTCTGAGGATATTTCTTCACCGCTTCATAATGGCTGCGCATATATTCCGCTGCAAAATTATCGGCAATATAATAACTCGATCCAAATATAACTGCCATCAGCACCAAAGCAAAGAGACCGTTTTTCATGGCTTTTGCATTGAATATCCGGCTTCGTCCCGAAACACTCGCTGATAAAAAGGCCGTCAGTCCTCCACAAAATACTGTTGTCATCACCATTATCCGAATATCCGGAAAACGATTCAGCAGCAGCGACATTGCAAGCACCAGACCGGTAAAAAACAACGGCAGACGTTTTAAACGCCATATGCTGACTGCATATCCCACTGCCAGCACTAATATTCCCAGTACAAGCACATAAAAAAACATACTCTCTGCGGCCTCGGTTTTCCCTGCGGACAACTGCAGATCAATCTGATAATAATTGCGGACAGCATCTGAAAAGCCGTTCAGCCATGCATTCAGCCCGGAGACTGCCTTTGTATGATTAGTATATATGGAGACTGCCAATATACCCATCGCAGTCGGACATGCGATGCTCAGTTTTTGAAGTATCTGGATAATTTCAAATATCAGGCAGAAAATCAGCGCCGCGGCCAATAACATTAGAAAATCAGGGGATAGTCCCACATTTTCACATACCCAGCAAAGCCATCCGGCAGACCAGAATCCAAGCATTATTCCCTGCATGGCCGCTGCCGCAATCAACGTCTTATGTTTATTTTTCATCTTTTTTCCTTTTATTTATCACTATAATCCATTGATCAAACACGGAGCATGCATTTTCCCATGGATGTCTCCATATCTTTTTCATCAAAATGCCCTACCGGTTCATCTGCCGTAAGGATATCCCCGGATAATCTGAGGGTAATATCTGCCGCATACAAACCATACGGAAATGCTTCTTTATACATTACTTTCAGATCCATATTCTCATCATAGCAGGCTGCTGACATCAGATAGCCTGTCACCTCATAAATGTCCTCTATTTTGCTGATACGCTGTTTACAAAGATGTCTGCCTTCCAAATCATACCAGACAATAAAATGCCGGCAATTCTGTTCCAGTAAAGCATTCGAAACAGACAATGCTGCCTCAATCAAAGCCGCCATATGCTGCTTTTCTGCTTTAGATGCAGCATAAAAATCTATAAAAATGCCTACTGCAAGGCAGATAGGTTCACCGGCTTCCCTCACGTAGAGTTCATCATTTCGCGCTGTCAATTTCCAGTGAACCGTCTGAAGTCTGTCCCCCGGACGATAAGGACGAATTTGATAAGTCTGCGAAGCATCATTACCGGCAGCCTCCGGTTCGTCCTCCTCAGTCTCTCCTGCAAAGTGCCGTACTCCCGCCGAAATTGCAGCTGCTGTATCATAAATCTGCGGTAAAATAGTTATCTCTCCAGTCAAATTGACTTTTTTCGTCAGGCAGAATAAATGAAAAATATCCCAAATCCGAATCCTGCCTGCAAACACATGCATCTTACCGCAGTTGTCACCGGAAATCTGACATACTGTAGTCACCGCTGTCCCCTGTTTTCGGCCGTTGTCAAAACTTACGGCATACTTCTCTTTCTTTCCTGTAAAATGGGATAAGCAAATAATTTCCGCATGAATACTCCCGATTAAAAACGGCAGTCTGTTCTCCAATCTGAAAAGAAGTTGAACACCTTTATTCTTCTCTGCCGCCGGAACAGGGATTTTCATGGAGACTTTCAACATCTGTCGCTGTATCAACAACAACAGCAATAACAGTACAAAAAGTAGCAATGCCGCCACAAAAAACATGGTCACTGCAGCATCCTCAAAAACAACAGACTCATAAGCCGCAAATATCAGCAGTCCGAGATAAATCATCCATCGTATCATCATACATTCTTTCTCCGGACGGTGGGCCGTTCTGTTTCATTGATAATCTGTTCGATCAATCCCTCTGCCGTTACATGGTTAATTCTTGCTTTGGCATTCAGCCGGATACGATGAATCGCCACATCATAAAAAATATCCGCCACATCATCCGGATAGACAAATTTTCTTCCTCGAAGCCAGGCACAGCTTTTGGCCATAGCCGCCAGCGCCACTGTTCCTCTCGGGCTTATGCCTAGCTCGATCATGTCGTTATTTCTCGTCCTATTCACCAGCCGCACCATATATTTATAAATGGCATTATGCACATAGATCTGCTCCGCCTCACGGCGCGCTTCCAAAAGAGATGCCGCATCCATGACTTTCATCACATCATTTAACGGGTCTCCTGCAGATTTGCCCTTCAGAATAGCAATCTCATCTTCAGGATTCGGATATCCCATGGTCAGACAAATCATAAAACGGTCCACCTGGGATTCTGGCAACATCTGCGTACCGGCGCTCCCCACCGGATTCTGGGTGGCCAGTACAATAAAAGGATTCGGTACCGGTTTGGTGATGCCATCCACTGTCACGCTGCCCTCCTCCATGACTTCCAGAAGCGCCGATTGGGTTTTCGGCGATGTACGGTTAATTTCGTCCGCAAGAAATAGATTGCACATAACAGCTCCCGGCTGATAGACAAATTTTCCGCTGCTTTTCTCATACATGGAAAATCCTACAATATCTGCCGGAAGAATATCCGGTGTAAACTGAACACGATTCTGCTTTAAATCCATGGCCTTTGAAAAAGCCAGTGCCATGGTGGTCTTTCCAACTCCAGGTATATCATCCAGTAAAATATGCCCGCCGGCAATCATCGCCGCCATAACTTTCAAAATGCAGGTGTCTTTTCCGATAACTGCCTTTTTAACTTCCGCCATTACAGCATTTGCCTTTTGTAAATTTACAGACTGCATCCGTATTTTCTCCATATTTCCTCCATATTGATTGGCCTTTTTTATTATTTTACATGATTTATTCTGTCAATTCAATCCTTTCAACACTTTAGATGCATTTTAGATGCAGCCGTCAAAACGTCCTGCAGCTACAATCCTTTTTCTGACCTCAGGCTCCTTCCATACGGACAATATCTTTTTTCAGGCGTCCGATAATCTTTTTCTCCAGCCTTGAGATATAGGATTGGGAAATGCCGAGAAAATCTGCTACTTCCTTCTGGGTTTTTTCTTCACCGTCAGCCGTTCGTATGCCAAATCGAAGCTGAATGATTGTCTTTTCTCTCGGCGACAGCTTTGCCAGAGCTTTATACAGCAGATGATAATTAACTTCCTCCTCCATTTTATTGTAGATCACATTTTCATCCGTCCCCAGAATATCAGACAAAAGTAATTCATTGCCGTCCCAGTCTACATTCAGCGGTTCATCAATGGATACCTCCATTTTCAGTTTGCTGCTGCGCCGCAGATACATCAAAATCTCATTTTCAATACATCTTGACGCATAAGTGGCCAGCTTAATATTTTTATCGGGATTATAAGAATTAATGGCTTTGATCAGCCCGATGGTTCCAATAGAAATCAAATCTTCCATTCCTGCACCGGTATTATCAAATTTTCTTGCAATATAGACAACCAGTCGCAGATTATGTTCAATCAGAATATTACGTCCGTGCTCTCTTTCTGCCTCCGTTGCCAACATAGCAATGGCATTTTTCTCCTCCTCTCCCTCTAACGGCACAGGAAGTACATCCGTCCCGCTGATATAATGAATTTCTCCGTTTGATTTATAAATAATGCTTCTGAATCCCCGCACCATACGATATCCCGCATAATTGATTGTCCGCATCACGTCATTACCTCCTGATTTATGATGATTTTACCTATCTGATGCGCTCAGACCATATTCGGATGCAAGATGATCTCATAGCCATCCGTTTTACCAAAAGGCTGCTTTGCTACAGCCAGTACCGGATACGACGTTTGAAAAAAATACCGGCCCTCGAATACAATCAATTCATCCGCGACAAATCCCCTCAGCAGGCCGTTTTCAACACCAATACTGCTGTATGGAATCAATCGAAACCGTGTGTCCCACTCCATTTCTCCCTCAAAAAGACGTGCAGCCAGTTCTTTCCCAATAATGCTGACCGGCTTTCTTCTGATAGGTTCGTACAAACAGTTCCCCGTATCATAAAGCCCGATGGTTTCTATTGTTTTTAGTCCCAATTTGATTTGTACACGGTAAAGAGTCTTCCGCTTATGACGGCAAAGTCGCCTGCATCGTTGACGCAGTTTCCCTGCCAAGTGATGATTCATGAAATGCGTATAATAGAATTGCAGGAAATCATTGTACCTATATATTTCATCCCAGGTGGCAGTCCGGTTTAAAATATTTCTTTCCTCCTGATTTTTGGTACGGATTTATTATAGCGTATGTCCCATAAATAATTTGTCAAAACAGGGCCGTATTATCTGAAATATTTCGACTAAAACTGCCGGATTTATTATGCCAAAGTTTTGTGATGATAAAAAGGAATGATAATATTGAAGACAAAAAGGCACACCCTGACGGATGTGCCTTAAAATTCAAATATTCAACTCATTATTTCTTCTGTAAGAAGCTAGGAATCTGAATGTTGCCTGTTGTACCTGCAGGTTTCTTCGCAGACTGATTCTGCTGAACGAATGAAGGTGGTACAGGACTTCCTGTCGGCGCTTTGTATGTATTGCTGCCAACGCTTGTCTGGTAAAGCGGTTTCTTTGCATAACCAGGTTTCTGTGGTGTCTCCACTTTCTTCTCTTCTTCAAGACCTGTTGCAATAACAGTGATTGTTGCTGAATCCGGGTTAGAATCATCATACATTGCACCGAAGATAATATTCGCAGATTCACCTGCCAGCTCTTCAACATACATAGCTGCTTCATTGGCTTCAATCAGACCGATATCACCGGAAATATTGATAATGATATCTGTTGCGCCTTCAATCGTTGTCTCAAGCAGAGGGCTCGTGATTGCCTGCTTAACAGCTTCAAGTGCTTTATCATCACCATGGCCTTCACCAATACCGATATGTGCAATTCCCTTGTCTTTCATAACAGTTGAAATATCTGCAAAGTCAAGGTTGATCAGACCAGGAACATTGATCAGATCAGTGATACCCTGAACGCCCTGCTGTAATACTTCATCTGCCTTCTTCAGCGCTTCAGGCATAGATGTTCTTCTGTCAACAATCTCAAGCAGCTTGTCATTCGGGATAACGATCAGTGTATCAACATTCTGTTTCAGTCTTTCAATACCCTGGATCGCATTGTTCATACGCTGTCTTGCCTCAAATCTGAATGGCTTTGTAACAACACCGACTGTCAGACATCCGAGTTCTTTGGCAATGCCGGCAACAACAGGTGCTGCACCTGTACCTGTACCGCCGCCCATACCACAGGTAACGAATACCATATCAGCGCCTTTGATCAGCTCTGTGAGCTCGTCCATACTCTCTTCTGCCGCCTTTGCACCTACTTCAGGCTTTGCTCCGGCACCAAGACCTTTTGTCAGCTTCTCGCCGATCTGTACTAACTGTGGTGCCTTACATAACTGCAGTGCCTGACGGTCTGTATTAACACCGATGAATTCAACACCGAGAATATTTTCATCTACCATTCGGTTGACAGCATTGTTACCTGCACCGCCAACACCAATTACAAGAATTTTTGCTGCTGCTTCATTTTCATTTGGTTTTATCTCAAGCAAGGTTCTTCCTCCTTCATATTTTACCTTTTATCGTACCATACCATTATATAATATTATTTTTTTTAAAAATATCAACCTTTATTTATGAATCTTTTGTAAAAATAATTGAATCTTTTGTCGAATCGTACTCCTCAAGATGCAGTGTCCCAGACAGACCTTCCAGTTTCGAAAGCAGATCATTCAGTTCAGAAATCTTTTCTTCCATATATATATCTTTGCCGAGAAGAACCTTAACCTTGCCCATGACAATATAATAGCCGCCGTCATCTGACTTGCCAAGACTATCTGCAGTAATCGCTTCGCTTCGAAGAATAGCTGCAATATCCAAAAAATCTGCAAAGACACCGGTATCATCAGACACCAGTTGTTCACCTACTTCTGTTGTATCAGCTGTTATACCGCTTAAAAGAAGGACATCCTGAAGCTTCTCTGTCTGTTTCAAAACAATTTTGCCGCTGTCATTGACGTAAATGTATTCATCTTCTGACTGAACATATCCCGACAGTTTTTCTTCATTCACCTGTACAACAATTGTCTGTGGATTTCTGAGCTGTACATGAATGCTGTTCAACAACGGCTCAGAGGATATATCCGTTTTGCGGTTAAGCAGCCACAACAGCAATGAATTGTTCTGACATTTATCATATTGGATCAATGTCTGGATCGTCTCATCACTAACACGCTCATTCCCTGTAATCCGGATAGTCTTAATCCTGCAGCCAAACACCATCGCCAGAATAAGGCCGACAGTAACAATCAGAACCAGCCACCCCTTCATGCTTTTCTTCTTTTTCTTTTGTTTGCCGGGACGCTTCCTTCTCTGACTTTCTTGCATCTCTCTGTCTGTATCTGTCAATCAATTATCCTCCCATCTTCGTTCTGTATGATCAGTTATACAGCGAATCTCAGCGCCTAATTGCCCAAGATCCCTGCATATATCCTGATAGCCGCGTTCAATATGCTCACTTCCGTGAATCACCGTCTCTCCCTCTGCCGCAAGACCTGCGATGACAAGTGCCGCCCCGCCCCGCAGTTCTTTCGCCTCCACTGTTTCACCATGCATCCGGCAAGGGCCATGAATCACTGCTCTTCGCTGATCAACGGTAATATTACCGCCCATTCTTATCAGTTCCGGAACGACTTTGTATCGATTCTCAAATATATGCTCCGTCACGGTACTGTCCCCTCTGGCCTGACACAGACATGCCAGCATCTGAGACTGCATATCCGTCGGAAATCCCGGATAAGGTTCTGTTTCAATTTCTTTAACAGCCAAGAGCATAGACGGTGCTATTATTTTAATACTTTCTTTGTAAATAATCAAGCCACATCCTGATTCTACCAGCACATCCGCAACAGCACGCACATTTTCAATATGAATTCCCTTTAAAACAATCTCTCCGCCAACAGCGGCGGCAGCAGCCATGTAGGTACCCGCAGCAATTCGATCAGCCATGATCGTGTACTCTGTATCATGAAGTGTTTTTACCCCTTTGATCCGTATCCTCTCTGTGCCTTCTCCTTCTATGCACGCACCGGATTTTTTCAGAAAACGGCACAGATCTGCAATTTCAGGTTCCATAGCGGCATGGATAATTTCAGTAACACCGTCTGCAAGTACAGCAGCCAGCAAAATATTTTCTGTCACCCCTACACTGGGATAAGGCAGTTCAATCCTGTTTCCCTTCAGTCCTGTCGTTTTGCATTCAATTTTATTTTCCTTCAGATCGATCTGTACATTCATCTTTCGAAGTGCATCAATATGCCAGTCTATAGGCCTGGCCCCTATGGTACAGCCGCCGGGATAAGGCATTGTAACTTCCTGTCCTCTTCCCAGCAGCGCTCCCAAAAGGATGATCGATGAGCGCATTTTTCCGGCATCCAGAGAAGAAACGGCAACTGTATCCATCTGATCTGTTTTTATCCAGACGTCTCCGTCATCCCACATAATCCCGGCACCCGACTGCTGAAGAATACGCAGCATATGATGCACATCCATTATCTGTGGGCAGCGGCGAAGATGAACCGTTCCGTTATTCAAAACAGAGGCAGCAATGATGGGCAGCGCAGCATTTTTGGCGCCCTGAACTTCAATCTCGCCATGTAGACTGTGTCCGCCGCGGATCTTTATATGTGACATATCTCGCCTCCACGATTACAGGTTTGTGACTTCCCGTCATAATTTATGATATGTATGTTTTCCCCTGTTGTGCAATGTTTTGTACAATTCCGATTTCACACATCAAAAATATCAGCGACGTTCCGCCGTAACTGATAAACGGCAGTGGGATCCCGGTATTTGGAATACTGTTTGTCACGACAGCAATATTGATCAGCATCTGAAGCCCCAGATGTGCTGTTACCCCCATCGTCAGCAGTGCCCCCGGTATATCCGGTGCAGAATTAGCCGTAATCAGACATCGCCAAATCAGAAACATAAACAGTGCTGCAATAATTCCTGCACCAAGAAGCCCCCATTCCTCGCATATAACAGAAAAAATCATATCATTATGTGCCTCCGGTATATACGCCAGTTTTTGAATACTTTTCCCATAGCCCCGGCCAAAAAGGCCGCCTGAACCAATGGCATACAAAGACTGTCTTGTCTGATAACCTTTGGGATGCGTTTCAACATTCAGCCATGCCTCGATCCTTCCTACCCGGTATGAGGCAAGCTTCAAAAATACCCCCATGAATCCACCGCCTAATCCCATCAGCACAAAAAACGGCAGCCATTGCCTGCTGGCTGTAAAAATGATAATGAAGGCAATTCCCATAATGATAATTCCCGTGCTGAGATTTGTCACCATGACCATTCCCGCCGCCGGCATCATCCATAAAAACACGAGCAGTATGCCCTTCCATTTTTTCATCATGCTGCCGGCAGCTCCGCAGATGGATGCCAGGAAAATAATCAGTACAAATTTAGCAAATTCCGACGGCTGAAAACCAATAGAACCAATATAAATCCAACGTTTTTGGCCATGGCTGGCTGTCCCCACAACAAAAACCGCCGCCAGCAGCAAAAGTGAAAGACCATACAGCGGCAGAGCCATTTTAAGCAATCGGTGATAATCCAGTTTCATCATCAGAAACATCGCTGCTGTCCCGAGAAGTACGGTAAAAATCTGTCGTTCCACATAATAAAAAGCATTCCCCATATGCAGCCGGGCAGTATAATTGCTGGCACTGTAAATCATCAGCAGCCCAAACAGAATAAGCCCGAACACCGTGCCGAGCATCGCCCAGTCGCCCACAAATCTTTTTCTATTCATTGCCGTCACCCGAATCACTTTCTATGTCCGGCCATTGCCCCAGGTAATAAGGCAGAACATTCTCAAAAATCTCTCTCATGACCGGTGCCGCAACGGTTCCTCCATAATAGGCACCGGTCGGCTCGTCAATCAGAACGATGCCTATGATCTCAGGGTTATCCGCCGGGGCAAAGCCGATAAAGGAGGCAATATATTTGCCGGATCCCCTGGGCAATTTCTGGCTGGTTGCCGTTTTGCCGCCAATCCGATATCCCTCAATGAAGCATTTTTTGCCTGTACCTTCCGAAATAACCTTTTCAAGCAATGCCTTCATTGTATCGGAGACTTCGGAACCAATGACATGTGCTTCTTCATTATAGTGCAGTCGGATCATATTGCCTTTGGCATCCACAATCCGAACCCCCAAATGCGGTGTGATCAGTTTGCCGCCATTAATGACAGCACTGACTGCCCGCAGCATTTGAATAGGTGTGATCTGAAAAGACTGTCCAAAGGAAATCGTCGCAAGTTCCACATCCCCCACATTGTCAATCTGATGCATGATCGAACTTGCCTCTCCCGGGAGATCAATGCCGCTCTTTTCCATAAGTCCAAGCCTGTCAAAATATTGGTACATTACCTGAACACCAGTTCTAAGACCGGTTTCGATAAAAACAGGATTGCACGAATTCATCAGTCCTTCCACAAAGGATTCAGAGCCATGTCCGCTGATCTTGTGACATCGTATCCGCCGGTCATCGACAATCTTATATCCCGGGCAGTAAAAACGGTCATTTTGTGAAACCGCGTGGGATTCCAGCGCAGCTGTAGAGGTAATGATCTTGAAGGTGGATCCGGGTTCATAGGTATCGTTCAGGCAGCCATTTCGCCACATCTGGTTCAACGCATCCTGTATAGCGTCTGTTTCGGCATTTTCAGGCAATAAATAAGGCGCATTCAGATTGAATTCCGGTTCATTGGTCATGGCCAAAATTTCTCCGTTTTTCGGATTCATTAAGATAACAGAGACGGATTTTGCTTCCTTCTGTTCCATGATTCTTTTTGCAACCTGCTGGACATAGCTCTGGATCGTATAATCCAGACTGATATAAAGATCACTTCCGGGAATCGGTTCCACCCGCCCCTCGGATGTATTTTCGACTTCAATGCCTCTTGCATCCGTCGTTGTCAGAATTGTCCCCTCTATTCCCTGCAAATAGGCATCATATTGAACTTCTAACCCAATAATGCCCTGATTGTCGCCGCCCGTAAAACCCAACACTTTGGAGGCCAGCGTTTTGTATGGGTAATAACGGGTATAATCTTCATCCACCATAACCCCATCCAGTTTGTATTCACGGATTTTGTCCCCCAGCGCTTTGTCAACATTAGCCTTAATGCGTTCAATAGATGACACTTTTTCGACCCGTGCCCGTACTTTTGCTTCATCCAGAGACAAGACCTCTGATAAAACACGAATAACCTTTTCAGGTTCTTTGATCTGATTGTGTATCACAGAAATTGTACAGACAGATTTGTTGTCCGCCAAAATCCTTTGGTTTCTGTCATAAATCAGCCCCCGTGCCGCCTTGATGCTTCGCTCCCTTTCATGCAGTGCATCGGCCTGGCTCTGATAGTACGCCGACCGAAATATCATCAGATAAGCCAGCCGCCCCATCAAAACCAGGCCGATACCCACAATAAAAGCGGCCACTATGAGCATCTTTCGTCTATGATAGATTTTAATATGCATACATACGTCCGCTTTATTTTTTATTATATTATGTTGTCGTTATTCCTATTAGAACAGCTGTTATTCATCATCATCTGATGTGCCGTTATCCGAATTATCCGCACCTTCATTGGCCTGATCATCATAAGAACCGTCTGAGGTGTTCTCATTGGTTGTCTCCGTTTCTGTCACTTCTTCCGTCGGGAAGATCTGCAGATATGGTAAGGCCTCAGAGAATATATTACTTGCAATTGTGGAGGCAAAGGAGCTCTGTCCCTGATCCTCTGCATTGGCCTCATCGACAACCACATAGACAACCAGCTGCGGATCATCAATCGGTGCTGCGCCAATAAAGGATACAAGACGTTCTTTGCCGCCTCGAGGAAGCTTCTCTGCTGTACCTGTCTTGCCGCCGATCTTGTATCCGGCCACCTGTGCTGCCTTACCTGTACCATTCTCTACCGTCTCATACAGAGCATTCTTCATCCATTCGGAGGTTGTCTTTGAAACAGTTGTCCGCATCAGTGTCTTATCAAAAACCTGCACCGTATTGCCATTATCCGATGCAATCTCAGATACGACATGCGGCTTATAATAATAACCGCCATTAACAATTGAGCAAAAGGCTGATACAACCTGTACCATCGTCGCATTGTAGCCCTGGCCAAAAGAACTTGTCCACATTTCAACAGGTCCCATATTGTCTGCTGTATAAATCGTAGCGGCACAGCTTGCTTCTCCCGGAAGATCGATACCTGTCAACTGCCCAAGTCCAAACAGTTTCTGCATCTTCGTAAAGGAAGTGATGCCGATTCTGTCGCTGAGCTGCATCATGACATCATTGCAGGAATGTGTAATACCGCCCGTCAGATCTAATTCACCATGCACACTGTTGCAGGAAACAAAAGTACCGTCGTTCTCGTAGGTCTGACCACCGTCACAGTAGAATTGTTCGTTCGGGTCTACAAGTGCCTGATCCAGCGCATAGGAAACCGTCATAGTCTTGACGGTTGAACCCGGCTCATAGCTATCATTCACACAGAAGTTACGCCAGAGCGTATAAAGGGCATCCGACATTTCCTCATCCGTCATGTCCGCCAGCTGATCCTCTGTGTAACCGGCCACTGTTAGATCTCTCGGGTTATTCAGATCAAATATCGGAGCACTCGCCATAGCCAGAACCTCTCCGTTATTCGGATTCATAACAATAGCAGCCACGTTTTTGGCCCCGGTTTCTGTCATGAACTGGCTGATATATTTCTCTGCAATACGCTGGATATTGATATCAATGGTTGATACAACTGTCTTGCCATTATGTGGTTCCTCTGTAACGGTCTGGAGATCCACATTATCCGTGAGATAACCGTACTTTCTTCCATTGGTTCCGGACAATGTATCATTATAATAGCTTTCAATTCCCCAGAGACCGCTGTTATCAGAAGCTGTAAAACCGATCAGATCACAGGCCAGTGTCGAAAACGGATAGATTCTCTGATAACTTTCTTCAAACCAGATTCCCGATGAAACAGCCTTGATCTTCTGCGCATCATTCCCATCCTCTGAAGCAAGAAAATCATCATACGGCTTTTTCTCATCATATGTCATTTTCCTCTTCAAAACGACATACCGGCTGTCCGGCTGCTGCGTTAAAATCGTATCCACATCATCCTTGCTGATTGAAAAATATTCTTCCAGAACTTCTTTGGCGTATTCAGAAGCCTTATCGATATTGCTGTGCGTAATGACATACGGATCTAACACCAGATTGTAGATTTTCTCACTTGTTGCAAGAACGGTTTTGTTTCGGTCTGTAATATCCCCTCGTTTATAGGGAATTGTCTGTCCATCATAGTTGAGCAACGAGAGTACATTCTTCTCGTAATCTGTACCGTTTTTTACATTGATCTGCACAAGTCTGACCACCAGCAGCACAAAGCAGATCAGCACAAACAAGAATACAACGAGCAGTCTTCTTCTGTTCGTCTTTGAAAATTTCCGTATTTTTTTATCCGCCATCTATTAATCACCTAAATTTAATGTCTATTTTATTTTCCGCCAGGTATAGATTCATACTGTCGTATATAATCATTATTGCTGCTGTCATAATAAATTACCTGATCTTCACCGGCATAGACCATTCCCAGTCTTCCGGTTGCAATCTGGTAAATCTCATCCAGATCAATGGTCTTATTCAGGCTTTCCTTCAGTGAATTATTCTGTTCCTGGACGGTCTGCAGCTGACTCTGAAGGGCTGTCACAGCCTGTTCATTCTTCTTCAATACAGAACTGGAATGTAAATACATAAAACAGGCAGCCAGGGTAATGCCTACCGATGTCACAAGAAACAGTGTATACTTCAGATCAAAAACTGATACACGCTTCTTATGCTGTACAGTCCGTTGCTTCGGCCTGGACTGTGCAGCTTTATTTCTTCTTTTAGGTGTTTCAGGCTGTTCATTCAGCCTTCTTGCTGTATTTCCATCTATATAATAGCGTTCGGGCTCTCTTCGATAAGCCATCGATTGGTTTGCTCTCTTCTCTGCCATCCAACGCCACCCTTTCTTCGTTAACAGGACCGTCTGCGCCTGCCGCATCCGATCGTTTTCTTATTCTCTGATTCTTTCAAAAACTCTGAGCTTCGCGCTCTTTGAACGACTGTTCACTTCCAGTTCTTCTTCACTTGGGAGTATCGGTTTCCTGGTAATCACTCTGCCCTTTGACTTCTTTCCGCAAACACATACAGGAAAAGACGGCGGGCATGTACACGGCCGTTCATTAGTATTGAAAATGTTCTTAACAATTCTATCTTCAAGTGAATGAAATGTGATCACACATATTCTTCCATGATCATTCAGCAGATCGATCATCTGATCCAGCGTATTCTTCAAAACATCCAGTTCATGATTCAATTCAATGCGGATTGCCTGATAAGTCTTCTTGGATGGATGACCACCCTTGGCTCTGACCTTCGCCGGGATAGCAGCCCGGATAATATCATTGAGTTCCCCGGTTGTCTCGATCGGCTTCTTCTCTCTGGCCATAACGATATGCTTGGCAATATTGCGTGCAAACTTATCTTCGCCATAATCTCTGATCATATGAAACAATTCTGTTTCTGTATAATCATTCACAATGTCTCTGGCTGTCTTCGTCTGACGCTGATCCATACGCATATCAAGAACAGTATCTTCTCTGTAAGTAAATCCTCTCTCAACAGTGTCCAGCTGATAAGAGGATACGCCAAGATCGAGTACGATTCCATCCACACCATGAATGCCCAAATCTGCAAGAACCTGAGGCATCGCACTGTAATTGCTGCGGACAATGGTCACTTTGTCGCCAAATGGTGCCAGCCGTTCTCCGGCTGCTTCTATTGCTGCTGCATCCTGGTCGATACCGATCAGACGGCCTGTCTCACCCAGGCGCTGCAAAACTGCACTGGCATGACCGCCTCCGCCTAAAGTACCATCTACATAGATGCCATTCTCTTTTATATCTAATTGTTCAATCGTCTCATTCAGTAATACAGAATAATGCTGAAACGTCATAATGTCCTCCTATATATTCACACCGAGACTCGCCATATGGGCAGCGACTGCTTCCATATCCTCATCATCCATGTCATTCTCCACATCCCACTTCTCTGCACTCCAGAGTTCAATTCGGGTATCCATACCCGTCAGTACAACATCTTTCTGGAGGTCTGCATACTTGCGGAGTGAAGCCGGTACAAGAATACGTCCCTGCTTGTCAAATTCGCATTCTGTTGCTCCTGACATAAAAAAACGTTTGAACTGTCTGCTCTCTTTATCAATGGTAGATAATTCTCTTAACTTTGCAGTAAATTCCCGCCATTCATCCATCGGATGAATCCAAAGACAACCGTCAAGGCCTTTGGACAAAATAAATGTATCCCCCAGGTCTTCTCTGTACTTCTGGGGAATGATCACTCTGCCCTTTGTATCTATTGTATGATAATACTCGCCAATAAAGCCATCCATTCCATGTCCACCTTTGTCTTACGGAAATCTTCATGTCTGCCACAACATAAAGGTATTAAGTCCCACTTAAAACCACTATTTACCACAAATCACCACTTATGTTATTTATTTTAGACTATTCCACACAATATATCAATAGGTAAAATGCAAATTTACTTTTAAATTTTTGTAACTGTTCA
>NZ_LR698973.1:2335516-2339724 GCF_902381825.1 Pseudocoprococcus catus
CAAATTTTTGTAAACAGAATGCAGTTTTATATACAACAAAAACACACTGTCTGATGGGATCATCCCCCACCTGACAGTGTGTTTCATAAGATTCAAAATATTCTGTTATGCAGCTGTCTTTGATGCCTTTTTCAGCCGGCTTCGCTTGTAAATCATAACGATTAATGCAAAAACAGACAGACAGGCTGACAACACCTGTGACACAGGCAAACCTATATATGGAAGCAAAAGCTGATCTGTTCGGAATTGTTCAATAATAAATCGCCCGATACCATATCCAAACAAGTACATCATGAAAAGTTCCCCATTAAACTTCTTGTGCTTCCTGTAAAGCAGGATGATCAACAAAACCCCCAGATTCCAGAGAGACTCGTACAAAAATGTCGGCTGAACCTGAATGTACTGAACACCATCAACGGTAACTGCCTTGTCTAAAAGATCCTGGGTCGTATAAGCAGCCTCATCCATTCTGATCTGCATGGCCAGCAGACCGTCAGAATAACCGCCGAAAGCTTCTCTGTTAAAGAAATTGCCCCATCTGCCGATGATCTGCCCGATCAGTAGTCCCGGCACAACCGTATCTGCCATCAGAAGCAGACTGGCCTTCCTGATCTTCGAGAAAATAACCATGCAGACGAACCCGCCGATAATGCCGCCGTATATAGCCAGGCCGCCCTGCCGCAGATTAAAGATCTCCAAAGGATGCTGACTGTAATAGGGCCACTCAAAGGCCACATAATAAATTCTGCATCCGACAATCGCTGATATAATCGCACACAAAGCAAAATCATAATACATCTCCGGATTCTGCCCTGTCCGTTTTGCTTCATGCACAGCCATTGCAATACCGCACAGCATGCCGACGCCGATAATAATGCCATAATAGGCAATATCAAAACCAAATATAGAGATACTCTTTCCCAGATGTTCAATCACAATCCCCAAATGCGGGAACCGGATACTTGCTCCTGTCATCAATGCTCCTCCTTCTGTAATTATTCTGTTCCGATCCGGACACTTCCAAACAATTACATAAATTCTATTTTTCCATTGTAAACTGCTTTATTGCAAAAATCAAGTCATAAAATAGCTGTTCTTTTTACAGGAACTGTGCTAAAATAATACGGAAAACTGCATTGAAAGTGAGGAAATAGATATGAAATTAGGTATTGTTGGTCTGCCAAATGTCGGAAAGAGTACATTATTTAACTCTCTGACAAAAGCCGGCGCATTGTCTGCCAACTATCCGTTTGCAACTATCGACCCAAACGTAGGTATTGTTGCTGTTCCGGATGAAAGAATTGTGAAACTCGGTGAATTGTATCACACAAAGAAGGTAACACCTGCCACTATCGAATTTGTGGACATTGCAGGCCTTGTAAAAGGTGCCAGCAAAGGTGAAGGTCTGGGCAATCAGTTCCTTGCCAATATTCGTGAAGTAGATGCTATCGTCCATGTTGTCCGCTGTTTCGAAGATGACAACATTATTCATGTTGACGGTTCTGTTGATCCTGCCAGAGACATTGAGACGATTAACCTGGAATTGATTTTCTCTGATATCGAGATTCTTGAGCGCAGAATTGCCAAGATTGCCAAACAGGCAAAGATGGATAAGGCTTATGCCAAAGAGCTTGAACTGACTCAGGCTGTCAAGGCGCATCTTGAAGACGGCAAGATGGCAAGAACATTTGAAGTATCTGACGATGAGGACGAACAGATCTGGTTTAAGAATTACAACCTGTTGACTGCAAAGCCAACTATCTATGCTGCCAACGTAGCTGAAGATGATCTGGCTGATGACGGCGCATCCAATCCACATGTTGCCAAGGTAAGAGAAATGGCTAAGGAAGAAGGCGCTGAAGTTTTTGTTATCTGTGCTCAGATCGAACAGGAATTAGCTGACCTTGATGACGATGAGAAGAAGGAATACCTGGAAGACCTGGGTGTTTCCTCCAGCGGTCTTGACAAACTGGTGGCAGCAAGCTACAGTCTGCTTGGTCTGATCAGTTTCCTTACTGCCGGCGAAGATGAGTGCCGTGCATGGACGATCAAGAAAGGTACAAAAGCCCCACAGGCTGCCGGCAAGATCCATACAGACTTTGAACGTGGTTTCATCAAAGCCGAAGTTGTCAACTATCAGGATCTTCTTGATAACGGAAGTCTCTCTGCTGCCAAGGAAAAAGGCATTGTTGGTATGGAAGGCAAGGAATATGTTGTCAAAGACGGCGACGTGATTCTGTTCCGCTTTAACGTTTAAATCATAAATAAGACTGCCGCATGACAGAATAATGCAGTGCGGCTTCTGAAACAATATATGGATTCAAAAAGAGTTATTCAACACAGGCACACTCTCGTTGCCAACGTCTGGTAGCGGTACATAAGGCAGTACAATACACTGCCTAAGTACCGGCCGACGTTGAAGCACCTGTGTTCGAATAACTCTTTTTGAATCCATTCAGATATAGTTCTGCTTATTCCACGATATCAAGCAGTTCTTCAAAGGTGTGAATTTCTGCATCGAAGGCTTTGACCTGGCCAAAACCATAGGCGGCGTAAATGAATGGAATACCGGCCTGTGCAGCTGCATCGGCGTCTCCCTGGGTATCACCGATGTAGACCGGAGATTTGAGTCCGTTTCTTTCCATGACCAGGCGGATGTTTGCTCCTTTGGATTTGCCGGTCACACCGATACATTCACAGTCTTTAAAGTACTTCGCTGTGTGATTGCCGCTGTAAAAGCTCTGGATATAGCCATCCTGACAATTGCTGACAATAAACAGCGGATATTTCTCTGAAAGCTTCTGCAAGGTCTCTTCCAGCTTCGGGTAGAGAATACCGCCATGTTCTGCCAAATAAATATTCTCCTGTTCACAGCATTCATCCATCAGACGCATTCTCTGTGCTTCTGTCTGTTCAGGAAACATATTGCGTGCTATCTGATCAAGGGGTAAGCCGAAATTGGAAGCTAATTCCTCCGCTGTCACTTTCTTGTGAATCTCCGGATAATGTTCCAAAACAAGCGCCCATGTAGTAACTATTCCCTCTGAAGAGTCCCAGAGTGTACCATCTAAATCAAAAATCAAACTATCTATCTTCATCTTCTTCTCCATTCTGTATCTTCCTGCGGCATTCACCGCAGCAGCCATAAAAAACAGTCTTACTCTCATCCACTGCGAAATCCTCTTTCGCCATCATTTCATCTGCCAGTTGCCGCATGTGTTCACTTTCAAAATGAATCAGTCTGCCGCACTCACTGCACATCAGATGATAATGATGTCTGCATTCAGGATGCCCGCCGCTGAACTGATAGCAGGCCGGTGACTTTTCACTTAATGTATACTTACGAATCTTCCCCTCTGTCTCCAAAGACTTCAGAACTCTGTATACGGTTGTCTTGCCAACCCGTTCTTCACCTGCATTCAGATCATGAATAATGTCTTCTGCACGGACATGAGTGTCCTGTCTGTCTTTGAGATATTCAAGAATCATCGATTTCTGTCTTGTATTTCTATTCTGTTTATCATCAGACATTCTCTGCATCCTCCGAATATTTATTCTTATCTCATATAATTTTCTCTTCCTATTATAATAGCTTTTCTTTTATCTGTACAGTACAAAATCAGGCGTAAAAATACCTGAGAGATACTGTGTTCATTCATTTCCCTCAGGTATTTCCTATTCTGTATTGAATTTCTATCCGTTGATTCTCAATGCTGTATTACGCAAGTTCGACTTTTGGAGGCTTATCTCCTTCCGGATCTTCTTCCAAAATTGAAAATGCAATATTCGTTGCATGATCCGCAACTCGTTCAAGATTGGAAGCTAAATCCGAAAACATCATACCCACCTGAGCACTGCATTCGCCTTTTGTCAGACACTTGACATGTAAATCCTGAAGCTCACGCTCTTTCGCATCAATGGCATTCTCCAGATCCAGAATTTCCTGAAGATGGCTTTCATCTTCAAGATTGAACATATCCATCGAAAGATGAAGAATCTTCACCGTCATCTCCTGCATTCTGCGGATCTCATCTCCGGCCATGCCATTAATATCTTCTTTCATATCAATCAACTTCTCAACATCTTCTGCAATATTCTCTGCATGGTCACCGACACGTTCGATATCGCTGACAACATGGAACAGGGCCCCCAATTTCTTGCGGTCTCCTACCGGTAAGCTGATCTGGTTGGCTTTAACAAGATAATCT